>NZ_CP133838.1:1534949-1841939 GCF_031432975.1 Buttiauxella selenatireducens | reverse complement strand
GCAGTGCTGCATGCGTGGTAGGGGTAGAGATATGGAACTGCGGGTTGCTGTAATCCTGCCACTTTTTCTTGTAATAGTGGTTGTAATGGGAACCTTCGCTCAGTAGGTTAAAAGTGAGATAAAACACCCGTCTGTACTGTTGGCTGGTATTTATATGGGAAAAGTGCGGAATGAATGAGTTGAATACCAGGATGTCGCCCGCCTGAGCGTTGATGGTTTCCCATTGCAGTAAAGTCTGCACTTCATCAAGAAGATCACCATTACGCTCGCCACCTACGAAGTATTTGAACAAGGGATAACCCCCATATGGTGTGGTGCAATTTTGCACGATGCCAGTGTTCAGCTTTCTGTAATTAGCCGCCATATGCAGACAACCGTTATCTGTGGACAGTGTATCCAGCATGATGCCTGCGGTAATAAAAATAGTGGGGCCAAAATTACGGTAAGCAGGAGCATCCTGATGAGGTGGAAAGGCCCCCCCTTGAGGGGCTTTTACGTTACACTTGTCTTTAAACAGCGTTAGTTTTGCGCCCACTAATTCTTCGAGCCGCCGTTGCACCGGCAGAGTTACCTGCTGATAAAAAGTCTCGGAGCTGCCATTGAGGTACTCCATACGGCAGATACGATCCGTCGACTGTTTTTCTGGCACAACGATCAGGGTTTGCTGACGGCGGTAAAAATCGGCTAGAGTGCAGTTTTCAGCTTGCGCCTGCTGTACTATCATTCGGGCCTTTGCATCTAACTCTTGGTAAATAGCGTCGAGTAGTTCCTGTTGTCCTGCGTTGAAAAAGCCAGAAATCAGCTGAGAATCGGGAAAGTAGTCCATTGCTGTTCTCCATTTGTTTAATGGGTCAGGCGATGCAACGCCTGTTCGAACACGTCTTCGGTTGTGCAAAGCACCATACGAATATGATTTGTTGAGTTTTCTCCATATACGTGGCCAGGCACTACTGCTACACCTTTCTCATGCAATAAGTATTCCGCCACACATTCTCCTACGGTGCGGCTATTGTCCTGCCACTTAATGGGCAAGCGCGAATACAGGCAGGAAACATCAGGGAAAAGGAACATGGCTCCACGGGGCTGACGAGTCCACTTATATCCCAGCGAAACATTAAGTTCGCTGATAGCGCGCTCCATCCGGGCTTGCAGCTTTACAACGACTTCGTGAAGCCAAGTTGTCATACGTGGCTCACGTAAAATCAACAGGGCAATTTGTTCATATTGTTTATTTACTCCGAGATAAAAATAGTCATGCAGTTTCGCTGCCATATTGATGACACGCTCATTGGCAATCATCCAGCCAATACGTAGTCCCGGAAGGCCGAATTTTTTGGAGAAACTATTGATCATGATGGTGTTTTCGCACAGCTTCGGATGTTTCAATGCGGGCTGATGCCGTTCTGAATAAGCCATAACATCATATACTTCATCGTGAATTAACCAGATGCCATGCTGCTGCGTGAACGCCGCTACAGCATCCCAATCTTGGGTGTTCAGCATATATCCGCTTGGGTTCTCCGGTGAATTAACGATGATCGCACCGGCCTGTTGCATTGCCGCATCCTGTTGTTGTGCTTCCAGTGCAGAATAATATTCAGCATCACCCAATGGCCGATGAAGTGCGATCGGTTTGCGATTAAGGGCTGTCACGGCACGTTCATACAACATATAAGAAGGATGGCTGATAATCACACCCTGTTGTGCCTGTGTGGTGCATTGGATCGCGAGATTAATTGCTTCCACGCCACCGTGAGTAATCATGATTTCCCGTTCGGGGTCAACAATTACGTCATAATGTTGTTGATACCACTCGGCAATAGCCTGGCGTAAAGCTAGCGATCCTTTTGGCTGTTCATAACCTTTTACTGAGTGCAAAAAAACTTCCCAGCTCAGCCCTTGTTGTTCAATTAAAGGTTTCAGAAACTCAGGAGGACCGAATTCCGGTTCTCCAAAGCTAAGATTCATCACATCTGGCATTTGTGCCGCTTTGTTGGCAATAGCTTTCGAAGTGTAAACTTCCATTGCATCGAGAGTTTTATTCAACGTGAAATGAGCTGTCATAAGAAGAAGGACTCCTTTATTTGATGTTTAAGGCGCATGGCAATTTGCTCTGGGGTGACCGTAGGGCGTCCTAAATCCCCCATAGAGCCGATAGCAATATTGATGATCAGTAGTACCGGGCCCCGGACATGTTCTCGCGCACGGCGATAAGCATCGGTCAGTTCAGACATAGATGCGCAATACTGTGCATGCGCATAACCCATTCCAAGTGCTACCTGCGCGAAATTAACCCCTTCAGCCAACGTTTCCTGACCACCGGTGGAATCGTAAACACCGTTATTCAAAAGCAGATGAATCAGGTTTGAATTATGCAGGTGACCAATGGTTGCCATATTCCCCGGATGCATAAGCGCGGCTCCATCGCCATCGATAATGGTGACGGTTCGTTGTGGCGTGAACAGAGCGATCCCTTGCGCTAATGAGCTTGCGTATCCCATGGAACCAACGCAGTAAAGATTGTTTGGCCTATCGTTTAATGTAAACAGTTCTCGCCCTGTTTTGCCGGTAGTCGCAATGAGAAAGTCCTGTTCTCCAGCCAGTTCTAGAAGTTGCTTCAGCACTGCAGTGCGGCTGGGTAGCACAGATGGAGTTCTTTTGGCGACTGTTGCTTCCTGAAAAATCCCTTTTTCAACAATAATCGCAACGGTTTTTTGTTCATTCTGCACTTGATGCATTGCGTTAGTTATTACCTCAGCCATTGCCGAAGTTTCTGCGGGTAAAATGATGGAAGGAATGCCGAGCAACGTCAGAAGATCAGGGGTTATCTCGCCCATAAGTATGTGTTGTGGCTCATCGTTAATTCCTGGCTTACCCCGATGGGTAATCACTAGAAGGACTGGAATATTAAAAGCGGCATTAAGCGAAGTCAGAGGATTTACCATGTTACCTAACCCTGAATTCTGACACATCACCACAGACTGTTTTCCCGCCAGCCAAGCACCAGCAGCCAACGCTACAGCCTCTCCTTCACTGGTCGCAGCAATGTAATCCAGGTCAGGATCGGCAATAGCGTGGTCAATAACTTGAGTCAAAAATGAACAGGGAACACCACTGAAAAAGTTAAACCCAGCCTCTTTCAGCAGATAGGTAAAATAATGTGCGGTTTCCATCGGCCACTTTTATCCTGCTTTATAGAGTTTGTCTGCCAGATTTGCGTTAACTTCGTTCGTTAACGCAAAGACGTCTTCCAGCGTAGCGATATCCTGCTCGATATGGCTTATCGATTGGTTTTCAAAGATATGACGGGTAGTTTCCCGCATTGCCACAATAGAAGATCGTAGGCTGTGATTTGCCCAGATAATGGTTGAAATTCTGGCCTGCTGAAAAATTTCCGTCGGAGTGGAGTAATATTTAGTTGGCACAATAACAAGTGGGCCACGGCAAGCCCATTCAGCGGAAAATGTCAGGATTTCATCGGCGTTGTCGCTTTTGGAATGAATAAGGATCGCATCTGCTCCTGCCTGTCGGTAATGTTCTGCGCGTTTTAGTGCTTCTGACATACCCAGACCGGAGATCAGGGCTTCAGTGCGAGCGATGACAGTAAAATCATCGTCGAGCTGGGTATCTTTGGCGGCTTTTATCTTTGAACAAAAATCATCAATGTCAGCCAACTTCTGGCTTTCACCGAGAAAGGAGTTCATTTTGGGAAAAATCTTATCTTCAAGACAAACGCCAGAAACATGTTTCTGACTCAGTTTTTTTACCAGTCGGATAACGTTGTGATAGTTGCCAAACCCCGTATCGCCATCAAGTAGTACGGGAATATTTACATGGTCAGTCATAAATTCAACGACATCAAGTACCTGTGTCCAAGATGCCTCGTTACGATCAGAAAGCCCCAGAGCTGCGGATATAGTTAGCCCGGAAGCCCATAATCCAGAGAATCCAGCTTGCTCGGCTATCTTGGCGCTCAGGGCATTATGACTTTCCATCAAAAAATTAAGATCAGGGCCAGAGATCATTTCCCGCAGTTGCTGATTTTTGGAACTAGCTGTATTGCCAGACATAGTCATCCTTTCAGTAGCAATGTTAATGCATTGTTTATTTTTTTACGGTAAGGGCTATTTCATTCGTTCGTCAACAACTATTTTATTGCATTTATTTGCATTTATTTGCATTAAAAATTTGATCTTCGTCCCAAGGTGAATTTGATTTAACAAGGTTTTTTAAAATTTAATGCATATTTATGCATATCGCATTTTGAGTTGACATTACTCAAGAAAATCTACATAAATTTAACAAATGGGATTGTTCTACCCAATAGCTAACGGTAGCTTTCTGACTGAGGAATGTATGAAAGATCGCACTACGGCATACAGTGATGACTTGACAATGAGACAGACTCTTGCAACCTTTCCCGCAAATGTCTGTATCCTGCTATTTTTTACGTTACTCACCCGGTTTAGCTATTTTATGGCGTGGCCTTTTTTGTCCATTATTTTGACGCGCACTTATCAATTGTCACCGTTGACGATTGGAGGTGTGATGTCCGGTTGTGCGTTAATTTCTGTCGTTTTGGGGATTTACGGTGGATCTTTGTCAGATCGTATGGGAAGAAAAAAACTGCTGATTCTAGGATGTCTGTTGGCGATAATTGGTTATGCAAGTATTGCATTCTCAAACAGTGTGCTTTTTTTCGCTTGTGGCCTTCTATTGACGGGAATATCGTTTTCTTGGACAGATGCTCCTAGCCGAGCGCTGATGAGTGATTTATTGCAGGATCAGAAACGGCGAGAGTTAGCGCTGCAAATTCGTTACTTGATGGTCAATATTGCTGCGGTCAGTGGACCACTGATCGGTATTATTTTTGGGCTTAACTCACAAAAAAGCACCTTTTTGATCACCGCTCTCTCTTATGTACCTTTTCTTCTTTTTTCGTTATTACTTATCCCCACGGGAAAAACGCAGAGCAACAGCAGCTTAAAAGATCAACCAGATAAGGATCTAGGCAGTTGGCTGGTAACCCGAATAATTCTGAAAGATCGAATTTATATTATCGTGCTCATGTGCAGCATTCTTTGTTATTTGGTTTACGCACAGATAGAGTCAATCGTACCGCAATATTTATTGGCACTGGATGCTGCGCATACTGTTGATTTAGTTACCGTTATTTTGATCGTTAACGCGATTACCGTACTGGTAGCCCAATTGTATCTGGTACCGTTGCTGACGAATATATCACCTGAGCAACGCATTACCATTGGGGCGCTGATTTTCGCTTCCTCCCAACTCTTGTTTTGGTTCAATGAAACAACAAGCACACTCTGGTGGGGTGGATGTACTGTAATCTTCAGCATTGCGGAGGCTATTCTGTTACCCAATTTGAGTATTCTGCTCGATCGCCTGGCTCCAGAACGTTATCGAGGGGCTTATTTAGGTGCTTCAACGTTAGTGGTGCTCGGACTTTCTTTAGGACCGCTTGTTGGTGGCGCGTTGTTGGAGTGGTGGGGGAAAGGCGTATTTTTATTCATGGCACTACTTTGTTTATACATTGCAGCATTAATGCTGATGAATAAGAAAAATATAATGATTCGGTTGGATGAATAATTTATGAGAAAAAACATTACGTTAATCACCGGTGGTGATCGTGGCATTGGCAGGTCAACTGCGCTTTGTCTGGCAAATAAAGGGCATAAAGTTTGTATCGGATATCGGACACGTAAAGATTGTGCGCACGAAGTTGTGGAAAAGATTCGTCATGCAGGTGGTACGGCAATTGCTGTACGAGCCGATATCTCTCAGGAAGAGCAGGTCGTGGCATTGTTTCAGCAAATAGATAAAGATCTTGGGTCTGTTTCTGGTTTAGTCAACAATGCTGGAATGTTAATGCCTCAGGCTTCAATCGAGCAGGTAAATGAACAGCGTTTAGCAACACTTTTTGCGACTAACGTCAGCGGTAGTTTCCTCTGTGCGCGCGAAGCTGTTAAACGTATGGCGTTTCGCCATGGAGGGTTGGGAGGTGCCATCGTTAACGTTTCTTCTGCCGCATCGCGCCTCGGTTCGCCACATGAGTATGTCGATTATGCCGCTTCAAAAGGTGCTATTGATACTCTGACTATTGGCCTGTCTCTGGAGGTTGCCGGGCAGGGCATCCGCGTTAATGCAGTTCGACCGGGCTTTATCTACACTGACATGCATGCCGATGGTGGTGAAGCATCTCGGGTCGATCGAGTCAAAGATAGTCTGCCGATGAAGCGCGGTGGCCAGCCGGAGGAAGTGGCTCAGGCCATAGCATGGCTATTGTCCGATGAGGCTTCTTACGTGACAGGCAGTTTCATAGACTTGGCTGGTGGGAAGTGAAGTTCTCTATAGATACTAATGTGGTAACTTTCTGTAAAATCGAAGTGTCTTCTGGGAGCTTTCCTTGCTGAACGTAATCTTTCATATTAGAAACAAGGCGGCTCTTGAGGAGGGGTAATGAAAGTTCATGGTTAAAATTTAGCCTTAACGTGCAATGGTTTTCGATATCTAAACTGCCCCCTATTAGCTCAGTGAGCTTACCCAGCAACAATAGACACAGTCCTAAGCAAGATTCTGGTGTTCAAATTGTTCCAGGCTGAGACCGCCGCACGCGCTGTGGCGATGCCAGCGATTGTAATCACATTCGATATAATTAAACACTGCCGTCCGCATTATTTCCCGGCTGGCAAAGCGTTCTCCGTGGATACACTCCACCTTCAGCAAAAGAAAATGATTAACTGCTGCTTATCGCGCGAAGCTGCCAGAAATCCGCCAAGCTCTCCGTTTCTGAAACGGACGATATTTACATAATATGAGCCTGGATTAGAATTGCGCCTAGCGCATCAGACAAATTGTCTCTGCGTTTGATGCGCGCGAACTATTTGTTGGCATACTTTATCATGAAAAAGATCCGTAGTCATGACGATAGAATATACATCGTAGTCATTCACCAGTTTATTCGCATTCAAGCGGACATCATCTTCTGGTCGAAAGAATGCTTCATCTGTGTCAGCAATGAATGCTAGATCCGTACGTTGGATTGTCTGGTCCACGAGATATCCAGCAGTTTCTTTCTCGGTCGTAATCTCTAGCCAGACACGTCCAGGCATCTGAACAACCCTTACTGCCACAATATCGGGACGTAGGTACATGGAATACTTTTCTCGAAGTCGTTGCGTTACATCTTCGGCTACATATTGCTCCGCGGAACTTTGGATTGGTTCCGCTAATTTGATCAATAACGCAATGGCTTTGTCGAGTGGGTAGCGAAAGAACTCACGTGCCGCATTGACACGAAAATCTGTTAACTCAAGATGTACCCTAGCTTCCAGAGTTTCATGTTGTTCGGCAAATATTTCGAAGGCCACTTGAAAGGGGGTTGGAACACCTGTAGAGGATAGTTCACGCGCTCTCATTCGGGAGTCACGCAGTGTTCGACCGACCTTAATCAATCCAGGCATGCTCGGATTGACCAGAATATATACATAGCCAGGAACCATAGATAAACTTTCCTTTTTCTAACGATCTATTTTCTTGGCGATAGTTTACTACAGATGTTGCTAAATGGACGATCCTGCATTAATTGACGGTCCAACTCTATAGCTGAGTCAGAGATGCCAATGAGCATTATGCGTAACTTCTGCTATTCGTTGTGTGTTGCATCCATCAGTTGAACCCACAGCGCATAGCGGACCTGATGACATTGCATTCTGTCTTCCCAGTGCCAGATATAGTCATTCGAACCCTGAGAGTTACACTTTTAAGTGATTCAGGGTATGCGCTTACTGGTTACGAATATTGTGCCAGAATCATGTGATTTGATGATTGCCGCTTTGCTTTCGAGCCAGTAAGTGCTCCACGTTCGCTAACGAATACTCAGGGCATGCAGAAAACTGCTGACTATATTTCTTTCGAAGAACGTGGAATGCATACCAATCCCCGATAAAAAGGAGTTGGTGATGACTGCGATAGATAAGTTTGCTGCTCATGTTGGTCTGGATTGGGCAGATAAAAAGCATGATGTCTGCGTTCAGTTTAAAAACGGCGAACGTATATTCCATGTGGTTGAACATACCCCGGAAGCGCTTGATATCTGGCTCAACGAATTGTACCAAAAGGTGAAAGGCAGGATCGCTATAGCCCTTGAGCTGAAGAAAGGCCCGGTGGTGTATGCTCTACAGAAGTACCCATTTGTCACTGTTTTTCCTGTGCACTCGTTGTCACTGGCCCGCTATCGGCAGACCTTCTGGCCAAGTGGTGCGAAGGATGATCCCCAGGATGCTGAGTTAGCATTAGAGCTAATGCTACGTTACCCCCAAAAGATAAAGGCCATCGAGCCTGACAATGCAGATATCAGGTTGCTCCAGCAGTTAGTTGAACAGCGTCGCCAGTTGGTTGAAGACAAACGCCGCTTCGTGAACCGCCTTATCAACACATTGAAGCAGTATTATCCTCAGCCTCTGGAATGGTTCTCACATAGGGGGAGTTTACTGTTGTGCGAACTGATTATACGGTGGCCCAGTCTGCAGCAACTGAAACGCGCCAGGCGCGACACGATCCGTAACTTTCTGAATACCAAAGGTGGTCGTGCAAGATCCCTTACCGAGCAGCGTGTTGCGAGCATTGAGAGTTCGATTCCATTGACTACAGACCCAGTAGTTATAGAAGCTAATGCTTTGATGGCTACAGCACTGGCGGCACAAATTAAAGTCGTGAGTGAAATCATCAAAACCTATGACGAACGAATCGAAACGCATTTTGACAAATTGCCAGATGCTGAACTGTTCAAATCACTGCCGGGCATGGGACCGTGTATGGGCCCGCGAATGCTTGCAGCATTGGGTGATAACCGCAACCGCTTCAACAGCGCAGAAGAAATACAAAACTATGCTGGCATCGCGCCAGTAACCGAGCGAAGCGGCCAAAAATCCTGGGTGCACTGGCGTTGGCAGTGTGCGAAGTTCGTCCGACAGACATTCGTGGAATGGACTGCGAAGACGGTAAACTCATCATACTGGGCCAGACGGTATTATCAGGGGCAGCGAGAAAAGGGAAAATCTCATCAGTCCGCGATCCGGGCTCTGGCATTCAAATGGATAAGGGTTATTTACCGCTGCTGGAAGACCAGAACCCGTTATGACGAAGCGAAATATTTACTGGCGCTTGAAGAGCGAAAATCGCCCTTACTAGGGTCGTAAAAAGCTTGTCGAATGTCTCAGGGCGTGAAGCAGACGTTGCTTGATCTTACCCACCAATGGTGACAAGAGACTAATACAATTCAGCATTTAGATTCGTATCGATCAAATTGACTATATTCTATAAACATTAACTGGAGGTTGAATAATATCATATTTATCATTACATGTAGATGAAGAGATCTGATTAGCAATGCCAATATTAGGAATAAAAGCCATGGAAGTTTGTAAAAATAGGAGTAAAACAAACGCAAGAAATGTTCTAAGTAGAAGTTCGTGCGTCATTTTAATACATGTTACCTTACGATTAACCCCGTCTCTATTTTTTCGAACAGCACAAAGATTTTCAACAATTAAATCTTTTTTGTATTCATCTCCTGCTCCCCCCCAAATTTTGACTAAATCTATCGTGTCGATTCTATTTGAAGCAGAAACTTTTAAGGTATTAAAAGCCCATAATGCAGCTCTAAGCAAATTAGCAAGTGCATAGACAAAAATTGCGAATGACCAAAAATTAACAAAGGCATTATTTTTATCACTGCTAATAATACCGGGAACTAACGAGACTAATACAGGAGCAAGAGCAGTGATTGCTGTTAAATATATGGCAGCTTTACTCTCTGCTCCTACTCTTCTTTGATTTTCTAATTCATTGAGTTTTTTTGCCTCATCAAGGGCTAATTCACTTTCATTAGTCCAGTTAGTATTTTTAATATTTAAGATATCGTTATCCAGCTTTTCTTGGTCTTGTCTTATTTCTTCACTATCAAGTTCAACTAAAACTGGCCAAAAGAATTCTCTGATGTATTCAAAACTCATATCTACCGATCCTCATCAGTTCATCGACTATTGAACTAGCAATAGGAAGACCTGTCTGATTTTCTATCCATGCCCATTGACCGTTAGGATTAATTTCTAAAAACCAAAAAACATCATTTTCGTCGCAAATCAAATCTATTGCCCCAAATCGAAGATTAAGTGATTCGACTAAATCTATGCACTTAGAACTCAATGACGGAGGTAGCTCTAAAGGTTTGTGTTTTAAGTCAATTCGAGAACCCTTGCGCCAGTCTACCTTAGTTTCTTTATGACTTTGGGAGTAAATTGCGACAGAAAAAACTCTTTTTCCAACTATCGTTACTCTGACATCAAACTTTTTTATTATCTCATGCTGAACTATAATAGGTACCAAAGAAAGTGAACTCGAATCAGCCTCATCTAGCTGACCTAACCTGTTGGTAAATATTATATTTTCAGAATCATCATTTATAAATAGAGCTTGTCGTAAAGGTTTGCCGATCATTTGAGAACTACTGCTAGATCTTTTTATTTCTTCAAATGAATTAGTGATGATCGACTCTGGAACATTAAAACCCATACGTTTAGCGACGACCAGTTGCTTTGGTTTATCTTCAGCTAAAATTATATTAGTAGGCGAGCAAAACCACAAAGAATCAAGTCGCGAATAAAGGCTCTTAAGGAAACCATTCCATTCTCCCTGAATGTAATCAGCAATGCTAGGATCAGTTATAGAGGCAGGAACTTCGGGATTCCCAGGTCTACGAAAGTAGGCAGCTTTAACATCGATACCTTTTATCGTGTTTCCATTAATAGATATACTCCAATCCATAAATGATGAATCTGACATAGAACTGTATGATCTTGGCAAGTCTTCTGTATTAAGACGGAAGTACTTGATACCTCGCTTCTTTAACTCAACTACGATATAATCCATAGTTATATCGCGCTTATTAGTCACTAATAATATCATTAAATTAAACCTTCCCTTTGGTGATCATAAGTATGCATAGAGAAATCCTCATCTCTTTCTACTGCAACAAACGTTTTAATAGATAACTCCAGTAAATTTCCTTTATTCCAGGTATCATCGTCTCGTTCTTGGATTGTATCTGTTTTCGTCATTAACTCTAATAGGTGATTCATACTTGAATCAGCATCATCCCTTTCAAGCTGCGCCTCTGTTTTAGTGGTTAACTCAAGCATAGAAATTGATGAATCATCATCGCTTTCTTGCCTTACTTTAGTTTTAGTTACTGTCTGTGTAAGAGTATATTTAGAGATTATTGGGGTTTCTTTCCTATCCTCTTCAACTACCCAAAGGTCTTGCTCATACGAGTACCAACCAGGAATGTTTTCCCCCTCAGTTCTCTCGGTAGCGAATCGAGCCAAAAACGGTAAAGCCGAGCTATTACTTTTCATTTTATGCCCCACTAAGATTTAACGAGCCAAAATATTTAAAGAATTCAATAATTGAGTGTCGAGTGTTTCAGTTGTAGGAATTGGTAATCCGTTCGCAATGCGGTAATTTTTCACAGATTGCCTTGTAGATGGTCCCATTATGCCGTCAATATTCCCGTTGTAAAATCCCTTGTCCAGCAATGCGAATTGAACACGCATGATCAAGCGCTTACGTTTCTCTGCACCAGAAGTCAGCCCATTACTTGCACGATTAACTTCTGAAGTTCCAACAGAATTCGTGGTCGTGGATCTGTTATTGTCGTTAGAGTGAAGTGCACGCACAGAGGAAGAGGACGATGAGGAACTTGTACCTGAACTTGAAGAGCCAGATGAGCTTGGTGAGCTGTATGTTTTTGGATAATAGGGTGTACTTCCACCATAGTACCCGCCACCTGATGATGATCGGTGAGAACTATGGCTCCGATGGGAGCTATGACTGCGATGCCCTGCAATGTAGAATGGAACTTCAGTGTTAAGTGGGGCTATCACTAAATCATGTTCATTAAGAGTCATACCTGGCAAATCACTCGCTCCGGTAGATGAATCACTTGCCCATACAGAATTATTGAGTGCCAAAAATCCAGGAAGTAGAGCAGCAAAATTAAATTTTTTCATAAAATTGGTCTCGGTGGTTGATGAAAACGGCCTGTTGAGGAACTGAAATAACCAGCACAGGAAGACTTCTGAGTGCATTCATCACATACTTTAGGGTAGTAATTTTTCCAATCAGATATCGACTGTGCAGCAAGCTCCCAAGCTCTTTCAGGAAGATGACACAAAGGATAATTAAAAATTGTTAGAGGTATGCCTGACCTGTGTGCAGAGTCTATGGCGGAGGTTATTTTCTCACTATAGCTGCTGTGCTCAATGAAGATAGTTGACCAGTTTTTTCGTGCCCAACCGATAGATTCCAACCCCATAAGGGAAATCTGATTGATGTTGGAGAAAACACGGCCAACGAACTCTACGATGTCATCCAATTCCGTATAGTTAGCCAGTGTCGGAATAACTCTAAGTTCGATATTAATCCCTGAGTTTCCTGCATTGATTAACCCCTTAACCGTTTCATTAAATGCGCCATCACTCCCTACCATATGATCATGCACAAGTGGTCTTGATGAGTAGAGCGGGATACCAAAGGTGATTTTGATCTTTTTGCTTCGCTTTGCCATTTCCTGAGTAAAGTTGGTATCAGCAAATTTGCGTCCGTTTGTTAAAACATGTAAAGCAGTATCTGGTGAGTTGTCGATGATAAAATCAATGAAGTGTAGGAAATCATCTCCATACAGCAAAGGTTCACCACCGCTGACCCCAACAACTCCATTCAAACCAAATGAAGCTATAGCAAGAGCTGATTGAGTAAGTAGCCAGTCATCATTTGCTTTCTTTGGTGGCTGGGAACAAAACAGGCACAGGTTATTGCAGCGTTCCGTAACTAAGACAGTATTATGATTGGCTCTGCGGGACAGAATAACGCGTATCATATTGCCATTGTTAATTATCCCAATATCCCCATCTTCAATTGACCCAAATAATTCAGTGCTAATAATAGAGTAATCAAAGCATGGCAGAATGGCTTCATTGTTGCTTTCATCAACTACCAGCAAATTAGGCAAAAAGAATAAAGGGTTAACTGGTTTATGTTTGCATAACCGATAGAAACCCGTGGGCACGTTCTCTGTAGAAGCAAAATGAAAGATATCATTCCTGATAACCTCAGACATATGCCCATCCTTTTAGCATCTCAGCCTTCGGACCACCTTCTGAGATGCAGTTCATCAGATACCTGAACATACCTTTGTGATACTGACAAAACGTTGAACGACTCCTATCACCGACAGGCTCACCTTGTACACTTATGTTCTGGCATGGGTCTGCACCGCAAAATGGTTGATACGCGCATGTATCACAACCTGGCAGAGCAAAATTGAACGATGAACTCAATACTGCGTTATAGTAAGGACTCGTGGAAAATGATAGCGTCCTTACATCCCCCGCACTGAACTCCGTTTCAGGATTCACCTTCTGCAACATGCGGCTCTCATCGCTACCAAATACTCGACCGTCATAATTGAAAAGAATGCTGTTAAGCACGGTCCCACTTGGCGACTTTAAATCCGCATAACCACTAAAGCCGGGATTGAAGATTCTTTTCAGATGAATGGAGGCCGAATGTTCCACAACCCTTATCCCTTCATTGTTGATCCTAAGAATTTCATCTATCAACGAGGCATAGAAACTGAAGTATTCGGCCATAGAGAAGGTGAACGATGCTTTTTGTGCAAACCCATAGGGACTAACAGGTCGGATAAACATATCCTTGAGGCCAAGAGACAAGTGAGCCTGGACAATCGATTCAGGATGCCTGATTAGATCTTTAGTAACAGTAGTAACCGTTGCAACGCGACCAGCGCCTAAAGACCGTTTGATAGCCTCTACCCCTGACACTGTTCTACTGTACGCAAGCCCATGACCAAGAATTCGATTACTGTTGTGAACAACTTCCTCACCATCAAGCGAAACAGAGAACGTTATGTTCCTATCTCTCGACCATACAAGCATATCCTCATTCAAGACAGACAGGCTTGATGCTATCACCATCTCAAAATCGTTGTTTCCCAGAGTTTCAGCGCATTGCTCATAGATGGACTGAATTAAATCGAACCGCAAGAGTGGCTCTCCACCCTGTATCTCTATCTTGTAAGGTGGCGCCGAGAGTTTTTTGATAGTAGAAATGATGTCAGGGATGAAATTGGGATTTAGATCATAACCAGAGGCGTTTACGGAAGCTCTACTGACCTGACAATACTTGCAAGTATGGTCGCAACGTAATGTGGGCACAATCATGAAAATTGGCCTGACTGCCAGTTCATTCATCAATCGTTTTGCAAAAGCAGCACTTAAAGCATAGGGGGTTGTGGCAGATGAGTTTTCGTTGGTTATGAAAAGCTTACTTTCTAGGGCGTTTGATTGCTCCGCACTTATTTGCTCATTAGCCAGATCAAGCAGGTCTTGCTCATTGATGAAGTGATGAAAGCCAGCGAGATTGCTTATAAACACCTGTCCATTAGGCAATCTGTCAAAATTGAACGGCATCAATTCCATTAAGAAAGCCTTTCATCGACACTGCGAAGCACTTTATGTATAATAGAATCTCTCAACGACCCTGTTTTATGCTGTAGTTTTTCTCGCAAAGTGTAATCATTCAGCAGCCTCTCGAATTCATAGAGGCATTCGGGGCTACCGCTTTCAAAAGAGATTGCCCAGCAGGATAGATCCTCACGGAGTTTCCATTGAGTAAATGGAGTCATCCAGTATAGGCTATTGCGTATAACCCATTCAGAATAAAATTCTTTTTCAAACATCCTTTCGCACATTGCCATTACCTTCCAATACGAATAATCACAATCAGCAACCGCTTTAAAGCAGATTTTTCCTATGGCAACAATAATACAACATTCGATTGATATGTTACAGGTGACCAGTTCCCCGATGGTTAACAGATCGCGACGTTAGTAATGCCATCACCAATTATGAACTTCCGCTCTTCGCGCACAGCAGACCCTAGTCATTCCGACTATTTTGGCGATGACCGGATAATTCGCGAACGAGCGGCTAAAGAAAATTTACACAGCTGACGAGTTGAATGTGATTACACGGTATTACACCAGCAAAAATGATGATTTGTTCCCGTAATATGTACCAGCACTGACGCACCGATATGCCCTGAACTGTATCAGAATGCAGCTGTGGGTGTGACAGGCATGCGACGATGCCCACTTCACTTAATTACACCAGAGACAACCTTTTAGTCTTTTCCGTACTGGCCCAGTTCTTTACCATGCGTTACGCAGTAATGCTTGCTCCAGGGGTGCAAGCATTACTGCGTAACGAAACAAGGAGGACACCTGAATGACCATGACAAATGCAGAACGACAGACCAGATACCGTACCAATACGCGGGTGCGCCAGGAAAACTATACCGCCCGGCTGAACACTGAATTGCTGTTCGGGGCCAAAACAGCCCTGAAGCGGCTGTCACTGCATCACGGGAAATCTCAGCGTGAAATGCTGGAACAGCTTATTCTTCAGGCGGAGCAGAGTCTGAGACAGTCCCTGAATGAAGAGGAGGATGATCGCTATCTGGATCTGTCCATGCAAGCGTTACGCAGTAACAAGAAGAAATAACGTTACTATGTAACACCTGAGCGTACAGGCCCTGCTCCCCCAGCCAGTAGAGGTAATACGCACAAAGCAGCATCCGCATGGTCGGAGGCTGCTTTTTAATGTTGCACCAGAATGAAAATTTCTCCGCAATCTGCACCAGATCTCAGCGGCGCGGGTCTGGCTACCCGTTGTATGTATACGTAACTGCATCAGATACGCCCTTTAAGCCCTTTGCTACCGACCTTTACGGGTTGGCGCTGTTACCCCTTACTGCCCTTTACCCTTATATTCCTTTGCCCCTGGCCCTTTTCCCTGGCGCAGCATTCCTTTGCGTTACGCAGTAACATCACGACCTGCGGCAGATAATGCCTTCCCGGTATTGTCCAGTCACAATGGGTGTCTCGCATCACTGGTGTGAGCTATCAATAATCCTGCATCAATCAGAAAGTGACCCGGTTTATTCCCGTGTGAATAGAATTGTAACATTTAGCTGAACTCATACTGGCGACGCCGGGCCGTTCTGTATTATCTCCTCATCTGTTACGCAGTAACAAAAAAACACAATGTTACTGCGTAACGACTGGAGTAACGATGAGCATTTTCGGTTGATATCCCAGTCAGATGATGAAGATAATCACCGTCAGCCAGCCTCTTCTTTTCGCCCATAAATTTGCGCCACCCAGCGCCCTCGCCCGTCACCGTGACCCAAATCCATTGCGGTTTGCGCCAGCGCTTCTTTTTCGCTGTATCCCTGCACCAGATAACAGGCCAGCGCATCCTGCGCCCAGGCATACCGCAGGGAATGCGGGGAATATTCGCCCTTTAGTCCCATTCGTCCCGCCTGGCTGTGCCAGTATTTCATCGCTGATTTCAGATCGGGTTTGTCAATCAACCTGCCGTTCCGGTCTTCTGCCACAGCCAGCGCGTTGTCCACGGCTTTTTTAACTGCGCCAGCGTCCAGAACGTGCGTATCGCGGGGCCGTCCACCTTTGGTGCCGAAGACAATTCGCAGGGAGGCAGCACCCTTCGCCAGTGCTTTCTGCCAGGTGTTCAGCGACTGCCCGCACTGCACCGCTTCCTCCGATCGCAGGCCCATCATTCGCGCCAGCGCCATGGCTGCCGCCAGCCCTGCATCTTTCTGTTGTGCAGCGGCAAGGGCATTCTGGTATCGCTCAGGCGTTATCGCAAGGTGGGTGCCATGGCGTGATGCACCAGCCAGACCGAGGGCGACATTTGACAACCGCGCACTGTGCGCCAGCTTATCCCGTCCAGCCCGTATCAGTATCTGGCGAAGCGCCGACATTTCATTTTGCAGCGAACGTTTGTTTATGCTCTGCGCCAGCCGGTTTTGTATATACCCCTCAATATGCCTCGCTTTCAGTTGATCCACGCGGCGGATTTGCACATTCTGCTCGTGAATCAAACGAGCGCAGAATCGCTGCGCCAGCGCCATCCGGTCGTGGACCGTTTTATGGCTGCCACCCGCCTGCTGTGCCAGCGTTCTCATTTCCTGCTCCAGACGGCTCATTTTCTGCTTTCCTCACTTCATGACTGCCGCAGCAGTCGCCCTGCCCAAAAAACCTTAACAACAACTTTTCCCCGGCGCGTTGGCCGATAGCCCGTTTAATCGGGCTGCGAACGATACCTGAGCGCCGGGGCGGGTCGCTGTTGAGGTGTTGTGGGGCATCGGTTTTGCTCTCTGAGCAGCCGCCCGCTTGCGCGGGTTATCCCGGGATACTCCTTATCCTCCTCCGGTATCGGTTCATGTATCCTTAACGTTAAAATAAATCGTTGAATGGGCCAGAATGGCGGTGTCAGAATCCCGTTCGGGTCTGGTGCAGGGCTGGAGCGCGCATCAGTGCTGGTGCAGCGTCGTGTGGGCTGAGTGCGTCACTTTCCCGTTATCACGGCTAAAGTGACGCACTGGAGCTGGTGCAGAAGTGGGGTTGTCGGTTTCTGGTGCAGATTTCCGGTCACGCGGTGCAAAGCCTGGCGGCAATGCAGGCCGCAGCCGGAATATCGGAGGAAAAGCGGCGCTCCGCAAGGGAGCACCGGCAGGGGTTACAGTGTAAAGCCGTAGTGAGTGCCATCCGGCAGTTCAACAGTGATGCTGAGCTTACCGCCTGCCGCCTCGACATAACGCCTGAGCGTCGACAGTTTCAGATCCCGACCAGGCCTTTCCAGTACCGCCACTGTCGGCTGTCTGATGCCCAGAGCCTGAGCCATATCAGCCTGCGTTTTGTCCACCTTCTCACGTAGTTCTGCGAGATGAATATTGAAACGCATCTCTGCTGCGATTTTTTCCACTTCGGCGATACCTTCTGGTGTTTCCCGCGCCAGAAGCTCTTCCAGTGTGCTGCCCATATCGTTACCCCTTCGGTTCCGGATTATTCAGGTAAGTTGCGTACTCACGTTCAGCCAGTGCAACCATGTCCAGGTAGAAACGCTTTTCATTTCCCGCTTTATGCCCACCGCATAGCACTATCCCATTGCGGTCGGGTGCAAAAGCGAAAAATGCCCGAATGGGGGTGCCGCGACTCTGAACACGCAGCTCTTTAAGATTGCTGAAGCGGGTGCCTTTCAGCGTATCCGCAAACGGTCTGTGCAACCCGGGTCCCTTTTCCTGCAGAATAACCAGTGCTGCCAGTACGCTGCGTCTGTCCGTGTCATTCAGCGAGCAGAGCCAGGTATCAAATGTGTCTGTCGTTTTTATCGTCCACATTAACATCCTCCGTATAATTATAGATTGAATGCTATATAGATCCAGTGCTATTACCGCAGGCAGCATTCGGTGCCTGACGGCAGAGACAGACCGCAGCCTTCAGATAGATGGCGCTATAAGCAACAGGTGTGAATGTGACCGGGAGAATGTCCGGCTGAGTGTGAGATGTCGCCAGCAGGCTGGCGCCGTGAAGTGACCTGGGTGCTGGAACATCGACCTCCGACGCTATTTTCAACGCCCCGGTGCTTGCAGATGGCTGCACCGGTTTTACAACAAGTGACCGCAGGGTTTTAGCTGCTTCTTTCAGGTCGTGAAGCGTTTGGGCTGACCGGCCTGATTACTCAGGAGGCTTCCGAAGGCCATGAAGCCAAAGGGGCTGTCCGAAGACAGTGATTAGCACTGTCAGAGATTACAGCAGCAGATGCCGCATAAAAAAGGAGAAACTCTTTTTTGATTATCAGGAGTTTCTCCTTGCTTTTACTGTTCACTGATAAACGTAATTATTGCCGATGTGTATTTTTGCGCCCCCGGCACATGCGGCAATAATCATGGAGACAGTCACCCTCCGGCAACGTATCTTCAGCGCTTCGGTTAAAGGCGCAGGAGAGCCCCAGAGCAAGCGTCAGCATATCATCGGTAAATCGCTGAAGGTCTTCATCCTGGCTGTGGATACTACTGTGAACACAGGTCAGCAGGGCCACGTTAAGCCGGGCCAGACGTCGCGTATCTTCAGGCCTATCCTGCTGGATATGGCGCTCTTCCGGTTCAGCCCTGGCAAGCATTTCATCCCACGCCTCCGTGCCAGGTGCAGGGCATTCGCAGACCGGATTATCTTCCATGGCCTGCACCATATCCAGAACACTCACCACACTCTCGTCAAGTTCACGGACAACTTCGGCGGTGATATCAATCAGATCCGGAAGGTATTGTTCCAGCGGATCATTGATGCGCTGGCTCAGCACAGTGATAAATTCCAGCAGGGAGCAGTTGCAGTCGAGCAGGCGCAGTGAACTTTCCGGTGAATCACTTGACACCAGCGGCACAGGTGCAGTGATGATTTCCGGGTCGCCGGGGTATGTGGCGTGGTGGCAGGAGGAAGAAATTGCCCCCGAACGCAGAAAAACACGATTTTTGGGGCGAGTTTGGGTATGCTCTTGATTAGCCATAACTGTTACCTTCATTAACGGTTTGTGGTCAGGCATTCCGGCAGTGTTAGCGCACTCCGGGATGCCGCTTAATATGCTGCAAAAACACACAGCAAGTGTTCAACAGATACCCACCCCGTTCTCAATAGTCAACCTTTTTCCGTCATAAACTGAAGTATTATTGCTTATCCTTGACCTTAAGCCGTCTGTGCTACCATCGAATTCAACCGGAAGCCAGGTTGATGATCCCACATACTCCACAAAGCTGTGCATCTGGACGTATGAACACAGATGATGCAATGGTGGTCTGATTATCTGGATGCCAGCCACGCGGGATATATTTCCCCGTGACGGGATGCGCCGCCCGACCAGATCAACATCGCATAATCAGTTAAAAACTCAGACTGTTAACGTGAGAACCGGAGCCGCCGCGCGGCGTTATCCGGTGTCAGCCTTTTCTCGCGCGTGATTTCAGGAATGGAGCATATATATAGTTTCAACTGCATTATTCTAAGAATTAGAATTTCGTTTTCAATGGTAGTGTTTGTAAGCTCTGTATATAGTTCATTCACGTTATGATTATAACGAAAAGCATATGATTATTTATACCTGGCAGATATGAACGTGATGTTCCTGCTAATAAATAATCAGGCCAAATACCATTCTTATATCCAGAGATATACTTAAATGAAAAAAACATTATTAGCGACCGCGTTTGTCGGCTTCGGTTTATTGTCCACGGGTGCTTTTGCTTCTGATGGCAGCATTACCATTAACGGCAAAATTACCGGCACCACCTGTGATATCGATATCGGTGGCGCTGGTGCTGACGGCACTGTGACCCTGCCAACGGTATCAACCTCTGCACTGTCAGCGGCAGAAGATGTTGCGGGTAAAACACTTGTCAAAATTGATCTGACCAACTGCTCTGATACCGGCTCTGTGCGCGCATTCTTTAACACCACCAACGTGAACTCCAGCACCGGCAACCTGCTTAACATTGCCGCAACGGGGACACCAGCGACCAACGTTGAAGTGCAGTTGTTGAATAAAACTCAGGGTGTCATTGACCTGAGAACTAACGACACCAACCCGTATGAAACCATTACAGGTGATGCCGCCACCCTGGAATATTACGCCCAGTATATCGCTAAAACTGCGGCAGCTGGCGAAGGTGATGTTTCCACCAAAGCTGTTTTCTCTCTCGACTACCAGTAACAGTCTGCGCATCTAGAATCAAAAGGAAGGAATATTTCTTCCTTCCTTCCTTTTAATCAGGAGATAAACAGATGAAAAGTTCTCACCGTATTTTGACACTGTGCAGTCTGGCCGCGATGTTACTGGGTGTTTACCCTGCTGCGCAGGCAAGCGTCGTGGTCTCCGGAACACGGCTGATTTACCCGGCAAAGCAGCACGATATCACTATTCAGCTGACCAATACGGACACTCGTCCCGCGCTGGTTCAGTCATGGATCGACAGCGGGGATGCCCGCCAGGAGCCCAGCCAGAGCACCGCACCCTTTGTCGTGACGCCACCGATTACTCGTGTGGATGCGGGCAAGAAACAGTTGATCCGCATGACTTATCTGGGGTCGTCTGCCCTGCCATCTGACCGGGAATCCGTGTTCTGGTACAACATGCTGGATGTTCCACCTGACTCCAGGGCCAGTGCAGACAAAAACAGTATCCAGGTGGCACTGCGCACCCGTATTAAAGTGTTCTATCGACCAGATGGTTTGCCGGGGAGCCCTGAAAAAGCCGCCAGTGAACTGACGTGGCAAGCAGTAAATACGCCGAAGGGTTATGCACTGCGGGCCGTAAACCCGTCTGCATTTAACGTCTCAATGAGCAACGTTGCTGTGACCGTCGGGGGTAAAGCCTACTCAAACGAGACCGGCGGAATGGTGCCACCGAAAGGGAGCCAGGATTTTATCCTGAAAGGATTAAACGGTTCCCCTTCCAGCCAGGCTACCGTCACCTATTCGTGGATTAATGACTTTGGTAGCCAGGTAAAAGGAAAATCTACTGTCAGGAATAACTGATAATAATAAAGACTGACAATAATAATTTTATTTTGTTTTTGAAATCCAATGAGCGTTGCATATTTGTTGCAGTAAATGCTGGATGTCAAAATAATAATGATGATGGTGTATAAAGTGAATCACAAGTTATTTAAACATTCAGCATTGTATCAGTCTTTATTCTCAGCTCAGCACCGCCCTTTATTATCCGGGGCGCTGCTGGCTGCCTTCCTTGGCCTGGGGATTTCACCTGCTGCACTGGCAGAGGACACCGATGATGCAGAAGCGGTGACCTTTAACAGCGCTTTTCTCGGCGGAGTGGATAAATCCATCGACATCTCTCGTTTTGAGAAAGGGAACAGTCTGGTTGCGGGTGAATATCAGCTCGATATTTTCATTAACGACCAGTTCCAGGGGCGCGGTTTTGTACGCATCTCCCAGGGAGAAAATAGCACCAGTAAAGTCTGTTTCCGCGGTAAAGACGTTGCTCAGTGGGGGCTGAATCTCAGCAAATTACCGGATGCCGGAAAAGTCACCGCCACACTCACCAGTGATTGTGTTGAACTGGCCGTCATGTTGCCTGACAGCACGGTCACCCTTGACGCGGAAGCGCTCGAAGCTCACCTGAGTATTCCGCAAATCTATCTCAACTCGCGCCTGGGCGGCTATGTCGCACCGGAGTTCTGGGATAAGGGGATCAATGCCGGATTTGTCAGCTATAACGCCAACGCCTATCAGTCACATTCGGCAGGCGGAACTGAAAGCAAAAACTACTATCTCGGACTGAACACCGGCCTGAACCTGCTGGGCTGGAATATTCGCCATAACGGCTCGCTGAGTATTAATGAGTCGGAAAGCCGTTCCGGTAGTACCCGCGACAGCAGTTATAACAGCATCAGCACCTATGCTCAGCACGATATCGGTTCGCTTGAAGCCATGGCGACGGTGGGGCAATACTATACTCCGGGCGACCTTTTTGATGCCATTCCGTTTACCGGTGTGCAGGTGGCCAGCGATGAACGCATGATGCCGTATTCTGAAAAAGGATTTGCACCAGAAATTCGCGGTGTGGCAGAAACCAACGCCAAAATCACCGTACGCCAGGGCAATCAGGTCGTCTATGAAACATCCGTGGCGCCAGGGCCGTTTGCGATTAACGATATGCCCAATACCGGGTATGCGGGTGACCTTAACGTCACGATAACCGAAGCCGATGGCCGCACCCGCAGCTTTGTGGTGCCTTACGCCTCCGTCAGCCAGTTGTTGCGCCCCGGCGTTTCCCGGTTCAGTGCAACAGCAGGGGTCTACCGTGATAACAGTGCTTTTGCCTCATCGTCGGCGATGCCTAAGTTCCTGCAGGGAACCTATCGCCGTGGCCTGAGTAACCGTGTCACCGCTTATGGTGGCGGCATCATGGCGAATGACTACTCCTCCCTGCTGGCAGGTGTGGCGCTGAATACAGGTTTTGGTGCCGTGGCTCTCGATGTCACGACATCCCACGCCAGCGGCCTGCCGAAAACGCAGGAAACAGATGAGTCGATGAACGGACAGAGTTATCGCGTGACGTACAGTAAGCGGCTGGATACCACCAGTACCGACCTGGCGCTGGCCGCGTACCGCTTCTCCAGCTCTGACTATCTCTCTATGCAAAACTTTGCCCAACTGAAAGGCAATCCGGGCGGCAGTGTTTACCGTCCCCGCCAGCGCTTTCAGTTAAACGTCAGTCAGCCGATTGGTGACTGGGGAAATGTCTATCTCAGCGGAATAACAGAGTCATCATGGACCAATAAAACACGCTCAACGACCTATCAGGCCGGATACGGCACCAGTTTTTCCTGGGGATTTGTGAACATTACCGCCAGCAGGACGGCGACCAATGGCGAGTACGACAACCAGATATCGGTGATGTACAGCCTGCCGCTGGGCGGCAGTCACGGGGCGATGCTGAGCAGTACACTGAATTATCAGGATAAGGGGCGCTACAACCTGCAAAGTAACCTGAGCGGGTCGGCAGGCGACCGTAACCAGGTAAACTATAATGCTTATGCGGGTTACAACCATGACGCGAATAATTCAAGTCAGCAATATGGCGGCAACGTTAACTACAACGGTTCGCTGATGGGTGTGGGGGGCTCGGCGTCACGCAGTGGTGATTCAACCCAGTATTCACTTTCGGCCCGCGGTACTGTCATTGGTTATGCCGGCGGCATTGCCATGACCTCTTCCCAGGGCGAAACCATGGCCATTGTAGAAGCCGACGGCGCGAACGGTGCAGAAGTTATCGGTGGCTCCGGCGGGACCGTGGGTTGGTGGGGCAATACCGTGGTGACCTCGCTGTCGCCTTACCAGAATAACAGTGTGCTGATTGACCCGAATCGTGCGTCGTCGGATGTTGAAATACAAAGTGGTTCGGCTAACACCGTTCCGCGCTACGGCTCCATCTCGCGACTGAAATTTGACACGGTGGTCGGTAAGCCGGTGCTGGTAAGAGGGGTAATGAGCAATGGCAAACCACTGCCATTTGGTGCCGACGTGCTGGACAAAGACCACAGACGGGTGTCGATGGTCGGTCAGGCGGGACAAGTTCTGCTGCGCGGTCTGCCTGAAAAGGGCACGCTGAATGTGAAATGGGGCGACCAGGCTGGAGAAAGTTGTTCGCTGAACTATGTTGTGCCTGAGAAAACAGAAGAAACCGCAACAGGTTATCGCCAGGTTGAGGCGGCGTGCCGGTAATGCTGCAAGCCATAATCAATGCAGCAAAATGAAAAATTACCGTATCCGGAGAAATGAACATTGAAAGCTTTATTCAAATTATTTTTTTGCATGGCTTTATTGACGAGCGCAGAGGCCGTTCATGCTGCTTCAAGCTGTAACACCTTAAACGGCAATGACGCTGTCGCCGCCGGGGCAATCTCCGTGCCTGCAAATGCCGCACCTGGCAGCATTGTAAGCACGGTAAATACCGATTTTATCCTGCAATGCAGGAACGTGGACTCAGGGACAATAAGCTACACTAGCAGAGTCGACCTTCAGGCTACAGGAACGCTCTCACCCGGGTATAACGATGTTTATCAGACGAATATCACTAATCTCGGCGTACGCTATACCGTCAGTGCGCCAGATTGCACCAATGCTGATAATGTTATTCTGACGGGAACAGACAAAACTGCCTTTACTTGTGCCTGGACGACAGGCTCCGCTTACCAACAGCGAATGGCCACAGTGAAAGTAGAGTTTGTGGTGACAGGTACGGCGCCTGGCAGTGGCAATCTGACCACCGTGCCGAATATGAGGTTATGGTATACAGAATCTGATGTTGCCGGGACATGGGAGCAGAACAAGCCCCTTTCCGGTGCCGCATCGGGTTCGTTATCATCATCGAGTTGCTCCATTCCCCAGAAAAATCTCACCGTGAATCTGGATGACATTAATGTCAGCGATTTGGCCTCTGACGGTGCAACGGCTGCGCCGAAAATTTTCAATCTGGATTTAACCTGCCCGGCCACAGATATTAAACTCGCGCTGACGCTGACCGACAGCACGGATCCGTCCAACAGGACCAGCATTCTGAAACCTGCTGCCGGTTCTACTTCAGGCGGCGTGGCGTTCCAGTTTCTCGATGGCCAGAATCGCCCAATCCTGATGGGCCCTGATTCGGCTATCGCTGGCAATACCAATCAGATTGTTATTGGCACAACAGCTGGGTCCCCGTATATCAATATTCCACTGTCTGTTCGATATATCCGTACTGGTACCATTACTCCTGGAACGCTGAAATCAATTGCCACCTACACACTCTCTTACCAGTAAAGCAATACTGTGGGCACTGTTGCAAAGATTGTAATAATGAAGCCTCTGGTGTTGCTGAAATGCTCTAAATTTCAAACACTCTGCTCACCAGACGCATCTCGCCCAGGGGTGACCATAGTAAAATGATTCAGCCTGCCCTTTACGGGGTCAGTTTGTAGATCGGAAATTTTTGTACGTTAGGCGCATTATTTAACCAACCGAGATACATAACGGATTGATTTAGCGTCAACACCTATCGCTTTTAAGTTATCGCCCCTGCTGTATCCCATTTAGGTTATCCGATTAAAGGAAAATCCTCTGAAAGCACCCTATAGCGCTGGAGAACACCCTATTGTATGATAAGTCTTTTCAAAAAAAGGCTTATCATACAATAACTTCCGACATCCAAACTCACCCCTAATACGACGGAACCGGAAAGCCAATAAACAGGATGAAAAGGAATACACATATTGTGGCGATAACAGCAAATTTAACTTCGATATCATCGAGTCTGTTTCTTCTTTTTTTCATCTGAAAAGGCTCTGAAATCATCACCTTTTGTATATTTTTACTCAAACTTACCGCGTATTCACTAATATATAAGAATGATATTAGGGGGGGTGAGGACCAATGTTAACTGAAAGGAATCTTTGCTGATATGGACGAGAGTCTGAAACGTGCAGATTTATCATATCTGCCTGATGAGGTTGCTGTAGCGGCAAGAGAGTTTGTAACCCATAAATACCGTATAGATATAGCTGGCCGATCCTCTCCAGAGAATATTTCTCATGATTTACACGGTTTCTCTGCCGGGGGAGAATTTGGTCCCCATTTCGGGCTGAGTTTCTTCTGCAATATAATCCCCTTCCTTCCTTCTGACTGGGAACCTCAGCAAGAAGAGGAGTTATTAGTTCCTACATCACATACTTTCGGTTGCAGTTGGCGATGGTGGCCGGATCGTTATTGTGATAAAGAAGATGAACGTAAAATAAAACGCCATATTTTTTCAAGGTTTGGCCTTGAAAGTACAAGCTACACCTTTATTCCTCAATTCGGCTTATATTGTCCCTCCGAGGGGAAAAACAGGGTGAACTTCTGCCGATATCATAAGATCGAGCATATACCTGCACGTGTCTTTACCCATGATTATCCCGAAGCAGAGCGTATTTCTCTCTATGTGCTGAACGTGGCCGGAGGAATAGATGTCTGGGCGGTGTTAGACGGGCGATACGCACAGAAAATCAGTCATTACAATTATGCACTTCCTTTACTAAGAGCTTATGGGGTAACTATTTATGGTAAATGGCCTGCGCATTATCCATCAATATCGAAACTTCTGGATAACGAATTGAGTTGCCGGGAGGATTTGGCATTCCATAATAATGTCATCGATATGAAAGCCGTCAACGATGTTTTGGCTAGGAATTTATCTGACAGGCTGGATAGGGATCTGTTTGAAAAAACAAATATTCTGTATTCTTCTCTAATAGAGATGTCGTGGTTTGTGCTTTTAGCTACTCTGATATGTATGGTCACATTAATAGTGTTCAATTTTTCAGAAGATGGCGCTATTAGAGAATTTACGTTTAGTCTCGCCATTTTTATTTTCGGAGCCATTTCCATGTCAATAGCTCTAGTTTTTTTGATTAAGCGAAAATTAAAGCAGATGTTGTAGTGACCTAAATTTGAAATCAGCTCGACCTGCATTTGTCCAGGTATCCAACCCAGATTAAGGGGTTGATACTGTGGGCTGAAATTTCGGCGATTCCAACTTACAACCCTTGCGCCCTCGGAAAGTGTTCAGATAAATTATTAGTTGATAATAAACATCATGTACATTAATGGTATTTATTATGTACATAATGGGTGTTTTTTCAAATGTACCATTGCACGCTATTTTTTCCCTGAATGTTTCAAGGATGTAATGTGTCATCATGTGTTTTAGTTTTATTACTTTTCCTGCCCGCTACTTGTTGAAACAGCGAACAATCCCCCCCATATCGTTGGTACCTTAAAAAGAGGATTCCAATATGTCAGAAAAAGATGCGTTTTTCCAGAAATTAGAAACGAATGCCAATGCACTAAAAGAAGGCGAAGAAGCCTTTAAACGCGATGTATTTGCATTCCAGGAAGACACAAAAGCACTGATTCAAGAAATAATGGAATGGTTTGATGGATCGCCAGTAACCGCTAGTGCCAGTACAACTCTAGTGACTGAGAATACTGACCGATTTGAAGTATCAAATCTCACCTTAAAAAATGGTGGTAAAACACTAAAAATTATCCCTGAAGGACTCTTTTACGTTGGGGTGAAAGGTTGCCTCGAAGTAACTATTCATAACCCTGGCCGGGCACCAGGCACATCTAAATTCAATATCCACTGGAAAGATGGAATAAGCAAAATACCTGGATGGGTAATTGTCTCTGGTGGTGTAGGGAATACCCCTGCTCAGCGTACTGTGTTCAACCAAGAAAACTTCTTCAAGATGATTTCGGCATTCGCTTGATGAGATGAGGGTTGGCTCTCAGCCCTTAATCTTCTGCTGCCCTTTAAGGAAATTTTTGGGAAACTGACAATATCGTACGGTTGCGTTATCGGTGAAGGGGGCTCCCGCACGATATGCCGTTTGGCTGGTATAGAAGCGGTTAAATTATGCTCTGAACGGACAATGTTTTCCGATGTCCAAACTCACCTCAATATAGATAATGCAGAGCATAAAGTAAGGCAGAGGGAAGACAAAAGACTGTGGCTGCAGGACAGCCACGCTCACGCCAGCTGTGTGCTACTGTTCACCAAGGCGTGGCCCGGACGGTATGTCTTCCCCCCGACGCGGTTGGCGGTTTACCCAGAAATATTTCGCAATTATTTCACGGTATTTTCACAAAAAACTTACACAACCACTGAAATTATTCACATAATTAACAGTTGATTTAGATTGAATCCGGTATTCTCACTCCATCGCGGCTAATAAGGGAAAGTGAGGAATTTATCGTAATCTTTTAATATCAAGGAGGTTAATCATGCTGGAAAGTATGCATGTTTTTCTCGCGATTTTAGGATTAATCGTATTTTCGGGTTTTCTTTCTGCATATTTCAGCCATAAATGGGATGACTGATGAACGGTGATATTCCCAATCCATACGGCCCCTTGCTGCATTTCGCACATGGGCCTTAACTTCAAGTAATTGACCCTGCTCAATTCCAGCTCTCACCAGGAATGAAATACAGGTGAGAAAAAAGTATTCGCTTTGACCTTAGTAGCCAGCAGACTGTAAAGCCACATTGCAACCAGAGCATCTCCTCCTGTGCTTCTCAGCAAGCCTCACGCTCAGGAGTACACACCCGCAAGAGGTGTGTTGCATTAAGCTTAGAGCCGGTAATATTTGGATGACGAAAGCTGGCAGCCTGAATAACAGGTAAAAAATCCCCGAACAGGTCGGGGATAAAGGACTCTCTCGGAAACTCTGCTATCTTCTAATATAATTTGCGATAAAACCATATTATTTATACATTCTTGTTGATACAGCCAATATCTTAAAATGTACCCGATGACAGACAAATTGTGCCGGCGATTTTGTCAACAACAGATTTTGTGTGTACAGATTGATTAACCATCGATATAAAAACCTCATTAAACCAACTCTGTTAGGGAGCGAAAGTTCAGCTGCAGACAGTCTGATTAAATTTTAGCGTGAAACACCTTTTCGGATATTTCTCGGGGAAGGTGTGCGTAAGTAAGAAAATCAATTTACGGGCAGCACGAAACTCCATACATTCCTTACCTCTGGTACTTCCTAATAATCGAACGAAACCACTCATTAAGCTCAAATTTCTTAACGTGGGATAATTTACGAGTTCCAGGTGGGCCCTTCGATGATCAAATCAGATGTTCCTCGATTGCGATTAATCTTGTGTGATTGAATAATAAAAACAAACACATTTTTTCTGGCGATAAATATGATTAGGGCGCTGCTGATTTTTTTAGCATGGACAACTCTGTATACCTCTTGCATGTTGCAAGCGGCTGAACCACGACAACTTCCCACTGAGCAAGATAAAGCAAGAACGGTTTATGTTTTTCATAAACCGATTGTAATGTTGCAGGCCAAATTTGGGCTGACGACGCCCGAAGAACGCGTGCTGCGTATCCGGGCGACTCTGCCTTCTTTAAATGAAGAGGATATTCGTCAGCCGGTGAAAATTACTCCGGTAAAACGCTATAACCAGGCGGGGCGGCTATTTACGATTAATGGCAAGGTACTAATGCTACTGACGGAGGGCGATTTGGATGAAGGTGATGACTTAACGCTCGACCAGGCC
Source organism: Buttiauxella selenatireducens (assembly GCF_031432975.1). Lineage (GTDB taxonomy): Bacteria > Pseudomonadota > Gammaproteobacteria > Enterobacterales > Enterobacteriaceae > Buttiauxella > Buttiauxella selenatireducens. The sequence continues at coordinate 1,812,297 of NZ_CP133838.1, read as the reverse complement.
GCTCAACGTGTTTTAGCTCGTCTGGATGCACAACGAATTTCATTGCGAGACCAGTATTCTTCGTCATATCTCGCCATTGCTACGCTGAAAACCGTGGCGGCCACGCTTGCTTTAGGGCTGCTGCTTTACGTCGCCTTCAAATCCTGGAGACGAGTAAAACGTTACTTCGAAGAGCCGACCAGTCTTAAAAAGGGCTTAGTCCCCGCTAAATGGCGCGAGTTGGTGGGCGCAATCGAAGGCTACTTCTACGGTTTGCTGATGATATTACTGGGGCTTACGGCGTTTTATGTCTGGCTGAGTTCAGTCTTCCTGCTCTTTCCGTGGACGCGAGTTTGGGGAGAATCATTAGGGACCTGGTCGATTGGTGTTATTCAGACAATTGCTTTATCCATCGCCTCGGCATTTCCCGGATTATTGATTGTTTTGATTATTTTTTTAATCACGGCATTTATTCTCAAACTACTAAAAATAATGCTTACCCGTGTTGAAACCGGCAAATTGACGCTGCCAGGTTTGCACCCGGAAACGGTGGGTGCAACGCGCAAACTTATTTCCGTGATGGTGTGGCTATTCGCTCTTTCAGCCGCTTACCCGTTCCTGCCCGGTGCTGATTCTGTGGCCTTTAAGGGGATCAGCGTGTTCTTCGGTTTGATGTTGACGCTCGGCTCGGCAGGGGTAATGAACCATGCTATGAGTGGTCTGGTGCTGACGTATTCCCGTGCGCTGCGCAAGGGAGATATGATTTCTATCGGCGATAACGAAGGGCTGGTAAATGAAGTCGGCATGTTGGCGACTAAAATTATGACCCACCAAAATTACATTGTCACGGTGCCGAATGCGGTGGTGGTCAGCGGTACCATTACCAATCTCAGCACGCAGAATCCGTGTGGTGGTATCAACCTGACGACCAGCGTCACCATCGGTTACGACACCCCATGGCGGCAGGTTCACGCGATGCTGGAGCTGGCGGCCAAACGGACCAATGGCATTGACAAAAATACAGTACCACTGGTGCGACAGCTTAATTTACTGGACTCGTATGTCGCCTATGAATTGCAGGTAAAACTGTGTCCTGGCGAATCTTTGGTGGGCGTGAAAAGTGAATTGCACAGCCATATTCAGGATGTATTTAACGAATTCAACGTGCAGATTATGTCGCCAAACTATGAGGGGCAGCCAGAAAAAGCAGTGATAGTGGCACGTAATAACTGGTTTGCGGCTCCCGCCATTGAGCCTGATAAAACAACAGAGCAATAGTACGCCTACGGATTGTTGTTGCTCAAAAAATGTACTTAACGAACCTTTCAGAACGGTTGGATTGTGCGCTGGAACTGGTGAGGCAGTATAACTGGGTGTACCACATGCTTATCCCACGCTAAGGCTGGTTTTCCAGCCTTCTGGAGCGAGATATAGCCATGTCCGAACAGATGTGCTGAGTTGTACCGAACAGAAATTATCATGGTAGTTAAAAGGGCACTGTTGCAAAGTTTCACCGCAGCATATTTCTCTGGCACATTTTGTCAGCCAATCCGAAGGAAGACACAATAAGTTGTGGTTGCAGCCCTCCGTTTTTCGGAGAAATCAAACTTTGCAACAGTGCCCTCTTGGCTTACGCTTCCAACACAGTGGCCTTAAAACCCCGTAAACAAAACTGGAGAAAATTATCTTACGGTTTATAGTCATACAGATAAGTTTACGTCATTTTCGTATGGGAAAAACAATGAGTCGCGAAAAGATTGAGCTGAAGTCCTTAAAAATTCTCAATGCAGTTTTGGAATGTAAAAGCGTGACCGCTGCAGCCGAAATGTTATCCGTATCTCCTTCTTCAATAACCTATGCTATCAATAAGCTTAGGGATATTACCGCTAACCCCATTTTAACCCGCTCAAAGAGCGGCGTTGTACCTACCACTCTTGCTATTGACCTCAATTCCCGATACGTCAAGGCAATGTCTTTGATCAACGACGGTTTAGATATTACCGATACGAATACTGATAGTGGTCACATTAAAGAAATAGTTATCAGCACCTATACCTTTTTTGAGTTTTGGCTTTCCATGTCATTACTGAGAAACGGTTCACTTAAAAAAGAAGGGGTTTCACTGACTTTCATTCCTCATCCTTTTACTGATGAAGAAAGGACAAATAATTTACGCAATCGTAAAGTGGACATCGATATAGGGACCGAGCTTCCCAAGGATAATTCGATAACTGTCTATAAGCTATTAAGCAGTAATACACAAGCGATGGTGAGCCAATCTCACCCCACAATAAAAAACCAACTAACGGTTGATGACTGGCATTCTAATGAGCACGTTCGTTGGACTCGTGCAGATTATGGTATGACATCAATGGTAGGTGATGCAGTGACGTTGAATGATGTGCGTAACTATCGAAACATTTTAGTAAACACCTCATCATCACTCAATATGATGCTACTTTGCGCAAATAGCGACAATATTATGATTATCCCTCGGATGTTTTCCAGTTTTTTAAAAACAATTCTACCAGTAAATATTTTCGATATTCCATTTGAAGTTGATATCCACTCAGATTACTATCTTCACTTCCACAACCAGTCTCTCAATGATATTAACATCAACCGAGTATTTAGCGAAATTAACAAGCTAGTTGGAAAATAAAGCCGTACCAAATCAAGGCAATGTAAAACAGCGCATTGCTTTTTTGTATTACATTGATGCTGACAATATCAGCATCAATACACCCTTCCGTCATTTAGAAAATCAATAAATGAAATTGTTCCACTGGTTATTAATATCCACCTATGGAATGCTAACATTTCCATTTTAGTATTATATGAAGCAGTCTAATGCTCACCAGAGCGTCTGGATACGTTGAAACAATTTGAATCCCAGCACAGGTTGCATTTTATTTTTTCACAATCATATTTCACTCGATTATCCAGACATTTGCTTTGTCCAATTGCTACCATTTATTATCGATGCCATTGACATTAAATATACCCAACACTACTACGCCAATCCCATGTTTATCTAGATTCGTACCTTCGACTTCACCATGATGACGTAAAATACCCAGGAAGGAAGAAGCTAAAAAATACCATGGTAACTTGCTCAAAACTAATGCAACTGAACTATTTTTTATACCAAGTAATATCTGAAAATATCACATATCAGATCGCTATTTCATTCTTCGCAGCAAATACTTTGTAATATGTAAAATCTTGACTACAGTTTGAAGTAAAACATTGTTCTACTGATTCAACAGAAGGATTAAAATGAAATTAAAACCTATCGCAAGAGGGCTGGCAATCGCTGGACTTCTGTCAACTGTCATACTGCCAACCTACGCAGAAGTTGCTCCTAAAGAGGCGACTCAGGCAACCCGCCAAGCAAACGATGCGCTCTACAGCCAGTTACCTTTTTCTGATAATACTGATTTTGCTAATGCGCATAAGGGGTTCATAGCACCTTTGCCTTCTGACATCATCAAAGGTGAGCAGGGAAATGTGGTCTGGGATCCACAGCAGTACGCTTTTATTAAAGAAGGAGAGAAAGCGCCAGATACAGTGAACCCAAGCCTGTGGCGTCAGTCCCAGCTCATCAATATCAGCGGTCTTTTCGAAGTCACAGACGGCGTTTACCAGGTCCGTAACCTTGATTTATCCAATATGACCATCATTGAGGGTAAAGAAGGGATTACCGTCGTCGATCCGCTTGTTTCAGCTGAAACAGCAAAAGTTGGCATGGACTTATATTTTAAAAACCGTGGCAACAAACCTGTCGTCGCCATCATTTATACCCACAGCCACGTTGACCATTACGGCGGCGTGCGTGGTGTGGTCGATGAAGCAGATGTGAAGTCCGGTAAGGTAAAAGTGTATGCGCCTGCTGGCTTCATGGAAGCCGCCGTTGCTGAAAACATTATGGCCGGGAATGTCATGAGCCGCCGTGCCAGCTATATGTATGGCAACCTGCTGAAACCGGAAGCGACTGGACAGGTTGGTGCTGGTTTAGGCACCACAACGTCTGCGGGTACCGTTACGCTGATTGCGCCAACGAATATCATCGAAAAAGATGGTCAAAAAGAGGTCATTGATGGCCTGACTTATGACTTTATGCTGGCGCCTGGTTCTGAAGCCCCGTCTGAGATGCTGTGGTATATCGAAGAGAAAAAGCTCATCGAAGCTGCAGAGGACGTGACCCATACCCTGCACAATACCTATTCGTTACGCGGTGCGAAAATTCGTGAACCGCTGCCATGGTCGAAATACATTAACGAAGCTATCGTTCGCTGGGGTGACAAAGCCGAAATTATTATGGCTCAGCACCACTGGCCAACCTGGGGTAACGATAATGTGGTTGGCCTGCTGAAGAGCCAGCGTGACCTGTATCGTTATATCAACGACCAGACCCTGCGTATGGCAAACGAAGGCCTGACTCGCGATGAAATTGCGGCAAACTTCAGGCTGCCGGACAGTCTGGCGAAAACCTGGGCTAACCGTGGTTACTACGGTTCAGTCAGCCATGACGTGAAAGCGACCTATGTGCTGTACCTCGGCTGGTACGATGGCAACCCGGCAACCCTCGACGAACTGCCACCAGAAGAAGCGGCGAAGAAATTTGTTGAGTACATGGGCGGTGCCGATGCGATTCTTCAGAAAGCGAAAACTGACTTTGCTCAGGGTAATTACCGTTGGGTGGCACAGGTTGTCAGTAAAGTCGTATTCGCCGATCCGAATAACCAGAATGCACGTAACCTTGAAGCGGATGCGCTGGAACAGTTGGGTTATCAGGCAGAGTCTGGCCCATGGCGTAACTTCTATCTGACCGGTGCTCAGGAGTTGCGTAATGGCGTGGTGAAAGGGCCAACACCGAATACGGCAAGCCCGGATACCGTTCGTGCTATGACGCCTGAAATGTTCTTCGACTACCTTGCCGTTCACATCAACGGTGAAAAAGCAGGTAATGCCAAAGCGGTATTTAATATCGATTTGGGCAATGATGGCGGCAAGTACAAGCTGGAGCTGGAAAACGGTGTACTGAACCACACCGTTAACGCCGAAGCGAAAGACGCCGACGCCACGATTACGCTGAACCGTGACACGCTGAATAAGATCATCCTGAAAGAAGAAACGCTGAAACAGGCTGAAGATAAAGGTGATGTGAAGATAACCGGTAACGGTGCGAAGATGGACGAAATGTTGGGCTATATGGACAAGTTCGAGTTCTGGTTCAATATTGTGACACCATAAATAAACCCCCTGAGGCTTAAACGCCTCAGGGAACTTAACTGAATTTGTGCCAGTTGCACACACCCTACTGCTATAGGTAATAATGTTCAAAAAATAGACTTACCGTACAATAATTCTCTATATCCAAACTGACCCCTTTATAGCTAATTAACATCAGACAGTACAAAAAATCACCTTAGCGTACAATATTTTCCGTTTCCCAAACGGAGCCCGTGATGAACGGCCCCCGTAAATGGTCGCACCGTGCCCGGACAAAGGACGCACTTATCGCCGTCATCCGGACGATGAACAAGCATTTTCCGCTGTCGCACAATCTTATCCCTGATGATGTCGATAACGCCCCCGCACTGTTTGCGGCTGTAGCCAGCACCTAGGACGTGAAAGTGACAGGCCATATCTGGAAACAGAGGGATTCGCTGGAACGTCAAAGGTTCGGCTGTAACCGTCACGCTCCATAATTCTTCACTCTAAAGGCGTACAGCGTCCCTTCCTATACGTCTGTTTAATCCCCGCATCCCCCTGGACGTTAAGGTTATTCTGTCCAGTTACATCACTTTCAAATATCACCTAATCTACTGTGAACTATAGTTCATAAAGAAAACCGCATGTACAACCGTCTAAAGAAGAATTTAAGCTACCTGATGAAAAGACCATAACCATTCATGGCATAAATGCAAAAAACGAATCTATTTACCCGAAATCAATGAACACCGGAAATAAAGAGTGATATATGCTAATCTTGCTAGGTCTTGGCGTTTTGGTTTTTAATATAGTTTACGTTCGTGGGGTCTCTTAGCGAGGCAATGAAACAACAATAAAAGGATATTTTGCAATTATGTTTAAAAAAACATACCAATATGAAGTAGTCAAGAATGGAACGATTCCAACATGGGATAAAAATTCTTTATACAGCTTCCAAAACCCCGTATCTATTGGTGATAAAGTGAAGGTTTTGTTCGGTTCTGAACTGGTGGAAGTAGTAAATATTGAACACTATCCAAATATTTCCGTCATATATGTAAAATGATTTAAATAGGTAAAGAATAGTTCTGTTTTCGTATGTGAAGTCAGAAATGTAATATATAAAATAAGGTGAGTTGCGGTAAACTATCCGGGCGTCGCACTTTGGCGCTCCGGTGTCTGCGTTCGGGCTTGATCCAGGCACCGGACCCCCCTTCCCTGCTAATTCCCTCACCACATTGGACATACAGCGCATTCTGTCCATGTATGCAGAATAGCTGCCGAAACACCTTCAGGAGTTCAAAGTATCTGACTGGCAGCTTTGAGCGAACAGCGGAAGTTAATACCTATCTGTCAACTCAAAAAGGTGGCTATAGAAGAAGTGGTTATCGACGTTTCGGCTCTTAGCGCTCCGTCTGAATGTTCAATATTAATCTACTTTCGGCCACTGCACCGCCAAAACGCAAGGGCTTTTGAGCTCTGTTAACCTGCCACTTCAATGAGCCTCCTTCTGCAATATTTGCAAGCAGCCATAGAAAATATGTCGCAGTTTTGAATAACTAAAAAACACATATTAAGATGGCAGTAAAAAATATTATGGCCTGTCATAGTACAATCAATTGGCAAAAATGAGTGAGGGTTTATGGGATATAAATCGCGCCAAAAAATTGACCATGTTTCATACGAAAGAGCTCTGTCCCTAGAAAATGCAGTGTTCTACTGCAGGGTACCCGCTCGATGAGATTTGAGAAGTGTGTTGTGTAGCACGTGATCCCTTTTGTTATGCTCAACGTTAACTTAATTCTCAGTTCATCCGTGATGAGGCTAAAGTAATTGGTCAAACATTCCCTTACTGGAGGATTTGTTCCCAGAAATTAAATTTTTAATACAAACGAAGGAATTGTGAATGAAGAATATTATAGGAATAGCATTGTTATTGGTTGCGAGTCTAACCCTCTTTGGTTGTGGTGATAAAAAACCCTCTGATGTAGCCCTGGATTTTTACAGGGCAGTTGAGAAGCAAGATGTTGATAAGGCATATTCAATGTTATATCTCAACGATGATGATGCCAAAAATGAAATGCAGGTTAAAGGCAAACTGCAAATGATCATTGGCGAAACGTCAGGAAAAATGAAGCAGCACGGCGGAACCAAAGATATTGTAGTTAAAAATGAAAAAGCATCTACAGATAACACAATGACACTTGTCACACTGGAGGTTACGTTTAAGGACAAAACAGTTAAAAATGAAACGTTCCGCTTACGCCAGAAAAATAAAGAGTGGAAAGTTGTTCTGGGTTAAAGCTATATCCATTTTCGTAATAGCACTCCCCTTATGTGTATGGGGGAGTGGCTTACCTGCGGGTGTTGTGAGTGGAGACCTGATTTTTCGAACAGGCGATGAAGCCATTAGCTCGATAATAAGAACGATGGACTCCACAGGCTACAGCCATGTTGGAATGGTGTATGCCGTGAATGGACGTGTATTGGTTATTCATTCAACACCAAGCGAACATCCAGGCACACAGGATGGTGTTGTCATCGACTCCCTTGATTTTTTTATTTCAAAAGCCATCAATAGAAAGGTATTCTATTATCAAGTTGAGGCCAGTATTAAGAAGCACGAATTAGCCGTAAAAAAAGCACTTTCTTATACAGGAACCCCTTTTTCGGTGACAACGAAAGAAGGAATATACTGTACAAAACTGGTCACAAAGTCCTGGGAAGCAGCCAGCGTTAACATTTCTACTGGCAGTAAGAAAATAAACATTCCGATGTTCCATTCCTCGGTAATCATGCCTGAAAATATTATTGGCTCCGCTAACGTAAAACCCGTTGTGGCAACAGTTTATTAATCCATTCCACAAAACAAAATAACCATAATGTCCAAGCTAATCCAAGATTAAGCGGGGCAACTGAATCAGCCGGGCTGTGATTGGCACCCCAATTATATATTCCGGTGCTCGGTATGTCCGCTTTACGCCCTGAGACGTTCATGGCCGCCATGGCTGGGGCAGAACAACTGCCAGAATGGACAAAACCGTAATTCTGTCCAGTTATCCCGCACTTATCCCCCGCTTCTGTGGATAATCAACATACAGTATCCCTTCCCGCTTCGTTGCTACCACATGTTGTGCTCTGTTTTCTTCCTCACTGCCCCACCACTTCGTATTCCTTCCTGATCAGAAACTTTTTACCAGGCCATCCGGCACTGACGGAAAAAATGTCCAGTGACGGCTGCGGGCTGAACGGAATTATTTAGCTGCGTTTGGGAAACCGCCTGTCCCCCACTCGTTCACAAAGGTACTCCTTTACGAACACGACTAAAGAAGCTCGTTTGATAGTTCTAAAAGATTTAATTTGTAATTTACGAACGATATGTTATACGAACTAACTTTACGAACATATTAAGGCAAATAGAATGGCCGTCATCACTTACCTGAGAGTTTCAACAAACGACCAGGCCACTGAGAACCAGCGTCGCCAGATTATTGATGCGGGTTACTTGTGTGAAGGGGATTTTGAATTTTGCGATGAAGGTATAAGTGGAGCAGTTCCGGCAAGTAAACGGGCACTGTTGCAAAGTTTCACCGCAGCATATTTCTCTAGCACATTTTGTCAGCCAATCCGAAGGAAGACACTATAAGCTGTGGTTGCAACCCTCCGTTTTTCGGAGAAATCAAACTTTGCAACAGTGCCTAGCGCTGAACCCAGCGGTAAAGCGTGGTGTGGTCGACGCTGACACCACGCTCGGCCAGCATTTCCTGTAGTTCACGATAACTGATCCCGTATTTACAGTACCAGCGTACCGCCCACAGAATAATGTCACGACTGAAATGCCGGCCTTTGAATACGTTCATGATTAGCGTCACCGGTGAAAACGGAAACGAATTTTATCAGCGCTGTGGACTTGCAACAGTGCCGATAAAGTCACTCAGCTTTCCGGGCACGATGCAGAGACAACACACTTGGCTGCTCCTCTGTTTTTACCGGAACAAAACGCATATTCGATCGTGTTTGACACACTCTCATTCTGGCACTCTGATGCCGTTTAATTGGGGACGTCTATTCCATTAGTGCCTGTTTGAGTGCCCTGAAGGCATCCGCATGAGCTTAGTGGTGTAACAGTTCATGCGGTTGCCTCGGGCAAAAACAGCTTATAGGATCGTTCACGACTTGCGGTGAGTTTTCAGCAGAAGACTGGGTGGCGATGTTTACGGGAAGCAGGCCTAATTCATTTGCTCTGCATCCAGCTTTGGCGACATCTTGCGGCCATTCGCGAATTGAGTTCAAGGAAATAGCGTGGTGCTCGCAATATTGCTGTCGGGTAAAGCCACTGGCGCGCCTGTTTTCGACATGTTGTTTTTTCTATTCAATGGACCAGCGTTTTACTGGCAACGATTGTCTCCGGTAAGTACGGTTAAGTGATGCCGATAATGCTAACTGACTGAAAATACCTGTGAAGATGAGTTCACCGAATGCTTACGTTGTTTTTACAACAAAATAAGTTTTTTGTGATTCTGATCAAAAAAACACAGTATTAACATACGGGGGCCTTTATGGTGGCCCTGCCGAGGTAATGGCAAAATTAACAGATTTAAAAACAGTAAGTTAGCTGAACAATCGAGTCCAGTCAGAGGAGCCAAATTCGAGAGCCCGCTTAGGAAACTAAGCGGGCTTTTTTGTTTTTGCTGTTTTTGACGCCCGTCAAAGAGACAAAATCAGACGTTAACCCCTATATTTCAAAGGCTCAGATAATGAGCTCACGCCAATACAGGCCCCCTGGCGAGGTGAACAAGTGCTATACTTGCCGTTATTTCGTGGTGGTCAAACAGGGAGTGAACCATCTTGTCCAGGCAAAAATATATTAGTGCGATTGTATTAATCTTGGCTTGTACCACTTCACTTTTCGCCGCTCTGGTATTCCATGAAGCTCGCAATTTACAGAACTATATGGAATATGTTGCCGAGAATGGCAAATCAGCCCTTTTCCATGAAGAGTCTATCAACCAGAATATCGCCAACCGGCTTTCGCGGGCATTCTTTTCCAGGCAATCCTCAGGTAATCCTGACGAGAATAAACGGCCAGAAGTCTGTCAGCATGTTGAAACCGTAGGGGATATTTCCGGATTTAACCTTGTGGCAAAAACCATGAAAAATCTGGAAGGAACGCTTCAGACACGGAACCCTTCATGTGAGGAATGGGGCAAAGACACGGGTGCTTTATCCATTATTCATCAAGCTGAAAACGGCGCATTACCAAAATACAGTTTTTCAAACTATACGGGTTACGCCTTCAGGAATATCAGATACTACATCGATCTTTCACATAACTATATTTACATCAACCAACTGGTCAATACGCACGACTATACCTTCAGTAACTGGTTAGAGAACAATGGCAGCGGAATCAATATCGTCCGTAGCGGACACACTATCACCATTGATGACAATGCACTGAATGATCTCTTCCAGGGAGCAACCATTGTTTCTCATATTTATCAGGATGGTTACACAAAGAATAATATCATCAGCATGCTTGCTCCGGTATTCCTGAATGATAAAGTGAAAGGCATCCTGATTACTGACGTCAACATTAATGATCTTGCTGTTTCGTTTAAAACGGTAGATCGACCTCTGCTGTGGAAATTTCTTTCTTTATATGTGACTGACAATGCCACCGGGTCAAATATCATTTTCCATGAGCCGATTATTAAATCTTTTGATTTAATTAATTATGAAGGCACCATCACCCAGTATTACACCCTGCATATTAAGCTGGATGCTATTTATGTCATTATTGCTAATCTCTGGCTGGTCTTACTTTACGTTATGACGACCTGGATTTTATGTCGATATGCCCGTAAACAACTCATGAGGCAAGAAGCGCTATCCAGGGATAACATTACGGACGCGATGACCGGGATGTACAACAGAAAAGTCATTACGCCTGAGTTTGAGCAAAAAATTCGGGCTCTTGTTGACAGGAATATTCCCGTTACGGTTATTGCCATTGATAGCGATGGGCTAAAAAAAATAAACGATACCCTCGGCCACCACATGGGTGACAAAGCAATACAATATCTGGGTTTAGCGCTGCGCAATGCTATTCGCAAAAGCGATTACGGCATACGACTTGGGGGGGATGAATTCTGTTTGGTCCTTATTGATTATTCTTTGAAAAAATCCCGTGATGTTATTGCTCGTGTGCAAAAGCATTTACTCGCCATTGATAAAGACAAACTGGTGGCATTTTCCTGGGGTTCGTATCAGCTAAATCAGGACGATACGCTGGAGGCGGCAATGCTGAGAGCAGACAATTTACTCTATCAGCATAAACGCAGCAAATATAATGAACGCCAATAAAGGTTTATTGACGCCCAATCTGTAAAGAATTGCATATCCTTTTGACCCTCCCCTTACGGTAAGGTTTAGAGTCTGCGCAAGCCAACTTTATCTTTCAGAAAGGGATCATTGATGAAACGAAATATGCTTTTCGCTTTGCTGGCACTGGGCATCAGTGGCAGTGCATTCGCGGCGCAGTCGGATACGGATTTTCTCGCAGCACACGGTTTAGCGGGCAAAACCACTGAGCAAATGGTAGAAGCCATCGACGGTTCGCCACAGGCGCGTCCTTTGCCGTATAACGCAGGCATCACCAGCACAGAGCTGAAATTGTCTGACGGTAAGCAGCAGTTTAGCTATCCGTTGGGCGATAAGTTCTATTTGTCGTTCGCCCCTTATCTGACGCAAACCCACCCATGTTTGAATCACAGCCTGTCTGGCTGCCGTGGCGAGTTAGCCAATACGCCTTTTGATGTAAAAATCACCGACAAAAATGGCAAAGTCATCGTGCAGAAAAGCATGACCAGCCACGCGAATGGTTTTGTCGGCGTGTGGTTACCGCGCGATATAGAAGGCAAGATTGAAGTGAGCTATCAGGGCAAAACAGCCAGCGCACCGATTGCGACCTATCAAAGCAGCCAGACCTGTTTGACCACGCTGCCTTTGCAGAGCTAAGAGTTACTTTTAACTACCAGCTCAATGCCGGATGACGCTTACGCTATTCCGGCGGTCCGTTGTGAAACTTTTGTCACACTCCTCAGAATATGAAAATCGTATAACCTGCTAAAAAGCAGGTTATTACGCTGGAATAGCGTTGGTGTTCTTTATTCTCACGAGCTTCGGGTATACCGTGTTGGGCATTAGAAACATCTCAACCGAAACGCTCGGTTCAAAGAATGAGGATTTACTATGAAAGCAGTCGTACTTGAACAAGTTGAAGGCCAGACTCAGGCAGAGATAAAGCAAATCGCTGCGCCGGCCGAAGACCTGGGAAATGTGCTGGTCGATGTTGAGTGGTCAAGCCTGAACTATAAAGACGCGCTGGCGATTACCGGGACTGGGAAAATCATCCGTAATTTCCCGATGGTGCCTGGGATTGATTTCGCTGGTCGTGTAAACACAAGCCACGATGCTGCATTTGTCGCAGGTCAGGAAGTGGTGTTAACCGGTTGGGGCGTGGGTGAAAACCATTGGGGTGGCCTTGCCGAGCAGGCTCGAGTGAAATCCGAATGGCTGGTTCCATTGCCTGCGGGTTTAACGGCACGCAAAGCGATGATCGTCGGCACCGCAGGCTTTACCGCCATGTTATGTGTGATGGCGCTGGAAGAAGCGGGTGTTACGCCTGCCAGTGGTGAAGTGGTGGTGACCGGTGCCAGCGGTGGCGTAGGCAGCACGGCAATCGCCCTGCTCCACGCTCTGGGCTACCAGGTTGTTGCCGTTTCTGGCCGAGAGTCCACTCACGAGTATTTACGCCAGTTAGGTGCCAGCCGTATTTTGCCGCGCAGCGAATTTGCCGAAACACGCCCACTGGAAAAACAGGTTTGGGCCGGTGCGGTGGATACCGTGGGCGGCAATGTGTTAGCCAAACTGCTGGCGCAGATGAATTATTCCGGTTGTGTCGCCGCATGCGGTTTGGCGGGCGGATTCGCTCTGCCAACGACGGTAATGCCATTTATTCTGCGTAACGTGCGTCTGCAAGGTGTGGATTCCGTCAGCGCCCCGCAAGAGCGTCGTATTAGCGCATGGAAACGCCTGGCCGAGTTGCTGCCAGAGAGTTTCTACGAGAGAGCGACAACGGAAATTAGCCTGGAGCAGGCGCCTGCTGTGGCTAAGAGCTTTATGAGTAATGAGATTCAGGGACGTACGCTGGTGAAGGTTCGTTGATCTGATTATGCGGGTTGCAACGGGGGCGTTGTTGGGGAGTTTTGCTAGCTCGGAATGGTTCCGTTTGCTAGTTGGACGTAGTTCCCAACGACGTGACCCGTCCGTTAAAGTAAAAATGAAGGCGATTTATGCCGGACTAAAGGTCAAAAACCAGATCGGTTTTGACTTTGTTCCCGGTATAAATTGCCCCCGCGTTCCCCATAAGTAGGGGTGGCGCCGTCGGGAACGGCGCCAGAGAGCGATCGCCGGGAGCGAATCGCGAACGACCCTGAACGTTGGGGAAAAGCGGGGGTTTACCGCGAAGCGGCAATTTAAAACCGGGCGACGGGGTTGTCAGGGGGATGTCGTAATCCCCCTGACACGTTCACCATTAGCAAGTGTTTAATGAATAGCTGAACGCAAAGGTGAACGGAACAAACTCAAGCCCATAATCCCCAAAAACCTACCTCTGAAATCACCCCGGCAACACAATATTACTCTCCGCCAACGACCCCATTTCATTGTGCATTGCACATGCTGCATCCACCAGGTGCATCGCCAGCGCCGCCCCGCTCCCTTCGCCCAGACGCATACCCATCTGTAAATACGGCTCAAGCCCCAGCTTATTCATCGCAATCACCGCGCCTTTTTCAGCAGACAAATGTGACGGGATTAAATAATCACGTACACCTGGCGCAATCTGGCAGGCCGCGAGTGCCGAGGCGTAAGACAGGAAGCCATCAAGCACCACCGGAAGACCGGCTGCGGCGGCACCCAACATCACGCCGGTCATGCCGACCAGGTCAAAACCACCGACTTTTGCTAAGACATCAATACCGTCTGTGGCATCCGGCTGGTTGGTCGCAATTGCTTTACGCACCACGGCGATTTTGTGGTTCATCTGCTCGGCGGGGAAATTCGCGCCCATCCCGACCACATCATCCGGTGAACTGTCGGTCAACACGCTGACCATCGCCGCCGCAGGCGTTGTATTCGCCATCCCTAATTCGCCAACGCCAAACAGCGTCACGCCTTCAGCCGCTTTTTCCATGGTGAGTTTCATGGTCGCCAGCAGTAAATTTTCTGCCTGCTCACGGCTCATCGCTGGGCCCTGGGCGATGTTGCCACTGCCTCGCGCCACTTTCATATCCAGCACGCCCGGCAATGCGTCGCTATCGATACCGACATCAACCACATGAATATCGGCACCCACCGTCGCACCCAATACGCAGACACCGGTGTTATGACGCGTCATGTTCATCGCCTGAATGGCCGTAACAATTTGCGGGGAAATCGCCACGCCTTCGGCATAAACGCCGTGGTCAGCGCACATTACGAGGATCGCTTTGCGCTGAGTCGTCAGGCCGTTTTTCATCCCCGGCATACCCGCCAATTGCACCGCTAACGACTCCAGGCGCCCAAGGCTGCCGAACGGTTTTAGCAGCCCATCAATATGCTTCTGCGCACGTGCCATTGCTTCGCTATCAAGCGGGGAAATCATTGCCAGTAAAGAATTCAGTGTTTGCATTTTTTTCTCTGATACACAGGTATGAAAATGAGGTGTTATCGCAGTAACGCCAGCAGGAAAACCACTTCGCCCAGTTCGATGGCGGCACCGAGCGTGTCGCCCGTTTGCCCGCCGAGGGTGCGGCGCAACATCCAGCCCAGGCCAAAAACAGCCAGCAGGGTTAACACCAACGCGATAAGGCCAGTGGTTGGCAGCAAAAGAGTACATAACACCGCCCCGCCGAGCAGCGTCAGGAAGGTTTGTGTTCCCGTCACTTTGCCGATAAACAGATTGCCCAGCCCTTTTTCACGGGCGTATTGATGGTGATACATCAGCAGTACACTGGCGGTGCGCCCGGCTACGGATGCCGCGGCTAATACCGCCAGCATGCTACCCCCGCGCAGTGCCAACTCGCTGACCACCAGCACTTTCATCACAATCACAAAGATAAGCGCCAGGCCGCCGTGCGTTCCGAGACGGCTGTCACGCATGATTTCCAGCATCCGGTCGCGAGTGCGAGCCGAGAAAATACCGTCGCAGGTATCCGCCAGACCATCAAGATGGAAACCGCCGGTCAGCAGTGCGAGGGCAAGCACGTAACCGAGTGCTGCCAGGGGTAATCCTGCCCACGGCTGCAACAGCGTAAACACCACGCCCGCTAATGCGCCCAGCACCAGGCCGACAAACGGAAAAGTGACAATACCGCGCACATATTGATGGGTTTCAATCCCTTCGGCCCAACGAACCGGTACCGGAATGCGACTCATAAACTGCAACGTGGCGAAGAACAAACGGAAGATCATTTAATTTTTACTCCTATCCCTGAGACCACCAGCCAGACTTCATCTGCATTTTGCGCCAGACGCTGATTGATACGTCCGGCAATATCGCGGAAATGCCGCGCCAGGCGGTTTTCCGGCACAATGCCCATTCCCACTTCGTTCGTCACTAAAATCACTTCCGCCGGACTTTCCGCACAGGCGTCCAGCAAAATATCGATCTGTTGATTCACCACCTGCTCCATCACGGCAAAATCCCAGTCGTCCTCTGGCTTTTCCCCGGCAGCATCGTACATCACGTTGGTAATCAATGTGGTAATACACTCCAGCAGCACGGCTTCATGCGCTTCGTTATCTGGCGTAATCACGGTATTTAAATCACGATACTGCTCGACGGTACGCCAGTGTGCAGGACGGCTGTCGCGATGATGCTGAATACGCTGCGCCATTTCACTGTCGAAAATTTTCGAGGTGGCGATATACAGTACGCACTCGAAATTTGCCGCCAACTGTTCTGCATGGCGGCTTTTCCCGCTACGGGCGCCGCCCGTGACTAACTTCATACCGATTGCTCCTGATGCTCCCGCATAATCTGGTAAATCTGCGCAATATCGATGTGTTCGCGCATCGCGTCAGCCAGAATATTAAACTGCTGCTCTTTATGTTGTTGATAGTCGAAGCGCTCGCCTTCCCACGGTGTCAGCCCTTTGCGCAGGCGTAAACTGTCCAGCAGGCTGCGGGTAAACTCACCGCTATCAAACACGCCATGAAGATACGTCCCCAGCACGCGCCCATCCTCGCTGACCGCGCCATCAAGATTATGATAAGGCTGAGTATTACACTCAGTAAACGTTGCAAAAGGAGAAGTTTTTGCTCCGCGCTGAGTCTCACCCATATGGATTTCATAACCCGCAAGCGCACGGCCTGCGCTTGCGGCAAACACGCCAGGCAGCGACCTTTGAACGTGTCCGAACACGCGGGTAGTAGTTTTTTCATTGGCAAAACGGGTGATGACATCCAGCAGCCCCATGCCCGGCATTTCGCCAAGCCCCGACTCCACTTCATCGTAAATATGCTGCCCGAGCATCTGATAGCCGCCGCAAATCCCCAGCACTGCACCGCCGCGCCGATGGTGCGCAAGTAACGCCTGCTCAAGACCGTTTTCTCGCACCCAGCGCAAATCGCCGAGCGTATTTTTACTCCCCGGCACAATCACCAGGTCACTGTTTGCCAGCTCATCAGGTTTGACGACATAACGCAGACGCACGTCCGGTTGCGCCGCCAGCGCATTAAAATCGGTGAAGTTCGACATGTACGGCAGTTGCAGCACCGCAATATCCAGATCTTTTGCGCTAACCGAATCATATTTCCCACGATCCAGTACCACGCTGTCTTCATCTTCGAGATCGACATTCAGCCACGGCATTACCCCTAAAACCGGCACACCGGTTAACGCTTCGATTTGCTCGATGCCGGAATAAAGCAGCGCCACATCGCCGCGAAACTTATTGATGATGACCCCTTTTACGCGCCATTTTTCATGCTCAAGCAGCAACGCAATGGTGCCGTAG
Source organism: Buttiauxella selenatireducens (assembly GCF_031432975.1). Lineage (GTDB taxonomy): Bacteria > Pseudomonadota > Gammaproteobacteria > Enterobacterales > Enterobacteriaceae > Buttiauxella > Buttiauxella selenatireducens. The sequence continues at coordinate 1,795,036 of NZ_CP133838.1, read as the reverse complement.
ATCGCGGCGAAAACACCGCCGCGATCGATGTCTGCCACCAGCACCACCGGGCATTCAGCCAGTTCCGCCATGCCCATATTGACGATATCGCGATCGCGCAGATTAATTTCCGCCGGGCTTCCAGCCCCTTCCAGTACCATCACGTCGTGCTCTGACGCAAGGCTTTGGTAAACCTCGCGGATTTGCGTTTTCAACTGCGGTTTGTAATTGTGATAAGTGACCGCATCCATATTTGTCGCGACTTTGCCCATCAGCACCACCTGCGCTTTGCAGTCACTGGTCGGTTTGAGCAACACCGGATTCATGCGCACATCAGGGGCGATACCCGCCGCTTCAGCCTGGAAAATCTGCGCCCTGCCCATCTCTTTGCCATCCGGCGTAATGCCAGAATTAAGCGCCATATTCTGGGATTTAAACGGCGCGGTGCGCTGGCCGTCCTGGACAAAAATTCGACACAATCCGGCCACCAGCATGCTTTTCCCGACATCTGAGGCGGTGCCCTGAATCATTATCGCAAGGCTCATAAAGCTTCCTTTGAAACGCGTAAGGCGTTGAACAATTGAGTTTCGGTTTTACACAGCGGGAACCCGAGCTCACTGTGCAATTTCACTAACCACGGCTGCACCAACCCGGCATCGTGCAGCATGTCGGCCTGGCTGAAAACGTCACCGGGCGCACCCGTGGCCATAATTTTCCCGTCTTTCAGGACGTAGACACCGTCGCAAACTTCGTAAATCAAATCAATATCATGGCTTGAGATAACCACATGCTTACCCTGGGAAGCAATGCGCGCAATGATTTCAATCATTTGCTGCCGACCGGATGGGTCAAGCCCTGCCGTCGGTTCATCCAGCAACAAGTAGTCGGCTTCCATCACCAGCGCACCGGCAATCGCCACGCGCTTCTTTTGCCCGTGGCTTAAATACTGAATCGGCTGATGGCGAAAAGCCTGCGCATCCACCAGTTGAATCGCCTGCTCCACACGGCGGGTAATCTCGGCTTCGTTGACGCCAAGGTTACGCAAGCTAAACGCAATATCGCTATCAATATCGGTGTAAAAGATTTGCTGCTCGGGGTCCTGGAATACGGTCGTGACGCGCTGGCGGTGCTCAATCAACCCACTTTTGCTGGTATTTATGGGTTTGCCCTGCCATAACACCGCGCCTTTTTGCGGGCGTAAAACGCCGTTGAGATTCATGAACAGCGTGGATTTTCCGCAGCCATTTTTGCCGACGATGCCCGTCACCGGATATGCGCCAAAATCGAAGGTTAAGTCATGCAGAACAACATCGTCCTGGTAGCAAAAAGAGACATTCTGGGTTGTCAGCATCGGTGCGGTTCTCACAGGTGGAAATCCCCCTGGTAAAGTTTGATATCCAGCGTGGTGACCATTTGTTGGTAACGCAGCAGCACGCGGGAAAACAGCATGCTCACCAACATAGCAAACGAGCGGTAGCCACCGGGCAAGGTACGATAACCGAAACGTAATGTCTGAGCACGGTGAATGGCCTGCGCCTCGTCCAACAGGATAAAAATAAAACGCCAGGTGAGCAGGATTTGCTCGATTAATAATCGTGGCACTCTTAAGCGCTGTAAGAGGATGATTAATTGCCCAAACGGCAGGTTCAGTACCAGCCAGTAAGTTGCGGCCAGTGCGGCAAGGCTGCGCCAGAAAGTCTGATTCGCCATCGCCAGCCCTTGCGCATCAATGCCGAGATAAAATGAGCCGATCGGTACGCTCAACAACAAAGATTGCGGGTGATGCGCAACACTCAGGATAATCGTCCCCACGCCCATCACTAAAAAACCCAGCGGCACCGCCAGCCAGCGTAAATATCGCCGTGGGCCGACGCGCAGCAGCCAGCAGGTAAAAACCGCAATCACCAGCAATAAAGCGGCCTGCCCGACGGGCGGCAGCGCAAACGCCAGCACCAACATCACCAGATACAGTGCGAATTTGCGCAGCGGGGAGACCCGGCACCAGCGACTCTGGTAGCTGAGTTTATCAATCCCCAGCATGGTCTTCGCGTCTGCCCCGATAGAAGCCCAAAATGTAGAAAATCACCGCCGTACCGATTGAACCTTGCAAGGTGAACAACAGACTTTCAATTTCGCTGCTGGCCGGCTCATAAAGCGGCTGGAACCACGGTTTGTAGTGTGGGGCGACGACCAAAATCTGGCTTTCCGCCTGGTCATCTGAGCCACCGTATTCACCGCCGTGAGGAACAAAAAACGGCACAATCATTAATCCCACCACCAGGGCGAGCAAAATCAGCGTTTTCTTCATGTTATTGACTCCGGGCGGGTAGCAGTTGTCGCTTCGTGAGCTGGTCGTAAATCATGACCGTCAGCAAGCCTTCAGCAATCGCAATCGGGATTTGCGTCAGGCAGAAGATGCTCATGAATTTCAACGACGAACCGGTGATGCCAAAGTGCGGGTCGGGGAACGCGACGCCGAGCTGAATTGAAGTGACGAAATAGGTCATCAGGTCAGCGACCATGGCGCACAGGAAGACGCTGACGTCCCGGCGAAAGCCCGCTTTACAGGCCAGCTTCCAGACCAGATACCCCACCACCGGCCCAATCACCGCCATCGACATCCCATTGGCACCCAGCGTTGTCAGGCCGCCGTGTGCCAGTAACAATGCCTGGAACAGCAGCACGATGGCGCCCAGCACTGCCACGACACCTGGGCCGAACAAAATAACCGCCAGACCCACGCCAGTTGGGTGCGAACAGCTTCCAGTGACCGAGGGGATTTTTAGCGCCGAGAGCACAAAAATAAAGGCACCGCATAACGCCAGCAGCACTTTCTGGTTGCTGTCGTGCGCAACGATTTGGCGCAAACGAACCAGCCCGACATACAGGCATGGCAGGAACAAAATCCACCACGCCAGCGCCCACACTGGCGGTAAGAATCCTTCCATGATATGCATGGCGAACGCTTCTTGCGGCACGATGAGCAGCAACATCCCCATGCCAAGACCGCTTAGCGAGAGTTTTTTAAGTAATTTTTCCATGGTTTTCCCTTGCTTAACGGCGAGGACTCCACTGTTTATTCACCAGAATGGTCGAGAAATACGGCAGCGTCTGGTCGTCCGGCACCTCTTCCAGATTTCGGAAACATTGCTCACCCGGTAATGTTGCTTCTGCCATTAACAGCGCATGGTCGATAAGCCCGAGGTGTTGCAGCAACGCTTTGATTTGCGCGAACCGCCCGTAGACTTTCATCAGCACCACGCAGTCATGCGAGCGCAACGCCTCCGTCAACGCCTGATGCGAAGCAGTGCAAGACATCACCGCCAGCGATTGTTGTTCCATCGCCAGCGGCAATTGCGCACGTGAGGCAATGGCGGCAAAAGAGGTGACGCCAGGGACAATTTCCAGCCATTCCGGGTTGCCCATTCGCGCCAGCAAAAACACCCAGGTGCTGAATAACATCGAGTCCCCGAGCGTGATAAACCCGACCTGTTTTCCTTGTTCAACTTCATGCTGTAAGGCGGCTGCGGTTTCATCCCACACCCGCGCTTTTTCGTCGTTATCGGCGCTCATCGGGAAGTGGCAGGTGCGCACTTCGGTGGTGTCGCTGAGGTATTCGCGCACAATCGAAAGTGCCAGGCTGTCACCGCCTTTGCGGCCAGCCGGGGCGTACAAAACATCCAGTTTGCCGATGATGCGCGCTGCGCGTACGGTGATCAGGTCGCTGGCACCCGGGCCGGTGCCGAGGGCATATAAACGGCCGCTCATGCTGCCACCTCGTTTGCTGATTTCTCCAGCGCACGCTGCAAATGATTAACGAACATCGCGCGAATTTGCGGGTTTTCTCCCAGTCCTTGTAACCAGGGCTGGGCTTCTATTCCTGCTTCCTGCAACTGTGTTTTCCAGGAGTCCTCTTCGTCAGACGCCATGTCATTAATCGCATGATCACCAGCCACCAGCATTAATGGCATCAGGTGGACTTTACGGACATTGTCTTGCTGCAAACCGCGCACGATAAGGTCGATTTCTGGATAGCTTTCTACTGCGCCAACCCGAGCAGGAATACGGCGTGCCACCATTAGATGATCGAGACAGGCATAGGCTGAAAACGCGTGATGGCTGGCACCGTGGCCCATAAACACCACGCGTTCGTCGGCTTCAAGCGGTGGCATCTGGCTTTGCAAGGCGCTAAGTAACCATTCGTAGTCGTTGAAATCACTCAATAATGCGTTACCTAATGCCAGGCGCTGGAACAGGTGACGATGGGCTTGCACCTCACGGGCAATTTTTTCGTACTCGTCGCCATTAATGACGTGCAGCGACTGAACGGCAACGTCCTGATATCCCAACTCGGCCAGGCGGCGTAACGCCTGCGCAGGTGAATCGATATCCAGATTATCGCGGCTTTTTAATTTGCGAATAATCATGCCGGAGGTGAACGCGCGGAACAGGTCGCGGTCAGCAAAAGTGCTGGCGAGTTGTTCTTCACATGCAACAATATTTTTGCCACAGGTGTCGTGGTAGCTGGTGCCAAAACTGATAACCAATAGAGCTTTCTTCATTCTTTCCTCTCTTGCAGCCAGCGTGTGACACGGCGGCACACATCATCACGGCTTGCTAATAATTCAGCGCCACTGACCCGAGGCTGCGGGCGCGTCACAACGATACAGGGGATGCCCCGCGCCAACGCCGGAGTGACTTTGTCGAGATACCCCCCTTCTGCGCCGGACTCTTTAGTGATCACCACATCCGGCGAGCAAAAGGCATAGATAGCGTCGTTAAACTCGGCGCTAAACGGGCCGCGCAGCGCAATGATGTTATCCACGCCGAGGCCCAGCGCTTCGCATTCGGCCATCACTTCGCTGGTGGGCAAAACCCGCGCCAGCAGCGTTTTTCCAGGTAAACCTTGCTGATACGCCGCAAGCTCTTTGCTGCCGGTGGTCAGCAGTACGCGCGGGCCATATTGCAAAGCCACGGAACACGCAGCTTGCAGGTTCGCCACTTTGTGCAACTGCGGGTGTTCCAGGTCGTTGAGTTCGCTGCGGCGTTGATAACGGCTTAGGGGCACACCCACGGTTTCGCAGGCCTGATGAATATTGCGCCCCAGCAACTCTGCATACGGATGCGAGGCATCAATCACCCAGCGCACGGCGCTGCTCATCAACAAGTCGGCAATTTCGTCGGCGTCGATACGCCCGACGCGGATCTTGCCGCTGATATTACCCGCCAGCTCTTTGCCGACCGCCGTCGCTACCGAATGCGTGTAGGTAATGCGATGTTCATCGAGGATCTGGCAAATAAACCGGGCATCACTGGTTCCACCAAACACCATCACCTGCGGCTCACTCACAGTTCATAACCTCGCGGAGTGATCATCAGGCCTTCACGGACATAGCTCGTTTTGTTGCCAACAATGACCAGGCTGGTCATATCAACAGGTTCGAAGTCCATCTCGCCAAATGTCGTTAGCCATTTTTGCTCTTTTTTGCGCCCGGCGGCTTTCACCACGCCAACGGGCGTTTGCGGTTGGGTAAATTCGCGCATTAATTCAAATGCACGCGCCAGATGCCCTTCGCGGCCACGGCTGCGCGGGTTGTAGAAACAGATAACAAAGTCGGCAGAAGCGGCGGCGATAATGCGTTTTTCGATTACCGGCCACGGTGTCAGTAAGTCGCTGAGGCTGATATGGCAAAAATCGTGCATCAGCGGCGCACCGAGCAATGACGCGGCGGCAATGCTGGCGGTTATCCCGGCAACCAGGCGCACTTCGATATCCAGTTGCTGCGATGTCACCAGCTCCAGCACCAGGCCCGCCATGCCGTAGATTCCGGCATCGCCGCTGCTGATTAACGCCACGTTGTGCCCGGCCTGCGCCAGTTCGATGGCGGTCTGGCAGCGTTCAATCTCTTTGCACATGCCCGTTTTGATAACCTGCTTGTCCCCCGTCAGGGGCTTCACCAGGTGGGTGTAGGTTTTATAACCCACCACAATTTCAGCTTCCTGCAATGCCGCTATCGCTTCCTGAGTCATCATGGCTTCACTGCCGGGCCAATCCCGATTACCGTTAACATCTGTCTGAAACTCCTAAAGTGATAGTGACGCCCTGTTCGCGCAGGGTGTTGCCAACCAGATTTCCGTTACTCATCAGCCACGCAGCCGGTTGTGACACGCTGCCCACGCCCACGGTATGACGCACAAATTCGGATGCCGGAAAGCGCTTTTCATGTTCCGCAAGTTGGTCAACGCTAAAAATGTTGAATGGGATTTGGCAACGTTGTGCCAATTCAAGTAACGCCGGTTCGTCCTGTTTGAGAGACACACTGCCAATGGCGCGCAAAGCCAGCGGGTCAAAGTGGTTCTCAGCCAGTTGCTGATTTAATAGCTTCGCCACGGTTTGCGGCGGTGTGTCACGGCGGCAGCCTATTCCCGCCACGACGCGTTTTGGCACCAGCTTATAAAGCGGAATAGCTTGTGTCGGCAGGTCATCACGCAGCGTGACGCACACCAGGGCATCAAGCGCTGGCAGCACGTCGAGATTGTCGACGGGGATAAAACCTCGGGTGTCGTAACTTTCGGCGTTCTGGGTAAAATCCCTGTCCCACCACAGCCCTACGCGCTTCTGACTCACCAGCATCTGATTAATGGTTTTCACCGTCTGGCGAAAATCCAACAGGGTGGCGTCAAGTTTCGCCGCCAACGTATCCAGCGCCGCCAGTTGGTTAACGTCGGTTGCGGTGGTGATCACCGGATCGGCGTTTAACAGTTGGGCAATTTGACGGGTTAATTCGTTGGCACCGCCCAGATGCCCGGAAAGCAGGCTGATAACGTGTTCCGCGCGTTCATCCATTACAACAACCGCAGGATCGTGCAGCTTGTCGTTCAACAATGGAGCAATTACGCGCACCACAATGCCCGTGGCGGCGATAAACACCAGCGCAGAATATTCGCTAAATGCCTGTTCTACGGTCCGTGCAAAACTGCCACCGAACGGAATAAAGCCCGGTTGCAGCAGCTTTTCACTGGTAAAACAGGTGAGCGGTACCAGGTCGCGCAGACGTTGCGCTAATGCCACGCCTCCGGGCGTCAGGCAAAACAGTGCTATCGAATCAGGCCTTGCGGTATTCATGACTGAATCCTGCATCGTAGAGTTTGGAATAGTGATATTCCTCGCCAAGAAATGCGCCCACCATGATGAGCGCCGTTTTGCGAATGCCCGCTTCCCGCACCTGTTCTGCGATGTCTGCAAGCGTGCCGCGCACAGTCTGGCAATCCGGCCAGGTGGCTTTGTAAACCACGGCGACTGGCGTATCCGCGGGATAACCGCCTTCAATCAGGCGTTCAGCCACGCGGTGAATACGCTGCACCGAGAGGAAAATCGCCATTGAGGTCTGATGCCGGGCAAAAGATTCAAGCTGTTCAAGCGGTGGCATCGGCGTGCGGCCTTCGATACGCGTGATGATCAGGCTTTGTGAGACTTCCGGTACGGTGTATTCCACGCCAAGCTGCGCGGCGGCACCCAAAAATGCGCTGATGCCCGGCACCGATTCATAGCCAATACCGCGCTCGGTGAGCACTTCACCCTGCTCGCGAATCGAGCCGTACAGTGAAAGGTCGCCGGTTTGTAAGCGCACCACCAGCTTGCCTGCCCTCACGCCGTTTTCCATCAGCTCGATAATTTGCTCAAGGTTTAACGCAGCGCTGTCGTGGCACTCCGCCCCTTCCGGGCAGTAATCCAGCAGTTCAGGGTTGATGAGCGAACCGGCATAAATCACCACTTCCGCCTGCTGCAAGATGCGATAGCCTTTGAGGGTGATCAGTTCTTTGTCGCCAGGGCCGGCACCGACGAACCAGACCTTACGGGTATCATAAATTTGAGTCATGGCTTCCCTCCTTGAGGCAAGAAATCAAAAAAGTGGGGTTGTTCGGTTTGAAGTAGTGGCCGCTGCCAAGCGTAGCGAGGCTTGCAACCTGAAGTTGCAGGCAATCAAAATCGTGAATGGCGCACTGCTCGAGGTGGGTTAACGCGCAGGTTAAATTTTCCAGCAGGATAAAGGTCATCACCAGACGCCCGCCGGGGTGCAAATGTGCCAGCGACCAGTCGATAAGCTCGGTTAACTGCCCACCGCTGCCACCGATAAAGACCGCATCGGCTATCGCATCGAGCTCAATGGGCGCATAGCCGTTGATAATCTCAATATTTGGACAAGCAAAACGCTCGCGGTTTTCTGCCATTAACGCCAGCGCGTCGGGATTGCGTTCAATCGCCGTGACGCGTAATTGCGGGTAACGCATGGCCGCTTCAAGCGACACGCTGCCAGTGCCCGCACCGATGTCGATAAACCGTTGTGCATTCTGCAATTGCAAGCGCTCCAGCGCCTGAGTTCGCACCACCTCTTTGGTCATCGGGACGCGCGCACCCCGTAAGAAAAGCTCATCTTTCATTCAGGATAACCACCACATTCATCGCGTAGCGTTGCGCGACATCGCAGGCCGCCAGGCGATGGATTCGTTCATCTGCCGACGTGAGATTTTCGCCAATAATTAGCGTGGGATTCAGGCCGCGTGCCAGCAAAGCCTGAGCGATGGCATAAGGCCCGATGATGTTGTCAGTCACCATTGCCACCTTTTGGTGCGCGGCAATCGCCTGAAAATCTGGCTCGCGGCCATGGCTACTGGTTATCCAGATGTCGTTCATATCGACCGCCGCTTTGGCGCACAGATATTGAATCGAGCTGATACCCGGAATAATGCGCAGATGTTCCGGGGGGACGTTCGCCGCCAGGCGCTTGCCGATGCCATAAATCAGCGGATCGCCCGAAGCCAGCACAACGATTTGCTGGTTGAGGCGTTCCCGAATCCAGGCCATAAGCTCATCGAGATCGCCCGTCAGCAAACGCGTTTCACCACGAAAATCATTAAACAGCGCAAGTTGTCTGGCCCCTCCAACCAGGATCTCCGCGTCATCAATCTCAGCCCGCGCCTGGACGGTCAGGAGTTCAGTAGCGCCTGGGCCGATGCCCACCACGGTTAGCATCGCAACGCCTGCGCAATATCAGCCACGGGGCGGCTGCTACCTAAAACCTGGTTATCAAAGGAAAATAAAATGGCATCGCATTTTGGTGGCGATTGAGTAAAGCGCAGCATCTCTTCAACGCGTTCACAGATGCGTGATGCCAGGCGTTCAAACACCCCTTGCCAGCCCTGTTCTGTGATGATTTCGAGTGCCGCTTCAGTGGTGTCGCAAAGGCTGACGGCTTCGAGCAGTGCAAACGGCGCGCCCATTAAGGCCAGATGGGCGACCAGCGTTTCCATGCGTCCGTCGGCAATGTGGCTGTGGGTGTGGAATATTCCGGCGGCCACTTTCACCAGCTTTCCAGGGTGGCCAATCAGAACAATGTGGCGATACTCCAGGCGGACGGCCTCCTGAATCATGTAGCCAACGAAATTGCTCATCGTCACCACACATTCACTGTCCAACTGCAGTTGTTCGCGCACAAAGCGCTCGCCGTGATTGCCAGGCACCAGAACCACTTTATCGAGACCTGCGGCGCGTTTCATTTCAAGTTCCAGCGCCAGCGAGCGCTTCCAGCTCTCTTCTGACATCGGCATCACAATGCCTGTGGTGCCAATAATGGAAATTCCACCCAGAATGCCGAGACGGTGGTTATAGGTTTTTTTAGCCCGCTCGATACCTTCCGGGGCGAAAATTTCTATCTCTGCACCGCGCTCCGCGCCGATGACTTCACGCACCCCGGCAACAATGGTCTGACGCGGCGTGCGGTTAATGGCAGACTCACCAATCGGCAAACCAATTCCTTTGCGCGTGACCACGCCAATCCCCGTGCCGCCGCGCAATGTGATAATCCCGCTGTCGTTGAGCTGCACGCGGGCGAAAATCAGCATGCCGTGGGTAGCGTCAACGTCGTCGCCGCCGTCTTTGCGGATGGCCGCCGTCGCTTGCTGGCCTTCAATCATCGGCATTTCGACATTGAGATGCAGCGTGACGCCAGATGGCGTGACAATAGAAACCTGGTCGATGACGTGCTGGCGCAACACCATCAGCGCCGCGACGCGAGCCGCCGCGGTGGCGCAGGATCCGGTGGTGTATCCTTTGCGGTAAGCTTTGCCTTTATGCCAGATGCAGTCGGCTTGCTGTTCGCTCACTGAGCCTCCCGTAAGCGATAAAGCAGCGCGTTGACAATGGCCGCCGCGACGTTGCTGCCGCCTTTGCGCCCACGAGCGGCAATTGCCGGTAAACCGCTTTCTATCAGCGCTTCTTTAGACTCTTCGGCACCGACAAAACCGACCGGTACACCGATAACAGCAGACGGTTTCGCGTCTTTTTCCAGCAGCCGGAACAGGGCTGTCGGCGCGTTACCAAAGACGAAGATCTTCTCGCCTTCTTCCTGCAATGCGAGATCTACCGCTGCCATCGAACGGGTAATGCTCTGCTCTTTGGCATGCGCCACCACGCGCGGGTCGCTGATAAAGCAACGGCAACTGCATCCGAATTGCGCCAGCAAGGTTTTGTTAATTCCCGATAACGCCATGGTGGTGTCGGTGTACAAGGTGCAGCCACGCTGCAAACTGTGACTAAGTTGTTCGATGACATCCGGCGAGAACCATAAAATATCCAGCCACTCAAAATCGGCAGTGGTATGGATAACGCGCTTGATCATCGCTTCCTGAATCGCATCGTGAAAACGGTATTCGGGATACTGTTGTGCGATGATTTCGCTGATGATTTCAAAACTATGTTGTTCAATAAGCTGGGGTTGTTGCAGGTAATTCATCGGGAGTCCTTAAGAGCCTATGCCAAGCGTCAGCCAGCGCATTGCGGCAAACAGCAGCAAGGCCAACAGGGACGCCAACATCATGAGTTGAATGGCGCGGGTTATGTCGTCAAGGGCAACGCCACGCTGCTCATCCCCCATCCACGGTTTTTCTACCCGTTCGCCAAAATAGGTGTTCGGCCCGCCGAGTCGGATCCCAAGTGCACCTGCGACCGTCGCTTCAGGCCAGGCGCAGTTTGGGCTGCTGTGTTGGTAGCGATCACGCCAGCCAATGCGTAAGGCCTGACGCGGGTTGGAGCGTAAGCAAAAAGCGGCGAAGCTCAGCAGCAGCCAACTCAGGCGAGCAGGAAGATAGTTGGCGAGATCATCAAGACGGGCGCTGACATAACCTATCGCGCGGTACTTTTCGGTTTTGTACCCCACCATCGAGTCCAGCGTATTGACCGCTTTATAGGCCATCGCCAGCGGTGCGCCGCCAAGCATCAGGAAAAACAGCGGTGCAATCACGCCATCGACACTGTTTTCCGCCACGGTTTCCACAACCGCACGGGTAATTTGCGGGCGTTCCAGTTGCGATGTATCGCGCCCCACTATCCACGACAGTTTTTCCCGGCTTTCGGCAAGCGTTCCCTCTTTCAAGGCGCGATACACTTCGAGTGCGGCATCGCTCAGACAACGGGCGGCAAGCACGGTGTAAATCATCCACACTTCCACCAACCAGCCAAGCCACGGATGCACCAGATTGGCGAGGTGTAATACGCCCCAACTCACGCCCCATGTCATGCCCACGACGACCAGCCAAAGCACGCCACCACCGATTTTCAGCGCACGGTCGCTTTTACAAAACTGTCGTATCTTGCGCTGCATGAAATTAATCAAGTTGCCAATCCAGCGAACCGGATGCGGCCAGTGCGGTGGATCGCCGAGCCAGAAATCCAATAACCAGGCCGCACCCCAGGCAAGCAATGTCATAGAGAGTTCCTCGCAAAAGATAACCACTGGTTGAGCAAACCAGGACGTTGGGCAAAATGCACATGCAGATAACTGGCAAATGTTGCCTGATGCTGGACGCCCCCCTGCCAGCGGGAAACGGCGACGCCGTCACGCCATTTGCAGCAATCGAATGCGGCGGGTAATGGGCCGTTGAAATCGGAGTAATGAAACTCGTGGCCGCGCAAGGTTTCACCTTTTTTGGCCAGTAACGTGTTTTGAATCGCGGTGGATTCGCAGTAGCCAAAACGGGCCAGGCGTTTGCCCATTTGGCTGTGGCCTGGTAGCACTCCGCACATAGCGTGAACTTCCCCTTCGCCATCGGTAAGAGATTCCCCGAGATACATTAAGCCGCCGCATTCGGCGTAAAGCGGGATACGACGTTGATGGGCGTCTTGCAGGGATTCACGCATGCGGATATTCGCGGCGAGTTTTGTGGCATGGACTTCGGGATAACCGCCACCGAGCCAAATCATCTGGCAGTCAGGCACTTTTGTGTCATGCAACGGGCTGAAGCGCTGGATTTTCACTCCGGCTTGCTCAAGCATTTCAAGGTTATCGGGATAGTAAAAGTTGAAGGCTTCGTCTTCGGCAAGCGCGAGTGTAAGACCTTCAGCCAGCGCGGGATCAGGGATCGCGGGCGCTTCACCCTGTGGCAGAGAATTCAGATGAGATAGCGCGAGTAAGCGGTCAATATCCACGGTTTGTTCGAGCTGTTGTGCCAGATTCTGCCAGCGTTCATCATGCTGGGCATTTTCTTGCGCAGGAACTAACCCGAGATGGCGTGACGGCAAAGCCACGTCCGCCATTGTTGGCACACGCCCTAAGACGGGCAGCCCGCAATAACGCGTGATGGCTTCGGCAAGCAGTTGATAATGGCTGTCGCTGTTGACGCGATTGAGGATCACGCCCGCGATGTTAAGCCGCGGGTCAAAGCGCTGGAACCCCATGACCGTCGCGGCAATAGAAGTAGAGACCGCTTTACCGTCCACCAGCAAAATCACCGGACAACCCAGTTGTTTTGCCATTGCCGCGCTGCTGCAATAGTTCGGATCGGTTCCGTAGCCGTCGTACAAACCCATCACACCTTCGATGACGGCAACATCCGCCTGTTGCATCTGTTTTGAAAACAGGCCATTTAGCGTGGTCGTCGGCAGCATGAAAGCATCGAGATTACGCGAGGCAATGCCGGTCACGGCGCTGTGCCAACCGCTGTCGAGATAATCGGGGCCAATTTTGAAAGGTTGAACGCGAAGGCTGCGTTGCATGAGGGCGCGGAGCAATCCGAGCGTAACGGTGGTTTTGCCACAGCCGCTGCTGGTGCCTGCAATGACGAATGCGTGTTTCGCTACCGCTGCCATATTTGCCTTATTACATTTCGGCAAAGCGCGGATGTCAGCTCGTACGCGCAGCCTGAGGCTGCACGTATCTGATGACAACTGACTTCCCACCGAAGGAGTTGTTTAGTGTCATACCCAAAAATTCGAGGTGCGGTTAACACACCTGCAAATTGAAGGATGACGGGTAAATCTGACTAGTCGGTCTTCTGGCTAAGCGTCATTCTCACCCGCCCTTCCCAATCAACAGATCAGTGGTTACGCGGGTTCGTCGGCATTACAGCAGCGGGGGCTGCGGGGGATTTTCACCCCCTTCCCAGCCACGGATTATTTGGGTAAATCGCGTGGCATAAACGAGTCAGTTGTCGATACAATTTTGTGCCGGATATATTTACCGGCCTGGCACATGATGACTAAAAAATCATGTGCATGAATACATAAACGCGGACACAGTGTAAAAGCTATAAGAAATCCTATGTTGCGCTATAACAATTTTTACTGATTTTTTAACCCTGTCTGAAGAAGATAAAAGGAATTTCACGATGAAAGTCAGTGACCAACATGATAGCTGTAGCATGCAGCCAAGCATCTTGTGGTGAGTGGGTTCAGGGCTAGATTGAGGGCAGCGCACGCTTTCTCGCGATAAAAAAAACCGCCAAAGCGGCGGTTTTTACAATAAATCATTTATACCCTAAATCATTCGAACTGCATCGTGGCAGCGGAACGATGACGGATATCAGTCGGCTTTGATTTCGCCCATGACTTTAAGTTTTTTGGAAATTTCACGACGTTCTTTGGAGAGCTCTGCGTTTTTGATGATGTAGTCATCAACACGGTCTTCATAGTCAGTCTTCATGCTGGCGATGATGCCCTGAATCGCTTCGATGCTCATACCTGGTTTGATGTAGTCGCTCAGGTTATCAAGCAGCAGAACACGTTTTGAGTTATCACGGATCTTTTTCTGAACGTCCTGGATTTCACGCTGCAGTTTGTTTTTGCGACGGAACAGACGCACGAACTCAAGCACGTCCTGGAAAGATGGTTTGGTTGGTTCCATTTTTATACCCCTGCTAATTTCATACTCGGATTCGTTAAGACAGCCGCCATCAGATTACTTTAATGGTAGCGGCGGCCGCTGACAATTCTTTTACCCCATCATACTTGGGGATGCTCCGTACGACTTCAAGCTGCGTGATACAAGGCGACAACCCGAACAGTACAGGCGATTGGTGTATTTCGCTATCTTAACCTCAAAAGCTGCTGAATCGAAACCAGCAATTCACCTCAGGTTAAGCAATTATTTACGTAACGCGCGACAGATCAACTGCGAAAGCAATTCTAGTTGACGAGCAAGCTCCAGACTCAACCAGACGTAACCATGAATCGGTGTTTCCTGAAGTTTCCCATTTTGGCCATTTTGCATCAGCTCGTGCAGCTCACTGACGATTTCACTCAGTTTTTCATTGTTTGCCGAAATCGGTGACGGGTTGCCATCGTGTAACGCCCGAGCGATAGCGGCAAGCGTGCCCTGGGTCATTTGTTGCGTTTCGCGCAAAGTGTGGGCATTGATCATCAGAAAATGGCTTTCCCTGGATGCCCAATAAGCGTTGACCTGCAGCTCGAGCGTGCACACCATATTGCGACTAACCGTCTGAATCGCCTCTAAAATCGACTTTTGAATGTGCGTCTCTTTACTGCTCGGGCCAATCAGCGCCCGCATTCTCACCACATCGCCAAGCACCTTCTGTAAGTGTTTTTCCAGGCGCGGGCGCTCTAATAAGTTAGGTGAAAATCCGGCGTTGTAAACCCGGCCAAAGGCAGTGACGAAGTTTGCCATTTGTATGCGCCAGTGGATAAAGGCGCGCTGGGGATAAATGCTGGTAAAGAGCATGGCCAGTAGTGAGCCAAAGATAACGTCGCCGCTACGCCAAAGGGCAATCTCCATGTCCCCCGCTGGAGCCCCCACCACGACGGCAAGAGTGATCCCAATCAGCAGAGCCTGGTACGGACGTTTCCCCAAAGCCAGATAGCCGCAGATAAACATGGCGATTGCACACCAGACCAACATGAGCGGGAGCGAAAACAGTTCAAGTTTCAGCGCCACAAGCCCCATGGCAGCACCGCAAATCGTTCCCCCAATACGCTCAAAGGCGCGGGGCACGACGTTGCCCCAGAAAGAGATCGGCCCCATCACAACCACGAGTGTGATTAGCGGCCACGTTCCTTCGGGCACTTTCAGAAGATGAACAATCAAAAATGTGAGAACAAATGCCAGCGCGATGCGGATACCATGCACTGTCCGGTAGTTGCGGTAAATGCGGATCTCAAATGGGCTTAGTGATTTATCTGGACGCACACTCAGCTCCCCTGGAAATAAAAACGGGATTGTACCTGTTTTTTTTGAGTGGACATCACAAAGTTAGGGGGCGTATGCCCCCTTTAGCATCAGACTTGATCTGCCACCGGAATATACATGTCTATTTCCCACACGCCACTTTCTGAGCCGTCGTTCAGATAGTGTTCAAAGCAGGGTTTACCGGTTATCTGGTAGCTATTGCTGGCAAGAACGCTGTCAAAAAAGAGATTCCACGGTTTCGCAAAATCGCCGTCGTCAACGCGGGCACGGGCCACCGCATACTGCCCCCCCTGAATACCGGTGACGATGACGCCTTCGCTGTTATCCGGCACGGTAAAGTTTTCACTCACCGAGACAACGGTGTCGCAACGTAATTTCTCCGCAGGCACCAAATCGGGATTATCGTAATAAACCGCCAGCCACTCCTCACCGACGATTTTGTGGGTTTTTACCCACATGGCAAGTTGTTCAAAACCTTGATGAACCGTTTGCTCCCACGGCCCAACCATATGAAAACCGGCAACTTTACGCTCGTGGACTTGTTGTACGTTAAATTCCATATGACCTCCTGACCTGATTAAAAAATACTGTATGTTTATACACCACTCTAGTGCAGGGAAACAATCCTTTGTCAGGGTGATGTGGTTACTTTGCGAGCATGATCGCTTT
Source organism: Buttiauxella selenatireducens (assembly GCF_031432975.1). GTDB lineage: Bacteria > Pseudomonadota > Gammaproteobacteria > Enterobacterales > Enterobacteriaceae > Buttiauxella > Buttiauxella selenatireducens. The sequence continues at coordinate 1,778,912 of NZ_CP133838.1, read as the reverse complement.
TCGCAAAACTTCCGACCGTTTAGTCATCGTTGGTTGAGCGCCGTCGTAAAGCATCGTTGTAGAGCATAGTACAGCCAATAAAAACGGGCCGACATTCCTGCCGGCCCGTTGTGTACGCGTGTAATGAATTACAGTTTGTGGCTGATATAGTCACCCAGGCGCGACCAGGTACTGCCCTTTTTGACGTCAGTTAGCGTCACCAACGGCCAGTGCGCAATGAGTTTGTCGCGATCAAAGAGCTCGATTTCCCCCACATGTTGATTGGCGGCAATTGGCGCTTCAATCTCCTGATTATCGAGAATATATTTGGCTTTAATGTTCGGGACTTCAGACTTTGGCAGAGCCAGATAAACATCCTGATTGGTCCCGACTTCGATCTGCTTTTTATCGCCATACCAGATAGCTTCAGTACCGATTTTTTTGCCTTTATGCAGAACCTGCACGGTATCGAAGTTATCCTGGCCCCAATGCAGCAGTTTACGCGCCTGATCTTCGCGCCCTTTTGGACTTTCCGCCCCCATCACCACGGCAATCAAACGGCGCTCGCCGACGACGCTCGAGGCGATAAGGTTAAAACCAGCACTCGCGGTGTGGCCGGTTTTCAGCCCATCCACATTCAGCCCTTTGTCCCACAACAAGCCATTACGGTTTTGTTGCGTGATACCGTTCCAGGTGAGGCTGCGCTCGCTGTACATGTGATAAAAATCGGGTTCGCCGTGGATTATCGCTCGGGAAAGTACAGCAAGATCATAAGCGGTGCTGTGCTGGCCTGGGGCATCCAGGCCATGAACCGTTTCGAAATGGGTGTCGCGCAGGTGGAGTTGTTGCACGTATTTATTCATCATTGCCACAAATTGCGGCTGTCCACCGGCCACATAATCGGCAAGCGCAACACAGGCATCATTTCCGGAGTCAATAATCAGCCCACGACTCAAGTCATGCACGGTCAAGCGGTCGCCCGCTTTCAGGAACATCAGCGACGAGCCATCAAATACCGGATTGCCTTTTGCCCAGGCATCCTTACCGACGGTCACCATATCGTTTGCCGAGATCCGGCCGCTATCAATCGCACGATCGACCACGTAGCCGGTCATCAGTTTGGTCAGACTCGCTGGATTGCGTCGCACATGCTCATTTTCCGCAGCCAGAATTTGCCCGGTGGTGTAATCCATCAATACCCACGAGCCCGCCTGAATTTGTGGTGGAGCTGGTGCATTAACAAAGGTGTCGTCGGCAAAAGCGGAGTGAACAGAAAATGAAAGCAAGGTACAAACAGCAAACAGACGGATCTTCAACGATATATCCTCGGTAACAATTAATTCAGCCGCCTCTTTTACTGCAGTTTGTGACTTTTTTCGCAATTAAATTGCAAAAAGATATGAATGCGCTCACTCACATACCTTTGACGAATACATTATTCAGTCATTGCGGAGACTTCTTGCAAGGCTGTTAATGGTTTACCATTGGCTTATGCAACACCCGACAGCAATGATTGACACATGGAGAGGGTTTTAGTGGGATTTCAGTTTAATAACAGCACGTTAAACAACACTCAAGGGCGGAAGTAAACCGTGGACAATACAACGCAACAACCGACCTTCCTTTTTCATGACTACGAAACTTTCGGTAAAAGCCCGTCACTTGACCGCCCTGCGCAATTCGCGGCCATCCGCACTGACTCTGAATTTAATGTTATTGGCGAGCCGGAAGTCTTTTACTGCAAACCGGCGGATGACTATCTGCCTCAGCCTGAAGCGGTAATGATTACCGGTATTACGCCGCAACTAGCCCTGGCGCGTGGCGTAAATGAAGCGGATTTTGCCAAGCGCATCCATTCAATTTTTACCCTGCCGAAGACGTGTGTTGTCGGCTACAACAATGTGCGTTTCGATGACGAAGTTACACGCAATATTTTCTATCGTAACTTTTATGATCCGTATGGCTGGAGCTGGCAGAACGATAACTCGCGCTGGGATTTGCTCGATGTCATGCGCGCCTGCTATGCACTTCGACCGGAAGGCATTGTCTGGCCGGAGAACGATGAAGGGTTGCCGAGTTTCCGCCTCGAACATTTGACCAAGGCCAACGGTATTGAGCATGCTAACGCGCATGATGCCATGTCGGACGTATACGCCACCATCGCAATGGCGCAACTGGTCAAAACTCGCCAGCCGCGCCTGTTTGATTATCTCTACAGCCACCGCTCAAAGCACAAACTCACCACATTGATTGATATTGTGCAGATGAAACCGCTGGTACATGTTTCGGGCATGTTTGGCGCGTGGCGCGGTAACACCAGCTGGATTGCCCCGCTCGCCTGGCATCCTGATAATCGAAATGCAGTAATAATGGTCGATTTGGCGGGTGATATTTCACCGTTGCTGGAACTGGATGCTGATGCGTTGCGCGAGCGGTTGTATACGCCGAAATCCGCACTGGGTGATACGGCAGCCGTACCTATCAAACTGGTGCATCTTAATAAATGTCCGGTGCTGGCAGTGGCCAACACCCTCCGACCGGAAGATGCAGAACGTTTAGGTATCGATCGCAAGCGTTGCCTGGAAAACCTGAAATTGTTGCGTGAGCACCCTTCCGTACGCGAAAAAGCCGTGGCGATTTTTGCTGAAGCAGAGCCTTTTGTGCCTTCTGATAATGTTGATGCACAACTGTACAATGGCTTTTTCAGCGACGCCGACCGCGCAGCCATGCGCATTGTGCTGCAAACCGATCCGCAGAATTTGCCCGCGCTGGATATTACGTTTGCCGATAAGCGTATTGAAAAATTGCTGTTCAATTATCGGGCGCGTAACTTCCCTGGCACATTGGATGAGGCCGAGCAGCAGCGCTGGTTGCAGCACCGTCGCGATGTGTTGTCTCAGGAAGCGTTACAAGCCTACGCGCAAGAACTGGAAGCGCTCTATAACCTGCATGAAGATGATAAAGAAAAGACCGCGTTACTTAAGGCATTGTTTGAGTACGCGCAGTTTCTGGTAGGTTAACGACCTGGTGGGAAGACAGATACAAAAAAGGCTCTCGATTCGAGAGCCTTTTTTTCGACGTAAGCTTTACGCTAAGTCTTCGTTGAATTGTGGAACTGGGTTACGGAAGCGACGAGTCACGAATGCCAGATAGGTCAGGCCAATAGCCGCCCAAATCAGGCCCAGAATCATCGAGCTTTCTTCCAGGTTAATCCACAACGCACCTACTGTCAGTGCGCCACATGTTGGCAGCACCAGATAGTTGATGTGATCTTTGATAGTTTTGTTACGGCCTTCGCGGATCCAGAACTGGGAAATCACCGACAGGTTAACGAAGGTGAACGCCACCAGCGCACCAAAGTTAATCAGTGCTGTTGCGGTTACCAGGTCAAACTTCACGGCGAACAGCGCAATGATACCCACCAGAACCACGTTTAGCGCAGGAGTACGCCATTTCGGATGAATGTAACCGAAGAAACGCTCCGGGAACACGCCATCACGGCCCATAACATACATCAAGCGAGAAACACCCGCATGTGCCGCCATACCTGAAGCCAGAACGGTAACACAGGAGAAAATCAGGATACCGAACTGGAAGGCTTTGCCTGCCACGAACAGCATAATTTCTGGCTGTGACGCATCCGGATCCTGGAAGCGAGAAATATCCGGGAAGTACAGTTGCAGGAAGTAAGACACCACAACGAAGATCACCCCGCCAATCAGGGCAGTCAGGAAAATCGCTTTCGGGATGACACGGCCTGCATCTTTGGTTTCTTCAGACAGCGAGCTAATACCGTCAAATCCGAGGAACGAGAAGCATAATATGGTCGCGCCGGTGATCATCGGCACCACGTTTGCGTTCTCAGACCAGAATGGACGCGTACTGGCTAACGTGCCGGCACCTTCGCCATTGGCAACGCCGTAAATCACCAGACCGGTAATCACAACCATCACAACCATCTGCAACACAACAATAAGGCTGTTGAAGTTTGCCACGGTTTTAATGCCGCGCAGGTTGGAGATAGTCATGAAGCCAACCAGAAGCACCACGAAAATCCACGACGGGATAGACGGTACTAAGGCTTCAAAATAGATTTTAGCCAGCAGAATGTTGATCATCGGCATAAACAGATAATCAAGCAACGCCGACCAGCCCACCATAAAGCCCACCACCGGGTGGATTGCTTTTTGAGCGTAGGTATAAGCGGAACCCGCAGACGGGAAGCGGCGTACTAGCTTTCCATAACTTAACGCGGTGAACAAAATTGCCACAAGGGCAAACGCGTAAGCCGTAGCGACATGTCCGTCGGTAAGGCCAGATACTATCCCAAATGTATCGAACAAGGTCATCGGCTGCATATAAGCCAGACCCATCATAACTACCGGAATGAGCGTAAGGCTCTTACGGAGTTCAACACGAGATTTTGCACCTGCGGTGACGTTAAGCGACATGGTCATTCCCCCAAACGGCGAATACATGCGCAAAAGCAAAAAGCTGCCCCATCTAAATTTCCTCGGCGACACGACTGTCGTTTTTTAAAAGCTAGTATCTATCCGGTACGAAGCCCGGCCTCTTGGTTTTTTTGGCGGATGCCTGTTTGACTGCTTGAACTTAATGCAAAAAAATAACCGACGCGTTTAACGTCGGTTTTTTGTTCTCATTTAGTGAGGCGCGTATTTTGCACTAATTCGAGGCAAGAAGACAAGATGTTGAGGCCCTCATTAACAATTTCTTTTTCAGCTGTTAATGGGACAAGAAAACGAATCACATTCGCACGCACCCCACAGGACAATAAAACCAACCCCTGCTTGCCTGCTTCTTTGACAAGTGCCTGAGTTAATTCTTTATTCGGACGATGGCTGTCACGCTCTTCGACCAGCTCCATCGCAATCATCGCGCCGTATCCACGCACATCGCCAATGCAGTCAAATTGCTCTGCCATTTTCTGTAAACGATGGGTGATTTGCTCGCCAATGATCTGCGCGCGTTGATTGAGATTTTCTTTCTCTATTATGTCAGTGACCGCCAGCGCCGCCGCAATCGCCACAGGCGACCCGGCATAAGTGCCGCCCAGACCGCCCGGCATCGCTTTATCAAACAGTGATTTCTTGCCGACTAGCGCAGACAGCGGGAAGCCACCGGCCAGGCTTTTCGCCATGGTGACGAGATCCGGTTCCACGCCGCTGTGTTCTATGGCAAAGGTTTTACCGGTCCGGCAGAAACCACTTTGAATTTCGTCGGCAATCAATACGATCCCATGCTTGTCGCATAAGGTGCGCAGTTGTTTCATAAAGGACGTTGAGGCCGCATAAAAGCCCCCTTCCCCCTGCACCGGTTCAATAATGATGGCGGCAACTTCGTCAGGAGAAACATCCGCAGCAAAAATACCCGCCAGTGACGCCAGTGCCTGAGTGTCGCTCACACCGAGATAAGCCGCAGGATAAGGCGCGTGATAAATTCCGGCCGGGAATGGGCCATAGCCTTTTTTATAGGGCTGAACTTTACCGGTTAATGCCATGCCCAGCAGAGTACGACCATGGAACGCACCACGAAACGCAATTATAGCCGAGCGCCCGGTCGCAATACGTGCCACTTTGATGGCATTTTCGACCGCCTCCGCCCCCGTTGTCAGGAACAAAGTCTGACAAGGCTCGCTAATCGGCACCAGTTGATTAAGCCGTTCGGCAAGCTCGATATAATTCCCATAAGGCGTGACCTGGAAACAAGGATGGGTAAATTGTTCAAGCTGTTGACGCACTGCGTCAATCACTGCGGGATGGTTATGCCCGGTATTCAGCACCGCAATACCAGAAGCGAAATCAATATAGCGCTTGCCTTCAACGTCCCAAATTTCCGCATTTTTCGCTTTCTCAATATAGACCGGCAACGCATTGCCGACTCCATGCGGAACTGCTTGCTCACGCCGTGACTGCCATTGCTGATTGGTTTGCTTCATACAGACTCCTTGCGCACAAAAAGTTTGATTTAAAGTTTAGGCTGTTTAAGAAAGTGAATTATATTGACTGCGATGCAGCATTGAGTGCTCAGAAAAACACGATGAGACAAGATTTAAAGATTAGACTAGAATGACGCTATATCAACTATTAATGCAGTAAAATTTCGAACATACTAAAGCGGGTTAACAATAATAACCCGCCAACGTATTAATTAAAAATACAAGCGAAATGCAAATGCGCCACCAATTTTAGCCCCGTCTACATATGCCTCACCTTTGGAATACGCATCCCCCGCGCCAGGCCCAAACTTCGTAAGTAAAAAAACATGCGACTCAACCTCCTTTTTCACAGCCCACCATGTAATAGCATTACTTTGAGTGCAATCATTACATTTCAACCTTAATAGATACTTCTGATTCTTTTTCAACTTCACATTATTAAAATCAAACCATGTATATGAATTATCCTTAATGGTCTCCATTTTTACTATATCACTAGCAATTATCACACCAGAACCATCAAGTAGTTCAAGAATCAATGCTCCATGATTATTTCGTGCATACGTAGCCAGCATCAATTCAACCCCATTAAGGGAGTTTGATTCAGCCAGAATTGCCTGTTCAAAGCCACGACCTTTTGTAAGATATCCATAGCTAGTGTTATAAAGTGGTTGCTCTATAATTATAGTTGATTGCAACATTCGTAAGTCAGTAAATTTCACCAGCGCTGGATAAATAGAAGTTATCAACCCTGACACCATCAACATAAATACTATTATTTGAAATATTTTGCTATTGACATAACATATGAATTTACCAATGACTAAAGAACACACGGGCAAAAAACCAAAGAAATACCTAGCCTGCATCGCTCCCATATACCCAGTATTCAGATGTAACTGTCTGATTGTAAAAACATACACAGTAATATAAATGGCAAAAGCAATAATAAAAGAAAACTCAAGATTGAAAAAAGTATTATTTTTTGATAGCTTCATCGCCAGTATATAGCTACTCATGCCCCCTAACATAATTAAAATAGATTTTAAGATAACAATTCTAGTTTCACTATCAATAATAGGAACATGCCCATAAGGTATAGTAATAGTAACTAAGTTAGATTTAAAGAAATTTACCAAGAATTCTAAAAAATCTAGTCTTTTTGCATTTGGATTCTCAATAAAAAACCACAGCGCAGGATTACCTTGTGGAGCTGGATAAAAATCATCATATATGGCATGTACACAAGCAAAGTAAAATATAATAATTAAAATTGATAATATTATAAGCAACCATTCTTTTAACGATATTTTCTTTATTATTTTTATAAAAGTGGAAAAATTGAATAGAGCAACGGACACTAACAAGCATACGATGACCAAAGAACCAGTCGCCTTGCTCAGTGAAGCAACAATTCCGCCAATGCAAATTATAATCACACTTGAAGTCAAAGATTTATTTTTTCTTTCAACCTCTATCAAACCTAGCAATCCATAGATTACAAGCGTGCAACCAAGAACATTAATTTGATCATTATTAATTGCGCTTCCTAAAACTACAAACATTGGGATAACCAATAAAAAGGCGCCCCCAGTAAAAGTAGCCAACATGGATTTAGTGGTTGCATATAACATTCTGCATGTAAGTATAATTATTATAATAGAAATAATCATATTCACATATCGCCCTACATTTGCATACATATCTTGTAAATGTAAAAGACTAGCCAGTTCGCCAACAATCACATAATACAGTGCAGGATGATTAAGGTAGTTTAGTTTATTACTTGAAAAAACAAGACCATTATTATAATCTGGAAATTTATTTTTAATAACATCAACCACATATCCCATATGAGCAAATTCATCGGGAAAGAACCCTGGATTATATGAATGTGCATATCCTATTGCTAACACAAGAAAAAACAACGAAAGAAAAACCGTAACAAAAACAACACCTGAATTTTGTTTATTCATAATAATCATCTTGTCTTAACGAGAATGAATATAAGTAGAAAAAGCAGTCACCAATAATTGTTACCACTCGACCTAATACGACAGCCATAATAATATCAACCTCAGTGAATAATGGCTTCAAAAATAATATCAGTAAAAACTCTCTGACACCTACACCAGCTGGAGAGCCAGGTGTGACTAGCCCTACAAGCCATGAGATGACGTATGCACCAATTAAAGGAAATATCAATACAGGTGTCACCACCCAATTATCCACAATCGAATACAATACGCAGAGGAAAACCCCTCCAGATATAAATAAGAATAAAAGGTATTTAATTACAACCTTAATTAAATTACCCTTACCTTGCCATTCAAGCCCTAAAACAAGCCCGACTATGGTAACTATAAATAGGGAAAGACCATAAACGACACTAAATCCAGGATATAACAGTGGTAGCATCCAAAATATATAAATAGCCCCAGTTATAATCAAAAGCAATAATTCAAGAAAAGTACTTTTGGCAATCGCTTTTCCTGAAAAACCATAAGACATTGTAAGTAACTGTCTACCTGCAAATTGAAAAATGTTACCCGGCACGTACTTAGCCAATTGTGTCATGCCGTAAATCCTTGTTGCAACACGATGACTAATGTGTTGATGCAAACCAACCATTAATATTTTCCATGCTGCAGCAAGAATAAAATTGGCTGCACCATAAGCACCTGCCAACAATATAATTATTAAAAATAATTTTAATGTAAAAGTACCATCGGGAATCTGCGCCCAATATTTGGTTATTCTATGCGCAACAAATACTATACTTAATAGTGCGATTATGCTCCCTAAGTAATTAAGCCATTTCCGTAGGTTAATTTTTTTCATAAGGCACACATAACAACATAGTCCACGGAAATGGCGACGTTACTTCAATTATTTTGAAATATTTTTCGGTAAATTTTACAAAGGATTTTTTTGACCAATGTTGTATATGCCCCGGTGTATTACCAAAATCCTTTATATACTTTCCCCGAGCCATATTGAGCGCGCACCACACAGGTTCACGTGGAACACTGATAATAAGATATTTATCGACCAGACTCTGCAAGATTTTCATGGCCCTTTCTGGATCTTCCAGATGTTCCATAACTTCACAACATACAATCAAATCAGCACTATCGGTTTCTGGCGTTAGATCATAAATGCTTTTAATATTAAAAACTTCTGGTGTTAGCTTTTTACTTAGCGCATTTTCTTTAGCAATTGATATTACATCATGTGAAAAATCACTACCAACGGCTTTTAGGCCATTCTCATTCCATTTATTAACCCAAAAACCCTCACCACACCCAACTTCATGAATGGTTTTAGGATTGGCTTGGGCAACAAATTTTTCAAGCGAGGAATCGAACCCACTCATCATCCATCTTACAATAGGATTTTTGGATCCGTATTTATCGAACGTATTTCCAAATACAACCCCATCCTCTACTTTACCACCAGAAACTTTAAAACTCATACATACCTCAAAGAAATATAAAGCTATTTATTTTGATCACTTTTTTTAATCGGATCGGTATTTATTTGTGCCACCTTGAATCGCAAATCTTCAAGTAACTTTCTATTAGCTGAGAGCAAATCAGTAACAAATGCTATTAATAGTGTTTGAAATCCCATCCCCATTAGCACAGACGCTAAAATTAAGGATTGGATATAACCATTACCATCACCGGTAAGATATTTATAAAGAAAACGAACACCCAGCAAAAAACCCGCAAAAAACAATACTGCGCCTATTGCTCCAAAAAATCGGAACGGACGATATATGACAAAAATACGAACAATAGTAACAATGCTTCTTTTGATGTACGACGAAATACTTTTCACTAAGCGCGAGGGACGTAAATCTTCATTAACACGAACAGGAACCGATGTAATGGTTATATTTTTTTGGCCTGCCTGAATGATCGTTTCTAATGTATATGTATAGTCATTGAACACCATTAGTTTCTGCGCGGTAGCTCTGGACATCGCTCTAAAACCACTTGGTGCATCAGGAATATCTGTTTTACTTGCAACACGAACAACCCAACTTCCCAATTTTTGCAGGCATTTTTTTATTGGTGAAAAGTGCTCGATAGCAGCTATCGGACGCTCGCCAATCACCATCTCTGCCCGATGCTCCAGTATTGGTGCCACTAATAACGGAATATCTTCAGCGCAATATTGATTGTCAGCATCCGTGTTAATAATGACATCAGCATCAAGACTTAAACAAGCATCAAGTCCTGTCATAAAGGCCTTAGCTAGTCCTTTATTGCCAGTGTGCTTGACGATATGGTCCACACCGTTCTGTTTGGCTACACTAATGGTGTCGTCAGTACTACCATCATCAATAACGAGCCATTCAACCACGTCGAATCCTTCAACATGCCTTGGTAACGCATTGAGCGCTATGGCCAGTGTTTCTGCTTCATTAAAACAGGGGATTTGTATGATTAATTTCAAGTTCCCAACACCTTATTCAAATAATTAAAAGTATCCAATTTGAGTTGTGAATTCTATCGCATCCTTTTAAAAATCGCTTTCAATTATTATTCTGAATGATATTTATAACCTAAATATCCTCCAGTTGAGAATATTCTTAACGACCCATTTCCTGCGCATAAATGCGTGAAATGGCGCTATTCGTGGTAATTTGCTCCCGCCACCACTCGCTGGCAAGGCCTGCCGTTTGTTCGTTCCAGCCAATCCACACTGGGACAAACGGCACATGGGAAATGACTTGTTTTTCGACCAGCACTCCACTTTCAATAAAACGCTGCGCCATGTAACGGGGAACGTAGCCGCATCCGATGCCGCTTATCTGTAATTCGAGCTTGGTTTTGAAGTCAAAGACCGTGATAGCATCTTGATCTTCGAGTAAATGCATTGAACGTGACGGTTCAAGGCGGGAAGTATCCCCCACGATGACTGCACGACTGCGTTTTATCACGCGACGATTCAACGGCTCTTCGGCGTCAGCCAGCGGGTGGTGCGGGGCGACGACAAACACGCTTTCAAGCTGGCCGAGCAAGGTAAACCCGAAGCCACTGATGGATGGCGGGTCGCTCATTGCACCAACAATAATATCTGCTCGCCCTTCGGTAAGCGCTTCCCATGAACCACCCAACACGCCATTGATGAATTTCAGCCGTGTCACGCTGTAACTTTTATAGAACGCTTCGATGAGAGGTGTCAGCAGTGAAAAAGGAAATGAATCGTCCACCCCGATTACCAGTTCGTTCTCCCATCCCTGATGAAGCTTGATGGCTTGTTGTTCAAGTTCGCGTACGGTATGCAGCACTTCCCGACCTTTTTCCAGAAGAAGCTGACCCGTTCGCGTAAATCGCGCACGATGACCTGAGCGATCGAGGATCTGGATATTGAGATCGTTTTCGAGTTTTTGCACGGTGTAACTGAGCGCGGAAGGGGTTTTAAAGAGCTTTGTTGCCGCCGCAGCAAAGCTCCCTTCTTTATCGAGGGTATCGAGAATTATCAGCACATCCAGCAGTGGTTTCATACTCGTTCCTGACAGTCACGAGTAATGCCCCACAGCGGTTACTGCATGGGCATTACCAGCGGGTTTGGATACTGATATTCAAACCCAAGTTCGTTGCAGATACGGTTGCCATCCACCAGCTTACCGCGGCCATTTTGCGCTTCAGTTCGGAAATTTGGTGCATCGAGATTCATCTGGCGTGCCATCAAAGAATAGAATTCGGCACGCGATGGGTGATCGGGCGCACATAAATTATAGATGTGACCGCCCTTTGGAGCCTGTAACAACAGTGTAATTGCTGAAATGACATCTTCCAGATGCACCAGATTGACGCCATGCGCCCCATTCGCCACATCCGTTTTTCCTGCTAAAAAGCGTCCTGGATGGCGTTCCGGCCCGACCAAACCCGCCAGACGCAGAATATCGACCGACGTTCCCGGTAAATCATGCAACCAGGTTTCGAGCTCTTTAAGTACGCGGCCACTGGCGGTAACCGGCTCAAGCAGAGACGTTTCTTTCACCACCCCTTCTCTTTCGCCATACACCGAGGTGGAACTAGTAAAAATGATGCGCGGAATATCGTGCGCTAACGCGCTATCGACAATTTCCTGCACCGCCTGCAGATAGAAATCGTCGCCTTCACCCGTACGGCGAGCGGGCAGAGTAATCACCAGCGCATCAACATCGAGCAGCGCATCGAGATCGTCACTGTCGCAGATCAGTTCAGGCGTCAGCTGCAATTGATAGCTGTCGATTCCACTCATCCGTGCAGCCTCTACTCCGTCGAGTGTGGTTTTACTGCCTGTCACTTGCCAGCCGCGCGCTGATAAAGACATCGCAAGCGGCATCCCAAGCCACCCTAACCCGACAATCGCAACCTTTTTCATGTCTTCTCTCCTGGATTGCAGCATATCTCTCTGCTGTACTTTTGAACCCTGTAATAAGGCTACGCCACGTTACGACAACTAACAATCAGTGGCGCTAAACAGAATATTAATTGAGAGGATAAAAAGCCCTTGCACTGAAAGGCGAATCTGGTTTACGTTAATTGCACACACATGAATAATCATTCATACGAGAATTTTATGACACGCGTTCAAAATGCTTTCCACCATCATCACCATCATCCTGACTAGTCTTTCAGGCGATGTGTGCTGGGAGACGAAAAGATCTTCCAGTGGTGCATGAACGAGTCAATAAGCCCCCGGAAGATTTCTTCCGGGGCTTTTTTTTGGACGTCAGACAAGAATTGATAAGGGGATTTTCCAATGTTAGACAACACACGTTTACGCATAGCTATTCAGAAATCTGGTCGTTTGAGCGATGACTCACGCGAATTACTGGCTCGCTGCGGCATAAAAATTAACTTGCACACCCAGCGCCTGATTGCCATGGCAGAAAACATGCCCATTGATATTCTGCGTGTGCGTGATGACGACATCCCTGGGCTTGTGATGGACGGTGTCGTGGACCTCGGTATTATTGGCGAAAACGTACTGGAAGAAGAGCTACTGAACCGCCGCGCTCAGGGCGATGACCCGCGTTACTTCACCCTGCGTCGTCTTGATTTCGGCGGCTGTCGTTTTTCACTGGCGATTTCCGTTGATGACCCTTGGGATGGTCCAGCAAGCCTTAACAATAAGCGCATTGCGACCTCTTACCCTCACATCCTCAAGCGCTACCTTGACAGTAAAGGCGTGCAATTTAAATCCTGCTTATTAAACGGTTCTGTTGAAGTGGCTCCACGTGCCGGTCTTGCTGACGCTATTTGCGACCTGGTTTCGACAGGAGCAACGCTTGAAGCCAACGGCCTGCGTGAAGTTGAAGTGATTTACCGCTCTAAAGCGTGCCTGATTCAGCGTGATGGTGAAATGGATTCGGCGAAACAACAGCTTATCGACAAATTAATGACCCGTATTCAGGGCGTGATTCAGGCGCGTGAATCGAAATACATCATGCTCCATGCACCAAGCGAGCGTCTGGACGAAATCGTTGCTCTGCTCCCAGGTGCTGAACGCCCAACAATTCTGCCGCTCGCAGGCGACCAGCAGCGCGTCGCGATGCACATGGTCAGTAGCGAAACCCTGTTCTGGGAAACCATGGAAAAACTGAAAGCGCTGGGTGCCAGTTCCATTCTGGTGTTGCCAATTGAGAAGATGATGGAGTAACACCATGGCAAACTTCAATACGTTGATTAACTGGAATGAATGTGATGAGGCGGCGCAACAAGCGTTGCTGACTCGCCCGGCGATTTCGGCGTCGGAAAGCATTACCCGCACAGTCGCTGATATTCTTAATAATGTGAAAGCTCGCGGCGATGCGGCATTGCGCGAATACAGCGCGAAATTTGATAAAACGATCGTTGAGCAACTCAAAGTCAGCGAGAGCGAAATTGACGCCGCAGTGGCACGCCTGGGTTCTGAGATTAAAGACGCGATGGCCGTTGCGGTGGCGAATATCGAAAAATTCCACGTCGCTCAACAGTTGGCAACGGTGGATATCGAAACCATGCCTGGCGTACGCTGCCAGCAGGTGACTCGCCCGGTTGCGTCTGTCGGCCTTTATATTCCTGGCGGTTCAGCGCCGCTGTTTTCAACCGTATTGATGCTTGCCACACCGGCTCGTATTGCAGGCTGTAAAAAAGTGGTGCTGTGCTCACCGCCACCGATTGCTGATGAGATTCTGTATGCCGCACAGCTTTGTGGCGTGCAGGAAGTGTTTCAGGTTGGCGGCGCCCAGGCGATTGCCGCACTGGCTCTGGGCACTGAAAGCATCCCAAAAGTGGATAAAATCTTTGGGCCGGGTAACGCTTTTGTGACCGAAGCAAAACGCCAGGTTAGCCAGCGTCTTGATGGAGCGGCTATCGACATGCCCGCCGGCCCTTCGGAAGTTTTGGTGATTGCCGATAGCGGCGCAACACCTGATTTTGTGGCCTCCGATCTGCTTTCCCAGGCGGAGCACGGCCCGGATTCACAAGTGATTCTACTGACGCCGGACAGTGCAATGGCGCAGTCCGTCGCCGAAGCCGTTGAACGCCAGTTGGCCGCATTACCGCGTGCCGAAACGGCGCGTAAAGCACTGGAAAGTAGCCGTTTGATTGTTGCTCGAGATCTTGAGCAGTGTATTGAAATTTCTAACCAGTATGGCCCCGAGCATCTGATTATTCAGACCCGCAATGCCCGTGATTTAGTTGAAAGCATTACCAGCGCCGGTTCGGTTTTCCTCGGTGACTGGTCACCGGAATCCGCAGGCGACTACGCTTCGGGTACTAACCATGTGCTGCCGACTTATGGCTACACTTCGACCTGTTCAAGCCTTGGGTTGGCCGATTTCCAGAAACGCATGACGGTTCAGGAACTCTCGCCACAAGGTTTCGCAAGTCTTGCTAAAACCATTGAAACGCTGGCTGCTGCCGAGCTGCTGGATGCCCACAAAAACGCCGTTACCCTGCGCCTTGCTGCGCTCAAGGAGATGCAATGAGCATTATAGAGTTAGCCCGCGAAAATGTCCGCGCCCTGACCCCTTATCAGTCGGCCCGCCGTCTGGGTGGTAATGGCGATGTGTGGTTGAACGCCAACGAATATCCAACTGCTGTTGAGTATGAGCTGAAGCAACAGACACTGAATCGTTATCCTGAATGCCAGCCAAAGCTTGTGATTGAGCGCTACGCTGAATATGCAGGCGTAAAACCAGAACAGGTGTTAGTCAGTCGTGGTGCGGATGAAGGTATCGAACTGTTAATCCGCGTTTTCTGTGAACCCGGTAAAGATGCGGTGCTCTACTGCCCACCGACGTATGGCATGTACACCGTGAGCGCTGAAGCCAGCGGCGTGGAATGCCGCACCGTGCCAACACTTAAAGACTGGCAGCTCGATTTACCGGCCATTGCAGAAAATCTTGATGGCGTGAAAGTGATTTACGTTTGCAGTCCAAACAACCCAACCGGACAGTTGATTAACCCGCAAGATCTTCGTGTATTGCTGGAGATGGCGCGTGGAAAAGCACTGGTGGTTGCCGACGAGGCCTATATTGAGTTTTGCCCACAGGCGACACTGGCTGGCTGGTTAAATGAGTATCCGCACCTGGTTATCCTGCGCACGCTTTCCAAAGCCTTTGCGCTGGCGGGTCTGCGCTGCGGCTTCACCCTGGCAAATGAAGAGGTGATTAATTTGTTGATGAAAGTCATCGCGCCTTATCCACTTTCCACGCCGGTTGCCGATATCGCCGCTCAGGCATTAAGCCCGCAGGGTATTAATGCCATGCGCGAACGCGTGGAGGAGATCCTTGTCAATCGTCAGTATCTGATCACTTCGTTGCAGAACGTTGACTGCGTTGAGCAGGTTTTCGATTCTGAAACTAATTACGTACTGGCGCGTTTCACGGCATCAAGTGCTGTATTTAAATCTCTGTGGGATCAGGGCATTATCTTACGAGACCAGAATAAACAACCATCGTTAAGCGGCTGCCTGCGTATTAGCGTCGGCACCCGTACTGAATGCGAGCGCACCATTGCTGCGTTGCGTGAACAACCCGGCCTGACGGCCACGGAGGGCATGTGAGCCAGAAAGTTCTTTTTATCGACCGTGACGGTACTTTAATTTCCGAGCCACCTTCAGATTTTCAGGTGGATCGTATGGATAAACTGGCCTTTGAGCCTGCGGTGATCCCCGCCCTGCTTCAATTACAAAAAGCGGGCTACAAGCTGGTGATGATCACCAATCAAGATGGTTTGGGGACCGACAGTTTCCCGCAAGCGGATTTCGACGGCCCGCACAATCTGATGATGCAGGTGTTTACTTCTCAGGGCGTGAGTTTTGATGACGTACTGATTTGCCCGCATTTACCAACAGATAACTGCGAATGCCGCAAGCCAAAACTGGCGATGGTGAAAGGCTACCTGGAAGAAGGCGTTCTGGATAAGCCAAACAGCTATGTGATCGGCGACCGTGCGACCGACATCGAACTGGCCGCAAACATGGGGATTCAGGGTTTACGCTACCACGGTGAAACACTGAACTGGCCGATGATCAGCGACCAGTTAACCAAACGCGACCGCTACGCGCACGTTGAACGTGCGACCAAAGAGACGCAAATTGACGTGCAAGTGTGGCTCGACCGCGAAGGTGGCAGCAAAATTAACACCGGCGTGGGTTTCTTTGACCACATGCTGGACCAGATTGCCACCCACGGCGGCTTCCGCATGAACATTAGCGTAAAAGGCGACCTTTACATTGATGATCACCACACTGTAGAAGACACCGGCCTGGCACTCGGCGAAGCACTGAAAATCGCGCTGGGTGATAAACGCGGTATTACACGCTTTGGCTTTACCTTGCCGATGGACGAATGTCTGGCCCGCTGTGCGCTGGATATTTCTGGCCGTCCGCATCTTGAATATAAAGCGGAGTACAACTTCCAGCGCGTGGGCGATTTGAGCACCGAAATGGTCGAACACTTCTTCCGTTCGCTCTCTTACAGCATGGGGGTAACTCTGCACCTGAAAACCAAAGGCAAAAACGACCATCATCGTGTCGAAAGCCTGTTTAAAGTCTTTGGTCGCACATTACGCCAGGCGATTCGGGTTGAAGGCGACACGCTGCCCTCCTCGAAAGGAGTGTTGTAATGGACGTCGTGATCCTTGATACCGGCTGTGCCAACCTGCACTCGGTAAAGTCGGCTATTCAACGTCACGGCTATGAACCCGTGGTGAGCCGTGATCCGGAAGTGGTGCTGCGTGCCGATAAACTCTTTTTGCCCGGTGTGGGCACAGCTCAGGCGGCAATGAACCAAATTCGCGAGCGTGATCTGGTCGAGCTGATTAAGGCATGTACCCAACCGGTGCTGGGGATTTGTCTCGGTATGCAGCTTTTAGGCTCGCGCAGCGACGAAAGCAACGGCGTGGAAATGCTTGGCATCATTGAAGAACCGGTACTGAAAATGGTCGACCACGGTTTGCCTTTGCCACACATGGGCTGGAACCGAGTTTATCCAAAAGCAGGTGACCGCTTGTTCCGGGGTATCGACGATGGCGACTATTTTTACTTTGTGCACAGCTACGCCATGCCAGTGTGTGCGAATACCATCGCCCAGGCCAGCTACGGCGAACCGTTCACCGCAGCCATTCAAAGAGATAACTTCTTTGGCGTGCAATTCCACCCGGAGCGTTCGGGTGCAGCAGGCGCAAAATTACTGAAAAACTTCCTGGAGATGTAAGCACCATGATTATTCCCGCTCTCGATTTAATAGACGGCACAGTGGTGCGCCTCCATCAGGGGGATTACGGCCAGCAGCGCGATTACGGCAATGACCCACTACCGCGTTTGCAAGATTATGAAGCGCAAGGCGCGCAGGTATTACATCTTGTGGATTTAACCGGGGCAAAAGACCCGGCAAAACGCCAAATCCCCCTGATCAAATCACTGGTTGCAGGCATCAGCGTACCGGTGCAAGTCGGCGGTGGTGTGCGTACTGAAGAAGATGTTGCCGCATTGCTTGAAGCAGGTGTTGCGCGTGTCGTCGTAGGTTCAACAGCCGTAAAATCGCCGGAAGTCGTAAAAGGTTGGTTTGCACGTTTTGGCGCAGATGCTCTGGTATTAGCGCTGGATGTGCGCATTGACGAGCAAGGCAATAAACAGGTCGCCGTCAGCGGCTGGCAAGAGAACTCCGGCGTAACACTTGAAGAACTGGTAGATACCTATCTACCGGTCGGACTCAAACACGTGCTGTGTACCGATATTTCACGCGACGGCACGCTGGCAGGTTCGAATGTGTCGCTGTATGAAGAAATTTGCGCGCGTTTCCCGCAAGTGGCGTTCCAGTCATCCGGCGGTATTGGCGACATCAACGATATCGCCGCGTTACGCGGCACTGGCGTACAAGGCGTGATTGTCGGGCGTGCATTACTGGAAGGGAAATTCAATGTAACGGAGGCGATCTCATGCTGGCAAAACGGATAATTCCTTGCCTGGACGTACGCGACGGGCAAGTCGTGAAAGGTGTGCAGTTCCGCAACCATGAAATCATTGGCGATATCGTCCCCCTTGCACAACGTTATGCGGCAGAAGGCGCAGACGAACTGGTATTTTACGATATCACCGCCTCAAGCGATGGACGCGTGGTGGATAAAAGCTGGGTATCGCGCGTAGCTGAAGTTATCGATATTCCTTTCTGCGTAGCGGGCGGTATTAAGTCGATTGAAGATGCGGCACAAATCCTCTCTTTTGGCGCTGATAAAATCTCTATCAACTCCCCTGCTCTGGCCGATCCTGAACTCATTACTCGCCTCGCCGATCGTTTTGGCGTGCAGTGTATTGTGGTGGGTATTGATACCTGGTTTGATTGCGAAACCGGGAAATATCACGTCAATCAATATACTGGCGATGAAAGCCGTACGCGTGTAACAACGTGGGAAACGGTAGATTGGGTGCAGGAAGTGCAAAAGCGAGGGGCCGGGGAAATCGTACTTAATATGATGAACCAGGACGGTGTTCGCAACGGCTATGATCTGGCGCAGTTAAAGAAAGTGCGTGAAGTTTGCCATGTTCCGTTGATTGCCTCGGGTGGCGCGGGAACCATGGAACACTTCCTCGAAGCATTTCGTGATGCGGATGTCGACGGCGCGCTGGCAGCATCGGTATTTCATAAGCAAATTATTAATATTGGTGAGTTGAAGCAATATTTGGCTCAACAAGGCGTGGAGATAAGAGTGTGCTAACACAAGAGCAACGAGACCAACTGGACTGGGAAAAAACCGATGGCCTGATGCCGGTAATCGTCCAGCATGCTGTTTCAGGTGAAGTGTTGATGCTGGGGTACATGAATACTGAAGCACTGGCACAGACTGAACAAAGCGGGAAAGTGACATTTTTCTCGCGCACCAAACAGCGTTTGTGGACCAAGGGCGAAAGCTCAGGTAATTTCCTCAACGTGGTAAAAATCGCCCCTGATTGCGATAACGACACGCTGCTGGTTCTGGCAAACCCAATTGGCCCAACCTGTCATCTCGGCACATCAAGCTGCTTCGGTGAGACCCATCACGACTGGCACTTCTTGTATCAGCTTGAGCAACTGCTGGCCTCGCGAAAAAGTGCCGACCCAGAGAGTTCATATACTGCGAAGTTGTATGCAAGTGGAACCAAGCGGATTGCTCAGAAAGTGGGCGAAGAAGGTGTGGAAACAGCGCTGGCTGCTACGGTTAATGACCGCCATGAACTGAAAAACGAAGCGTCGGATTTGGTTTATCACTTGCTGGTGTTATTGCAGGATCAGGAATTGGATTTAAGCGCGGTGATTGAGAATTTAAGAGAAAGGCATAAGTAGGGTTGTGCGGAAGTTTTGATGTGAGAAAGGCCGCTGATGCGGCCTTTTTGTATGCTGCAGTAAAATCTTAAGCTACTGGCTTGTAGTGACGCATTGCGTTGCGACCTAACACCACACCTGAACCAAGAATCAAACCAACCAAAGCAGCTAACACCAGTGTCAGACCCTTTTTAGGACTATCACGGCGGATAGGCAAATTAGGTTTCATGACATAACGGAATGCATAAGTCGTATCAGGGTTAGATTTCAATGCGCTAATCGCTAACAGGGTTGAGCGAGCATTAAAGTATAAGTCATCCAAAGGTAATGGACGCGTTGCTTCATTTTTGATGGTTGCTGAAAGCGCATCGCTTCCTAGCACAAAAAGCGTATCTTCCGACAATGTTTCAGCCTGCTGAACCAGCGTGTTTTTGATATTGGATTGCTGCGCAACAATTAATGCCTGATTCAGGATTTCAAGACGTTTGTCTTTTTTCTCCTGAGCAATTTTCTCTTTAGTTGTCAAATCGATTTTGAGATCGTTAATTTTAGAATTGATGCTAGTGTTTAAGTCATCATCAAGTTCAGTGACCACACGCTTATTAATTTGTTGAAGGTAAGTGGTGAGTGTTTTTTGTGCCTCAGCAGCACTTTTCGCTACATAACTCACTTTCAATGGAGCGGGCTGATCTTTAACTGATTGCACAATAGTCAGTTTTTCTGGCTTTTCCTGATTATCTAACTGTTCAGACAAAGCTGATAATGCTGAACTGAAGCGACCAAAGAAGCGTTCTTGAATATCGACAATCGTCGGAGCACCGGCACCATATAGAATATTCATCGCGTTATTATAATTCGCGGTTTGCCCAGAATCTGGCAATGTAACGATAGCTTCAGAGGTCCATTTCTCTTTAGCCACAAATAGATAGATAACGCCCAGGATAATAGCTCCGACGGCAAAAGCGATGATGGTTGCCTTGTCTCTCCAAAGCTGCATTAAAAGATCAATTAAATCAGTTGATTCATCCGAATCATTGCGGTTGCCAGAGCTCATATTACTGTTATTTGGATTCATGGTTATCCTGGAAAGTGCTTATTTACATAACATCAGTACAAATGTAACGAAGTTAAGATTTTACAATAGAAGAAAAAGTTAGCGCTTTGCTGGTTTACGCATTTAACAATCATTTATAGCGAGGAATACCAACAGAATTTTCTAAAAAAGCCCTCACAGTGGAGGGCTATTCTATAGGTTAGCCTAAATACTTTTAATCAAGCCATTCCGTATGGAATACGCCTTCTTTATCAATGCGCTTATAAGTATGCGCACCGAAATAGTCGCGTTGTGCCTGAATCAGGTTCGCAGGCAACACAGCGGCTCGGTAGCTATCATAGTAAGAGATAGCAGCGGAGAAGGTCGGCGTTGGGATGCCATTTTGCACTGCGTAAGAAACCACATCGCGAAGTGCTTGCTGGTACTCATCGGCAATCTTCTTGAAGTACGGTGCTAACAACAGGTTTGCAATCGCAGCATTCTCTGCGTAAGCATCGGTAATTTTTTGCAGGAATTGAGCACGAATGATACAGCCAGCACGGAAGATCTTAGCAATCTCACCGTAGTTGAGATCCCAGTTATTTTCTTCAGATGCAGCACGAAGCTGTGAGAAGCCCTGAGCATAAGAAACGATTTTACCCAGATATAAAGCACGGCGTACTTTCTCAGCAAACTCAGTTTTATCGCCAGCAAACGGCTTAGCCTGTGGTCCACTCAGCACTTTAGATGCAGCCACACGTTGTTCTTTCAAAGAAGAAATATAACGCGCGAAAACAGACTCGGTGATCAGGGACAGCGGCTCACCAAGGTCAAGAGAGCTCTGGCTGGTCCATTTACCTGTACCTTTGTTGGCTGCTTCATCCAGAATCACATCAACCAGATATTTACCGTCTTCGTCTTTCTTAGTGAAGATATCTTTGGTGATGTCGATCAGATAACTGCTAAGCTCACCTTCATTCCATTCAGTGAAAGTAGTAGCGAGCTCTTCGTTAGAAAGATTCAGACCATGCTTGAGTAGTGAATAGGCTTCAGCAATTAACTGCATATCGCCGTATTCGATACCGTTGTGAACCATCTTCACATAGTGACCAGCGCCATCTGCACCGATATATGTCACACAGGGTTCGCCGTCTTCAGCAACAGCAGCAATCTGTTTGAGGATAGGGGCAACAAGTTCGTATGCTTCTTTCTGACCACCAGGCATGATGGATGGGCCTTTGAGCGCCCCTTCTTCGCCACCGGATACACCAGTACCGATGAAGTTGAACCCTTCAGCAGACAGTTCACGGTTACGACGAATGGTATCGTGGTAGAAGGTGTTACCACCATCAATCAAGATATCGCCTTTCTCAAGATACGGCTTCAGGGAGTCGATGGTTTTGTCCGTAGCTTCACCCGCCTTAACCATCAATAAGATACGACGTGGAGTTTCCAGAGATTCGACAAACTCTTGCACGGTATAGTAAGGAACCAGCTTCTTGCCCGGGTTCTCAGCGATGACTTCTTCAGTTTTATCGCCTGAACGGTTGAACACGGAAACGGTATAGCCACGGCTTTCAATGTTCAGCGCGAGGTTACGCCCCATTACTGCCATGCCAACGACACCGATTTGCTGTTTGGACATTACTTACTCCTGTCTTTGGAAGGTTACTACGACTTCAACGCCGTACTAATGTTCTGTTGATGTTAACTCAGGTTTGTCATTAATTGTATCAATAACAAAAAATCAGCTTTAGGTCCATCGCGAAGAAAATATATAATCACGATGCCTGTATATAAATCATCTATTATCCGAGATTGTTAGATTATTTTTATTAAAATTAGCAACCGGACGATAAACTTCAAGGCTTAGTATAGCTATACCAATAATGTAAATACCCATAGGGGTATAAAGGAAAGGATTTGTCAGAGATACCCCTGCAGCAAAAATAAGAATGCAGGATACCTGTAAGTCTTCAATTCTTGAAGATTTAACTATGCCTTTATAGATTACAACTAATAATGGGAGCATAGACAAAAAGATACCAATTGCACCTGTTTTGTAAAGTAATTCCAAAGGAACCACTTCTATCCTGCCTCTTCCTAGAATAGCAGAACCAAACCCTTCTCCGAAGATTAAAGAAGTCGAAGTCATACCCTTCACTATATAATAAAAGTCATTCAATCGAACAGAGTCTGAATCCCCAGCCCTTCCTCCAACAATTATTAGAAGCGCAACACATGCTATTATAGCAATTGAAACCAAAGAAAAATTTTTAATAAAACTATTAATTCTGCAACTAACAATTAAAGCCGCAACCCCTGTAAAAAGGAAAACTCCCCTTGTTTCAGTTAAGAAAAGAGCCATCATGCACAGTAAGAACAAATAATTTTTCTTCTCGGAGAAAAAAATTATTGCACCAACACCAATGAAAAAGAAAGATTTTGCAAAAAACGCACCACCCGGCCTAAAGAAAAACTCACTTGAGGTTGAAAGTATACTGTAAACATACCCGAAATTGATAACCCCAACGCGTAATAAAATTATGTATGCAATATACACACAAGAAGCAATTATCGCGTAATATTTTGTTGTCTTTAGAAAAATATATAATGCATATTTTCTGATTGACATATCATTAAAGCATAAAAATAATATAACAAGGGTGTATATGTAGGGTTGTAGATCGAACAAAATATCAGTTAAACTATTACCTACCATGACCCCAACTATAACGCCATATAATGGAAGAAACAGAACTGAGCTCACCAGAAATAAATTGCGAGGAGTTGTTTTAGAAAGTTTAGTTATAACGTTAAAAACAAAGAGCGCTAAAGCAAGTGCAAATAATAAATACCTAACTGGAAATATCCCCAGAGGCTCAAACATTCTTCCACCGCCACCAAAAATAATTTCGAAAGTCAAAAGAAATAATAATATTTTATTTAGATTAATCATGATGTTTTCAAGGCTTTTAAATTATTCATTTATGGTGCAGGAATTAAAACATTGCATATAGATGATTGTTTGCTAAAGCAATTACACCCATCGCAATAATATAAAAACTGCCAACATCAATCTATCGCGAAAACGTCGTCTAAACTTTGTAATATTCAACAACATTAGAAGCGTGCGTTTAAAATCATTTCTTTTAATCATATCTACAATAGGATCATTTTCAAATTTTAAGACTACACATAGTTTATTGACTTCGTTTTTATACCAACCACACTTAGCTAGTTTTAGCCTTTTAAAACCAGCCTTGATACTATTGTTTGCACCGACTTGATTGCTAGCATGCTGCCTATACTTCATAAAAGGTACATCATCAATATACCATGTATAATTATTGACCCGTGAAAATGAATATAATAACCAATCGTGCAGGGCAACATTAACCGCATCGGTCGAATTTAAAAGAAATTGTTTGAAATCACATGCCAAAGAACGTTTGAATACATAGGTGCATCCAGGCCCGGCTGCTTCAAAAAGAAAATCATACTCAACCTGTGGTTGAGACTTACTTATTAAACATTCTTTACCATTTTCCCAAAAGGCAACAACATTGCCAGAGTAAGCATCAACGTGCTTTTGTTCGATCATTTTAATAGCACGCTGAATTTTATTATCAAACCAGACATCATCTTGATCACAAAAAGACACGTAATCATACTTATCGATAGGAGAATCAAGTACTAAACGATAAAAATTACTTCCTGCAGATCCATATCTTTTTCCATAGTCTAAAATATGAATATTTGGCAAATGTGAATATGTAGTTACTAAATGTTCGTAAGACCCATCATCTGAAAGATCAACACTAATATAGACATCTAAGCCTACATTTTTTTGCTCTAAGATTGATTGGAGTTGCTCATCAATCCATTGACGACCATTATATACCGCAAGCAATATTGCTACTCTTTCCATTAATTGATTCTCAAATATAAAATTCAGTAACACATATATTTTTATTTATCGATGTGTTCGCGGGTTTTCGCCTCTGACGCCCCTAACACCATCTATTAAGGCTGTAAGGAATGATTTTAAATAACTTTTTTTGTCTGGTTGTTTAATCACCAGTATCATCGAGTGTATAAAACTAAAAACAATTTCTCTTGCCGCAAGCAATTTTGGCACATGTGGATATTTTAAAAGATGAATGGAGTTTCGCACTCTATAATACCGACGAACAGCGGAATGAACAGGCACACAAAATCCAAAAATATCAAAGGAACGATCACCAATTGAATGGAGCATTTTTGCCTGAGGGATGATATAAACTAGTATGCCTTTATCAAAACATCTAAGGCACCATTCGGTATCAACATAATCGATAAATAAACCTTCATCCATTAGACCGACTGTATTAAACACATCTTTTCTAACCAAAGTACCAGATGAAATAACAACTGATGAGGTAAAAGGTTCAGTAGAATTTTTAGAGTAAAGTTTCACACGTTTCCCATTTTTTCTGATATCGGTAATCGCATATTCGAAACCTCTTGTTTCATCAAAAAATACAGGAGCACATACTTGATATTGGTTATCGATCATTGGGTTTGATAATGAACTGATAAAATGACTGCTAATTTTACTATCTTGATCAAAGAAAATAAGGTATTCATAATGTTCATCTAAACATTTTTTAATTCCAACATTTTGTGCTGCAGCAATACCTTTATTTCCTCCCAACCAAATATAATTAAAAACGTTATGATTTGCTAGTAACTCGTTAATTGAGGGGCTGTTATCTACAATTAAAACATCACTGTTTTGTTCACGAAGATTACTTGCTAATCCTATCACGTGCTCTACTGAAGGATTATATGTAACTATAATTGCGCATAGATTGTTACTTGGATTTTTCATTGATAAATTTAATTCTCTTATTTTCCAGATAAATATCATTCAACATTATTTAATATTTTTGTTTATAAAATGTGCGCAACAATATTGCATCTAATAAATCAGTTAAAAATATTTTTAATTTTTTATTTCTTAAATAATCAACATTAGTAAAAACATAAAAAAGATTTTTTGTTTCTACTAAATCACTGTTACTTATTCTTCCAGAGTAAATAATATCCATAAGATGAAGGTAATGTATATGATTTTTAATTACACTACTGTTAGCATTTATAATATTTCTTGAAAGCAAGTTGTTAAGTAACTCGTCTGATTGTCTATAATGTTCCAACCGTCGAGTTAGTTTCGCTAAATTTATCGCGTTCTTTACCTTTTGTATAATATTGGTTCTTTTAGCTCCAATTTGATTATTATCATGTTGTCTGTATAAAATTAACTTATCTTCACAGTAATTAAGGCTATTACAAATAACAGCATTGGTAGCAATCCAATAATCATGTGGAACGAGTTTAGGAAACGGTATTAACCTAATCAGAAAATCTCTTCTAGTAGCTAAAGTTGCCCCTGTTACAACATTAGCAGCTAAGATTCTTTCTAAAGACAACGCTTGTTCAAAAGGTTTGAAGTTGACATGCTCCCATAACTCCCCAATAATAGTTTTGGAGTTATTGATCAGATACGCATCAGTAAAAATGGCATTTGCATTTGGATTATCTTTAAATTTATTACATATAACTTCAGCTTTATGTTTATCCCAAATATCATCTTGGTCACTGAAAAAAACCATTTCGGACGTACACTGCTGGATTAAAACTTCAAAGTTTTTTATATAACCAACATTTACCCCATCTTTAATTATTTTTATATTTAAATGTGATGTTGTTATATACGCTTCAATAATTTCCACCGTATTATCAGTTGAGCCATCGTCTCTGATTATTACGCTATATGGTAAAAATGTTTGCTGTGCAATGCTATCCAGTTGTTCAACAATATAACTAGCACCATTATAAGACGCTAAAACCACATCATAATTCATTATATCCCTCGGTGCCTATTGGTATACACATTTGAGATCAATACTAAAAATAAGCAATCCAGTACAACACGGAGGCACCATGCATAAGCTGCACCAGTAATCCCATACCATTTGACAAAATAATATAACACACACAGATATGGAATTATTTCTATACAATGCAGCAATGCAGTTACTTTCGCCTTTCCTACAGACTGTATTGCGGTAAATGGAATTTGTGCAATTGAATTAAAAAAGAAGCCTATAAGTAATATACATAAAATGTAATACGAGTGAATTGCATATTCCTGCCCCATCCAGATACCAAGAATGTTTTTGGAAAATACAATTCCAAAAATAACAATAGGTAAACAACCTAGCATCATTAATTTATAGGAGAACTTCAATTGCTTGCGGAATTCATCTTTATTAGTAGTATTGCTTAATCGGGGATAAACAGCTCTGGATAAGGCTCCAGGGATCAAGCCTAAACGAGACACGGCCTCGGATGGCGCAGTGTAGTAACTTACAAATTTCGCCCCCAACAAATTTGATATTACGAACCTATCAAAATAAACCATTACTGGGCTAATAATATTGCTCACAGTAATCCAACCACCAAAAAATATAAGCCTTTTAAACGTGGAAGGATTAAACCGCAGTTTTGCACTTATAATTTCCCCTCTCACTATGACAAATGAAATAATAAATGAAATTCCTCTCCCAACTAGTAAACCTATTATCGCATATACTAAGCTATGTTCTAACCATACAAATAGTGCCGGAAGCCCTGCGATTACTGAACTACCAATACTCCTTTGTATATTTAGTATGGAGAATTTTTCATCCCCTTCCAGAATCGACATCCAAAGCTGGTTCAGAAGAAATAAAGGGATAGAGAATACCAGAATTTTAAGAGAAATCTCTACTTCATGAATATGCAAGCTGGAAATGTTTAACATATGGACAATGTTTGGGATGAACATATATATAACAAGCATTCCCAAAGAACCAAACAGGAGGATAAAAATCGTAGACGTTGAAATAATGAGTTTTCTTTCGTCTGGCTCATCTCTAAATAATGCAATCTCCCTTACTATAGCTCTTGTTAAACCCACATCAAAAATACCGGCATAACCAACAATAGCAATAGCTAAAGTATAAATTCCAAATAACTCCAATCCTAATACTCTTGCCAAGTATCCTAGTGCAGGTATTGCTATTGCAGTAGGTATAACATATCCGGCCAAATTCCAGACGCTATTTTTAATAAGACTCATTTTTAGCCTAAATGTAATTGTAAAATAAAAGTATAAATAGATTTTATGGATTTAATGGATTTAACATGACGCACTTAAAAAATAAAATAATAACATTCAACTCAAAATAAAAACCTAAAAAACCGAAAATCGCAGCATATACTTTTAAAAAATATTTGTGTAAAATAAAATCAATAAGGGCACGAATAAAAAACCTTAAAAATAAAAATCAACAAGACATCTAAAAGTTAAGTTAGCAAAGAAATTTTCTTGCCGGTAAGTTTATTCGTTATAAATATAAGATGTACATCTTACCGGCAACTTAGTTTTATTTAATCATCTTCAGCAAATACTGCCCATAATCATTCTTAATTAATGGTGCCGCCAATTTCTTAACCTGCTCCGCATCAATAAAGCCTTTACGGAATGCAATCTCTTCAGGGCATGCAACCTTCAACCCCTGGCGTAACTCAATAGTCTGAATGAAATTACTTGCTTCAATTAAACTCTGATGTGTACCAGTATCCAACCATGCATAACCGCGCCCCATCATGGCAACAGACATACGACCCTGTTCCATATAGATACGGTTGATATCAGTAATTTCTAATTCACCACGTGGTGAAGGCTTAAGGGTTTTCGCCATTTCGACAACACTGTTATCGTAGAAATATAGGCCAGTAACCGCGTAATTACTTTTCGGTTCAAGAGGTTTTTCTTCAAGAGAAATAGCTTTACCGGCTTTATCGAATTCAACGACACCATAACGTTCAGGGTCATGTACATGGTATGCAAATACCGTTGCTCCGGATTCTTTAGCTACAGCATTTTCGAGCTGCTTCTGAAGATCATGGCCGTAGAAGATGTTATCGCCCAGTACCAAAGCACAATCATCATTACCAATAAACTCTTCACCGATGATGAAGGCCTGAGCCAAACCATCAGGACTTTCCTGAACTTTATATTGCAAGTTGATACCCCATTGCGAACCATCGCCAAGCAATTGTTCAAAGCGTGGAGTATCTTGCGGGGTACTAATAATTAAAATATCACGAATACCCGCCAGCATCAGTGTGCTCAACGGATAATAAATCATAGGCTTGTCATAAATAGGTAGTAACTGTTTGCTGACAGCCATGGTTACCGGATACAAACGAGTACCAGAACCACCTGCAAGAATAATCCCTTTACGTGAAGTCATATTTTATATTCCAATTTATTGAAGCGCCCTGCATCGAGGCCACTGATTAATCTTATTTATTGAGCATTTGCTGCAGCAAAAATCTCAGCGAGCATTCGTTTAACGCCCACATCCCATGCAGGTAAGGTTAAACCAAAAGTCTGCTGGAATTTACGGGTATCAAGCCGCGAGTTATGAGGACGTCGGGCAGGTGTCGGATATGCTGTCGTCGGTACCGGATTCGTTTTATTTACCGCTAATACCAAACCTGCTTTTTCAGCTTCAGCAAATACCAGATTGGCATAATCAAACCAGGTTGTTGTTCCTGATGCCACCAAATGATACAGCCCGGCTACGTCCGGTTTACGCATTGCGGTCGCAATAGCGTGCGCCGTGCAATCTGCTAATAGCTCGGCACCTGTCGGCGCACCAAATTGATCGCTAATAATAGAAAGTTCTTCGCGTTCTTTAGCCAGGCGCAACATTGTTTTTGCGAAGTTATTACCTTTACCAGCAAATACCCAACTCGTGCGAAAAATGAGGTGTTTTTTACAATGCTGCTGCACAGCAATTTCACCAGCAAGCTTCGTTTCACCATAGATATTTAATGGCGCAGTGGCATCAGACTCGACCCAAGGTTTTTCACCATCGCCTGGGAATACATAATCTGTGGAGTAGTGGACAAGCCAGGCATTAATTTTTTCTGCTTCTTTTGCAATCGCTTCCACACTTGTCGCATTGAGCAGTTGCGCAAAATCACGCTCACTTTCTGCTTTATCGACTGCGGTATGCGCTGCCGCATTCACGATCACATCTGGTTTCACGCGTCGTACTGTTTCAGCAACCCCTTCTGGATTACTGAAATCACCACAGTATTCAGTCGAATGGACATCGACTGCGATGACATTCCCAAGTGGCGCCAGTGAACGTTGTAATTCCCAACCTACCTGCCCTGTTTTACCGAACAATAAAATAATCATTTACGTTCACCGTAATTTTTCTCAATCCATGATTTATAGGTGCCGCTTTTAATATTATCGACCCATTGTTGATGGGTTAGATACCATTCAACCGTTTTACGAATTCCACTTTCGAAAGTTTCTTGCGGTTTCCAGTTCAAATCATGGCTTATTTTGCTGGCATCAATAGCATAACGGCGATCGTGACCAGGACGGTCAGCAACATAAGTAATTTGCTCACGATATGAGGTATTCTTAGGAACTAACTCATCCAGCAGATCACAAATAGTCAGCACCACATCAAGGTTTTTCTTCTCATTATGACCACCGATGTTGTAAGTCTCACCCAATGTGCCTTGAGTCACCACGGTATACAGTGCTCGAGCGTGATCTTCAACGTATAACCAGTCACGAATCTGGTCGCCTTTCCCGTAAACAGGCAGATTCTTACCTTCAAGCGCGTTCAAAATAACCAATGGAATTAACTTTTCCGGGAAGTGATACGGCCCATAGTTATTCGAGCAATTAGTTACGATGCAAGGAAGACCATAAGTCCGCTGCCAGGCGCGAACTAAATGATCGCTCGAAGCTTTTGACGCTGAATAAGGGCTACTTGGTGCATAAGACGTTGTTTCGGTAAATAGAGGAAGGACCTCCCCTGCCGAGCATTCATCCGGATGCGGCAAATCACCGTAAACTTCGTCAGTAGAAATATGATGGAAACGGAAAGTTGCCTTGCGTTCATCATTCATTTGCGACCAATAAGCGCGAGCTGCTTCAAGCAGTGTATAAGTACCAACGATATTGGTTTCGATAAATTCAGCAGGACCAGAGATTGAACGGTCAACGTGACTTTCAGCAGCCAAATGCATAACGGCATCCGGCTGATGTTCTGCAAAAATTGCGTCCATTGCATTTCTGTCGCAGATATCTGCCTGAACAAAGGCATAACGACCATTTTCAGAGACGTCGGCCAACGATTCAAGATTACCTGCATAGGTTAATTTGTCGACGTTAACGACGCTGTCTTGGGTGTTATTTATGATATGACGAACGACCGCTGAACCTATAAAACCAGCGCCACCAGTAACAAGAATTTTCACGGGTAAAATCTCTCTATAATCTCGTAAAATTTTTTCTCGATAAATAATTATCGGATGTATGATTTTACTTCAGGTAATGAGGAATAAAATTAAGAAATATGAAATTTTGCTATAGCCATGCTACCGCCCCTGGCTCAACAGCTACCAGTGTACTGATACTTTTCACATGCCACCGAGTAGGCTGGCGCATGGCTAAATTTTTGCAACACATTCGAATGAACTCAACTGTTAGAAACTGATTATTTAACCAGTGTTTTTATGTCTTTCATTGGAATGTGATACTGCTGCCCGTAAAATTTTTGTCTCAAAATCATCTCAAAAAAAACGGCAGTCTGCAGCAGCACAATTACAAACATGTAACCGTACTGCCACTTTTGACTGCCGTTCTTTTCATCAGACTTTGGTCATCATTGATTGAAAAAAATCAACGAGCCAGTAATTTCTGAATGCTGTCCCTGAACTTCTGGCCTTCTTTATGGTTGCGCAAACCATAATTAACAAACGCCTTCATGTAACCCATTTTCTTACCGCAGTCATAGCTTTCGCCAGTCATCAAAGCCGCTTCAACCGCTTGCTTTTGATTCAATGCAGCAATGGCGTCTGTCAGTTGGATTCGTCCCCAAGCACCTGGCTCTGTTTTCTCAAGCTCAGGCCAGATATCAGCAGACAGAACATAACGGCCCACAGCCGCCAGGTCAGAATCTAAAGTCTGTGGCTGATCGGGTTTCTCCACGAAATCAACAATGCGACCAATCTGCCCATCATTGTTTAACGGTTCTTCAGTGGTGATAACCGAATACTCGGACAAGTCTTCGTTAGGCATACGTTTTGCCAGCACCTGGCTGCGCCCAGTTTCTTTGAAACGCTCAACAATTGCCGCCAAATTATAGCGCAATGGGTCAGCGCTGGCGCCATCAAGTATAACGTCAGGTAATACAACAACAAATGGATTGTCGCCAATAATCGGATGGGCGCACAAAATAGAATGACCCAAGCCTAAGGGCTGAGCCTGACGCACATTCATGATGGTCACGCCAGGAGGGCAAATGGACTGGACTTCGGCAAGCAACTGGCGCTTCACGCGTTGCTCAAGCAGAGCTTCCAGTTCATAGGAGGTGTCGAAATGGTTTTCAACCGCATTCTTTGAAGAGTGCGTCACCAATACGATTTCTTTGATTCCTGCAGCTACGATCTCGTCGACGATGTATTGAATCATCGGCTTATCAACGATCGGTAGCATTTCCTTTGGAATAGCCTTTGTTGCGGGCAACATATGCATACCCAAACCTGCTACCGGAATAACTGCTTTCAAATTAATCATATTCAAACCCACCTCGAAATGGTTGGAGGATTATAGTCTTTTCGTGCTTTGATGCCAGCATGAATTGAGCCAAAGTAGTACGTCATTTTAACTTCCTCAACAAAGCCTACAAAACTAAAAACCTTTTTTTAATACGCCTGAACCCTCAGATAAATCGCAAAGTGACTTGACGATTTATTTATTAACCATTGGCAGAGCAAAATTCAACCCATGGGTATTCACATGCTGCTGATCCACCCTGTCGATATCTACCGAACTGTGCCCTTTTTCGTTCACAGCCCGCACATTAGCAAGCGAAAGCAACGTGTCGTCTTTGGCCATAAAACGGCCACGCACATCTTTGCGCAGGTCAAAGTTTAGCTTCAACGCGGGACCTACAGCAGAATACTGCATCACGTCGACGTTTCTCAGAAACAAGTGTTGCGGTTTGTTATGCAGTTCAAGCGTTGCTCGTTTCATCGCCACATCGGTGATTGCCACAAAAGAGGTCGCATTGCCCGACGAAATCTGGATTCCACGACTTTTATAAGGCATTTGGGTGTTATCCAGCGCAATGTCGTTAAGCTTAAAATTTTGTGGAATAGACAAATACTTACCTTTGATAACACCATAACCAATCAGAAATCCCGCACTGTCGACCATATCAACATTATCAATGACGAAGTTATCACACCCATAAATTGCGACTGTCGCGTTATCGATCCCCGCGTTCTTACTAAACGTGTGATTGATATTCCGCGCCTTTATATTGCGAATGATAAAGTGTTTGCCGTTTTCGACATGAACCAACTGACGACAGTTGCTGCCGGTAATATTGGCAACAACAAAATTTTTTACCGCCTGATCTTCGGGATAGTCATTGTCATAGGTACTTCCCGCAAGCCCAATACCAATCCCCCAGTTGACCTTTCCATTGGTGCAATCAATGTTTTCAATCACATGGTCGGAGATAAGCAAGTCGTGGTCGTTTATCGCCACATTCCATTCGATAGCATCACCCTGCAAACGACTGAAGTGGCCGTTGGTAATCCTGACGTTTTCCATGCGATTGTGGAACCCTTGCCGCAAAATGGCGTAGTTCGCATCGTGCACCCGAATGTTATCAATCACCAGGTTGCGCATGGTGCGCTTATCTTTTCCGCCGATGTAGATTTGAGTCACCGGCACAAAACCGCTCATATCAATACCTTTGATAGTGCAGTCTGAGCCCCGCACATCAAGGATGATATTGTGAAACCGCCCTCCCTTTCCCCCCAAAATCTGGCAGCCGTCCTGCATCACAAAACGCCCTTTACCATTACCTTTTAAGCCACCAGCAACCTGTAAGGTTTTACCTTGTGGCATAA
Organism: Buttiauxella selenatireducens; assembly: GCF_031432975.1. Lineage (GTDB taxonomy): Bacteria > Pseudomonadota > Gammaproteobacteria > Enterobacterales > Enterobacteriaceae > Buttiauxella > Buttiauxella selenatireducens. Next base: position 1,745,093 of record NZ_CP133838.1, on the reverse strand, counting down.
AAATGGCGGTATTGATGTTGTCACAGACTAAATCGGCAGGGACAGATACGACATCAGCGGCTGAGAAAGCTTGTTTAAAGGCGGCAATCCAGTCGCCGCTATAGAATTTCTGGACACTAACCTCGCTGTTGCCTGCCCCAGCTAACACACTACGGGGCAATATGAAGGGTACCGCAGCCAGAACAGAGCTGGCTTTGAGTAACTTGCGACGGGAGGAGGAAAATGAAGGGTTGGTCAATTCAAATTTTTTGCGCATACATCCCCGTGAAGCTTCACTAAATGGGTTTACAGCGTCTGTAGCTGACGAGCTAACTGCTGATAGATAACGTGCTGATTGAACTCGGTTTCAACTTTTTCACGCGCCAGTTGCAACATGGGTTTGAGTTCACTTTCATCGATATGACCGAAGGCCTGTAAGCTATCGGCGAGCGCTCCCGCATCGTTTTCGGGCACCAGCCAGCCGGAACGTCCCGAATCAATTAACTCCGGGATACCGCTATGCACGGTAGACAGAACCGGGATACCCACCGCCATCGCTTCCATCAGAGCCACAGGGATCCCTTCCATATCGCCGTCAACGCCCGTGACCGATGGAAGTAGGAACAAATCGGCCTCATCGAGCATCGTTTTAACTTCGTGGTTCGGCTTAAAGCCCGGCATAAACACCACATCATCGAGTTGATTTTGTTCGATAAGCGTACGCAACCGCGTTTCCCATGGGCCAATACCAAGGATGTTGTAACGAAAACTCACGCCTCGTTCTTTTAACAACGCGCAGGCATCAATCGCCACATGCAATCCTTTCTTCTCGGTCAACCGAGCCACCGAGATAATCTCCAGCGTTTTCGCCGGCTTTTTAACGGCGCGTTGCGAAAACCGTTCCATATTCACGCCCATGCGCGAGACGGTAATTTTGTTGGCCGGACAGCCCATTTTTTGCAAGCGTCCTGCCCACAATTCGCTTATCGGCAACATCAAATCACCACGGGCAAAGAGCTTTTGATATTCAGGGGTGTAGTGCGCCAGCGCCTCACGTCCTGAAATATCAATCCCATGGAATACCGTGGCAATTTTGCCTCTCAGCAACCCAAGCTCGCGTAATTTTGCCGCCGTCACACCGGCAGGGCCGAAATGAGCAATAAAGACATCAGCCTGCACTGGCTGAGAGTTACGGCCACAAATGGAGGAAAGAATTAAATTGCGAGCTTCCTCGCCATAGCGTTTCGTATTCAACGCCTTCCAGGTTCGTGGACGCAGCGCACCACGTAGCGTATTCAGCGCTCGGGATTGCAGTTTTGCCGCCTTGCCTGCGGGTTCATCCATCAGCCAGGTGGTTTTTTCCGCAAGCTTGTACTCTTTGAATGCCGAGTGGGTATGGTTCAAATCTCCCTTCTGGATAGCAACGATTTCCACCTCATAACCCATATCAATAAATGCAACGATCTGGTTGAGCACGAAGGTTTCGGATGCCACAGGGAATTTAAGCAAGAAGAAGCCGACTTTCATTTAGCCCCCTTCACTCGCGCCAGAACTGACTCCACCATGCGCCGACCATCAGCACGTTCGGCACGTACCGCGTAAGCGAGGCGTTCATTGATTGCCGGTAGTTGCCCTAAGACGTCGGCCACCACACTTTGAAGGGAACCATTCAGAAGCTGGCGGATTTCAATTGCCATTTCCGGCATGCCAAGCTGCTGCATGATGCCCGCGGATTTGTGTTCATAATTGATAGCAATGGCAGGCGTACCAAAGTTCATGGAAATAATGGCTGAATGCAGGCGCGTGCCGACTGTCAGCTCACATTCTCCGAGAATTTTGCCCATTTCAAGGTCATTAAGCTCATCCATCACCACGTGGTATTCCTCGGGGTTATTGATGTACTGGCGAAGATTTAGCGCCACCATCCGGTCATCTTTGTTGTAGCTGTCGATGCCCGTACAGGTCGAAAGTGCCAGCACCTGATAACCCTGTTCAATAATGCGGTTCACCACAGAGGCAAACGCCTGCTCATAGGCTTGCTGAGTGGTGCCCAGGCGCTTATCAAAAGGCGCCAGCTCACGCAGCGTAATCGCCACCGTTTTCTTGCGTTTGATGGTATTGAACCAATGCTGCACGGCGTAGCTCGGCACGAAGCTGTCATTGTGATGTTCTACAAGCCAGGCCGTATCCACACCCTGCTCCACTTTGCTGCAATCAATATTGCTTCTTTTCATCAAATCGAGGCTGACGGATTCACGCAAAATCAGCGACTCCGTATTGCCGAAGACATAGCTTGCCAGGTGATTAAACTGCGGATCCTGGAACGGCCCTACGCTGTGGCCAATCATGTAAACCGGCTTTTTCGCCATAAAGCTGCACAGCGCATGTTCAAACTGCGAAACACCGTATAAATCGACAAAAAACGAACCGCCGACCTGAATAATCGCGTCATAGGTTTGCAGCGACTTAACGAAATCGATAAATCCTTGTGGGATGGAAATATTACGCAGCCGCCCGTTATCAGTGGCTTTCGCCAGCAAAACCTGGTGCTGATACTTGCGGCGCAGGACTTTTTTAACCCGCCCCATCAACCCAACCGCATTGTTATGTTGCTTCATCTGCTTATACAGGGTGTCCCCCAGAACCGGGCGACCCAACAGCCACGCGGAACTCACCGGATAGCGGCTCATCACATCAACCTGCACGGTGTCATCAATGGTAGTAATCGCATCAATCAGTCCGCGCAAAATGGCGCTATCACCACGGTTGCCGCACGTGTGGTTGCCAAGAATCAATAATTTCATACAGACCTCGTTCTTAAATGTATGCCCTCACCCCAGCCCTCTCCCCCAGGAGAGGGAGAAAACCGGTTAGTCCCCTCTCTCTTAGGCGAGGGAGAAAACGGTCAGTCCCCTCTCTCAGGCGAGGGAGAAAACCGGTCAGTCCCCTCTATCTAAGGCGAGGGAGAAAACCGGTCAGTCCTCTCTCTCTAAGGCGAGGGAGAAAACGTTCAGTCCCCTCTCCCTTGAGGGAGAGGGTTAGGGTGAGGGGGCGTTCGAATAAACTGGCGTTTCATCTCTACCACTAGCGCATTGCGCGACAGCGCCAGCATGACGATAAAGGCCAACACTCCAGCCGCAATTTGTACGCCCAACAACAAGCCGAGCGAGAGCAGCCCTTTCAGGGCAAAGCCCAGCGAGCCACTGATCACAATGGTTGGAATAGAAAGGTAAAACGGCAGCCAGATACTTTGAATGTACTGGCGGAAGCTTGCGCCGAGCACCGGCCTAATCATCACGAAATAGCTCAGTACGGTGTTCACTACCTGCACCAACAAAAAACCCAGCGTGACGCCCAGCGCACCCGCCATATGGCCGCCGATAATAATCGCGGGGATAAACAAGCAGGTTTTGAATACATTGAATTTAAAGCTGATATCGACACGTGCTTTTGCCATCAACAGCGATCCAATCGGGTTACCAATGGAGCGCAACAGGCCAACCACACACAGCAGTTGCAGGATCGGCGTAATAAACTGCCATTTCTCACCAAACACCAGCGGCACAAAATTATTCGAAACCACCAGCAGGCCGAGCAGCGCCGGGAAGTTAATAATCCCGACAATCGACAGCAATTTGTAGAAGTTGACACGTAACTTGTCGGTATCGTCCTGAATCTTGGCAAAAGCAGGAAACAGCACGCGGGTGATAATCGGATTCAGCTTCATCGGTGGTACCACCGCCACGTTATAGGCGAGGTTGTAGCCCCCAGCGATGCTGGCACCAAGAATTCGCGCCAGCACTAACGTTGAGAGATTGGTATTCACATAATTGATAATGCTGTCAGCCGTTAGCCATGCACCGAACTTCAGATTCGAGCTGACAGATTTCAGGGAAAAGTGCAGGCCAGGGCGATAAATTTTGCGGCCAAAGAAACCAAACAGCGAGGTGCGAACCACGGTGTTAACCAGATAACCGATGATCGCCGTCATGGCGAACGGGTAAACCATCGCAGCCCCAACCGTCACGGTAAAGCCCGCTATGACCGATACCGTTTCAATCGAGCCAATCTTTGAAAACTCCAGTTCCTTTTGCATTAGTGCGCGGAACTGCTGCCCGTGTGGGATAACGATAAAAGCGAACGACAGTGTTTTAATCAGTGGTGCAAGCGCTGCGGTATTCAGTACCGAAGCGATAACATCGCTTAGTAAAAACACCACCGCGAATACCGCAAGCCCAAGGCCGACATTCAGCCAATACAACGTGGTTAGCTCGAGGTGGCTTATCTCTTTGCGCTGGATAATCGAGTTGGCAATGCCAAAATCTGACAACGTATCGGCCAGCGCGATGATCACAAGCGAAACCGTCAGCAGGCCAAACTCGTGATTGTCGACAACCCGTGCCAGCACGGTCATCTGCACCAGGCCAAGGCTAATAATAATCACCGTGGCGATGGCAGACCATTTGGCACCGCTGATGGTTTTTTCTCTCAGACTCATTGCGGACTCACTCAATAGGCGGCTTTGTTAACAAAGCCTTTGAAAATGGTCAGAAAGACAATTTTGATGTCAAACCACAGGCTCCATTCGCGGATGTATTCCAGATCAAACTCAACACGCTTTTCCATTTTCTCCAGCGTGTCAGTTTCACCGCGCCAGCCGTTGATTTGTGCCCAGCCCGTGATGCCCGGTTTCACTTTATGGCGCAGCATGTAGCCTTCAATCAGCGAGCGATATTGCTCGTTATGCGCCACTGCATGCGGGCGCGGCCCGACAATCGACATCTCGCCCATTAGCACATTGATAAATTGCGGCAACTCATCCAGAGAGGTACGACGCAAGAAATTACCGACTGGCGTAATGCGCTTATCACCCTTGGTGGCCTGAGTGACGACCGCGTCATTTTCCATCACTTTCATGGAGCGGAATTTCCACACTTTGATCGGCTTCCCGTCCATGCCGTAGCGCGTCTGGCGGAAGATAACGGGGCCAGGAGAGGTCAATTTCACCGCTGCGCTGATACACAACAGCACCGGCGAAATAAACAGCAGGATCAGCGAAGCAAGCACAATATCTTCGAGACGTTTCAGAACACGGTTAATGCCGTTTAACGGGGTTTCAAAAAGAGGCACAACCGGTACGCCGTTCACTTCCTCGGTGCGGGCGTTAAGAATATTGAAGGTGAAAACATCCGGGATCAGCAGCACTGAGCAGGTGGTATCGGTCAGTTCACGCACCAGTGATTTAATCCGCGCCTCTTCGCTCATGGTCATCGCGATATAGATATTATCGATGCGCCCTGCCCGCGCTTGTTCCACCAAATCTGCGAAACAGCCCGCATAATCGCCATGGGGTGATTCCGGCTGTTGGTCGTCATACACACCCTTGACATCAAATCCCAACCACGGCTCGTTGCGGAAACTCTCGGCAAGCGCATAGCCCACGGGCATCGAACCCGCGATTGCAATGCGGCGCGTGTTGTACCCCATATTGCGCAACCAACCGGCGCCCAGGCGGATAAACGAGCGGCAGAACATCATGCCGAAACTGGTCAACACATACCAGGCGAGATAGACCCAGAAAGACCCGTCAAAATCAGGATTAAAGGCCAGTAAACCGGCACTAAAAATCAGGCTCAATGTCCAGTTTTGCAGCAACAACATCAGTTCGCTGGAAATCTTCACCCCGCGCCATGAACGGTAAAAATCGGTCATGCCGCCAATCATCTGGAAAACCACAAGGGCCAGTAAGGCCATCAGTAAATGCATGTACAAAAACGGTAACGCGTTGACCTGACACACAATCCATAACCCAACAAACATAATGGTGATGTCAGAAAAACGTTGCACCATAGAGATTAACGATGCGTTCGTTTTTGGTAGCTCGCGCTTTTTTAGGTTTGTCATCGTTTTACCTTTATTCAAGATGATACGGGATAAGCGCCCTCACCCTAACCCTCTCCCCCAGGAGAGGGGATCGTAAGGTTTTCTCCCTCTCCCCCATATAGAGGGGATCGTAAGGTTTTCCCCCTCTCCCCCATATAGAGGGGATCGTAAGGTTTTCCCCCTCTCCCCCATATAGAGGGGATCGTAAGGTTTTCCCCCTCACCCCATATAGAGGGGATCGTAAGGTTTTCCCCCTCGCCCTCAGGGAGAGGGCCGGGGTGAGGGTTGTCTTAATCCGTTCCCCAAATCACTGATTCAACAGTTCCATAATTTCTTGTATTCGCGCCTGCATCAGTGGTTCATTGCGCTTAGATTCCACATTCAGGCGCACCACCGGCTCGGTGTTGGAGCTCCGCAGGTTAAAGCGCCACTCCGCGAACGCCATGCTCACGCCATCGGTGTGGTCCACCTCTGTAGCATGAGGCGCAAAATGCTGCTGCACCCGGGCGATGGCCACTTTCGGGTCCGCCAGCTTGCTGTTGATTTCCCCGCTTGCCGGCCACGCCGCCATACGGTCGTGCACCAGCTCCCCCAGGGTTTTCCCTTTCAGGCACAACAGCTCCGTCACCAGCAGCCACGGGATCATCCCGCTGTCGCAGTAAGCAAAATCACGGAAATAGTGATGGGCACTCATTTCGCCGCCGTAAATCGCATCTTCCTGGCGCATACGCTCTTTGATAAACGCATGCCCGGTTTTTGACATCACCGGCGTGCCGCCTGCGCGCTCCACGATATCCACCGTGTTCCACGACAGACGCGGATCATGAATAATCTTCGCCCCCGGCTGCTTTTCGAGGAACGCCGCCGCCAGCAGGCCAACGATGTAGTAACCCTCGATAAATTGCCCTTGCTCATCGAACAGGAAGCAGCGGTCAAAATCGCCGTCAAAGGCAATCCCCATGTCCGCGCCGTGTTCAATCACCGCGTTGCGGGTGTCTGCGCGGCACTCCGGCAGCAGTGGATTCGGGATACCGTTCGGGAAATGTCCGTCCGGGGTGTTATGGACTTTGATAAACGTCAGCGGCACGTTGAGTGCCTTAAAGCGTGCTTCGATGACATCAATAATCGGGCCCGCCGCGCCGTTACCGGAGTTAATCACCAGCTTCAGCGGCTTGATATTGTTGACGTTGATGTACGAGAACAGGTGGTCAATGTAGGCTTCAACCACGGAAATCTTCTGGTAACGACCTCGTTGGGTTGCATCAACAGGCTGGAAGTCATTGGCTTCCGCCAGACGCTGCACATCGCGCAGGCCGGTGTCACCACTGATGGGGCGCGCACCTTCGCGCACCAGTTTCATACCGTTGTAGTCCATCGGGTTATGGCTGGCGGTCACTTCAATGCCACCGTCCACGCCCAGATGCCAGGTGGCGAAGTAGATCTCTTCGGTGCCGGACAGGCCGATATCCAGCACGTCCACGCCCGCATCCTGCAACCCTTTTGCCAGCGCTAACTTAAGCCGCTCGCTTGTCAGGCGCACATCACCGCCCAGCACAATGGTCTTCGGTTTCAGGTACTCGCCATAAGCGCGGCCAATACGTTCGGCTATCTCTTCGTTCAGCTCTTCACCCAGCTTTCCACGGATGTCGTAGGCTTTAAAACAGGTTAATTTCTGTGTCATATCCACTCCTTCGGGCAACAGTTACCCAACCCGCAGGCTCGCGGGCTGCGGGAATGATTAAATTGTGATGGGGTTAGATACGCCCGTAACGGTCTTCGAAACGAACGATATCGTCTTCTGCGAGGTAAGTGCCGGAACGCACTTCAATCAGATCGAGCGGGATTTTTCCGGGGTTTTCCAGGCAATGCGTCACGCCCAGAGGAATGTAGATGGACTCGTTCTCGCCCAGCAATTTTGTCTCTTCACCCAACGTGACTTTTGCGGTGCCCGCCACCACAATCCAGTGCTCAGCACGGTGGTGATGCATCTGCAAAGACAACCCTTCGCCTGGCTTGACGGTAATGCGTTTCACCTGGTAGCGCTCGCCTTCATCGATGGAGTCGTATTTTCCCCACGGGCGATACACTTCGCGATGATTGTGGTGTTCGTGGCGGCCATCAAACTTGATTTGCTCAACCACTTTTTTCACGCTTTGCACGTGGTCGCGGTCGGCAATCAGTACCGCATCTTTGGTCTGCACGATGACTAAGTCTTTCACACCAACGGTGGTGACAAGCCCTGACTCCGCATAGATATAGCTGTTTTCAGTATCGTGACTGATCACATCGCCGTGATGCACATTGCCCTGTGAGTTTTTGGTGCTGATTTCCCACAGAGATGACCACGAGCCCACGTCGCTCCAGCCTGCATCCATCGGCACGACAACGGCATCAGCGGTTTTTTCCATCACGGCATAGTCGATAGACTCATCCGGGCAGCTCAGGAAGGCCGCTTCGTCCACGCGGACAAAATCCAGGTCCGGGTCTACGTTTGCCATCGCTTTTTCACAGGCGCTGAGAATATCCGGGCGGAATTTTTTCAGTTCTTCAAGGTAGCGCCCGGCGCGGAACAGGAACATACCGCTGTTCCAGTAATACTCACCGCTGGCGATGTACGCCTGTGCGGTTGATAAATCTGGTTTTTCCACGAACTGCGCGACACTAAACGCAACCGCATCCGTCTCTGCCGCCTGCGGTTGCCCACGGCGAATATAGCCATAACCGGTTTCCGGCAGGTCAGGAACGATACCAAACGTCACCAGTTTCCCCGCTTCGGCAAACGGCAGCGCGCTGCGAACCGCTTCGCGAAATGCCTCTTCGTTTTGAATCACATGATCGGCCGCGAGGATCAGCATCAGCGGATCGTGTTCCGGCTGATTGCGTAATGCCGCGAGGGCTGCCAGCGCAATTGCAGGGGCCGTGTTACGGCCAGCGGGTTCCAGAACGATATTTTCCGTCAGCTTGTTTAGCTCACGTAGCTGTTCAGCCACGATAAAACGATGTTCTTCGTTGCAAATCACCACCGGGCTTTCGCACGCCACACCGTTCAAACGGCTAATGGTGGTTTGCAGCATGGTCAGCTCCCCTTTCAGACACAGGAACTGTTTCGGGTAAAGCACGCGGGACAACGGCCATAAACGGCTACCGTTCCCGCCAGCCATGATCACCGGATAAAGTTGGCTCATTTTTAACCCCGAATGTCAGTAATAAATTGATTCAGTACGCTGTCTTTCTCCAGCGTGCGCTCGGCATATTCACATGCCACTGTATTGAGTACCGGCAATTGTAGGCAGCGCTCGATGCCATCCGCTAGCGCATCAACCGATTCAGGCTCGACACACACGGCAATGCCGGAATATGCCTCGCAAAGTTGGCCGAGCTCAGTTTCCGGTTCTGCGGTAATCACCGCATTGCCGCCCACGGCAAGAATATTGGTCAGCTTGGAAGGCAACACGGCATCTGCCGCACCCCGACGCTGAATAACCAAGTGGCAATCCGCGAGATGCAGTAACGCTGGCAGTGCGTCGTAAGGCTGTAACGGATGGAACACCACGTTTTGCAAACCCTTCTCCTGCGCCTGTTTTTGCAAGCGCGCTTTGCCACCGCCCTGGCCGACAATCACAAATAACCATGGCTGATGAGCGAAACGCGCAGCCACCTCAATGACGGTTTCCAGCCCCTGCTTCTCCCCGATATTGCCGGAATAGAGAATGATTTTTTTATCAACAGGCAGTTGTAAGCGGGTGCGCACCGCAAGAACATCCTCGTGGGAAATACCGCGAAAACGTTCAACTTCCGACCAGTTAGGGAAGAAGATCACTTTTTGCTGGTCCACGCCCTTCTCTACCGCTTTGTTCATCATCGAACGCGAAATGGTCGAAACGTTATCGACGTTATGCAGACCACTTTGCTCAAAACGTTGAGCCAGACGGGCTACTTTCCCCTGCTTTTTACCTGCCATTCCCAGGCCAAGCATGGCGTCCACTTCGTAATCCTGGATATGCAACAGCGTACGTGCGCCGCTGAGTTTCGCGAGCAGGCGCATACCTGGTACGCAAAACAGCGTTGGCACTACGCCAATAATGCGATCCGGCTTCCAGCGACGTTGCGCCAGCAGCGGGAAGAATGAACTCAGCGCAAAGCTGCCGAGATGGATCAGGCGCTTTAACGTTGACGGCTGTTTTGGCACATATAATGGGCAGCGCCAGACGGTGGCCGCGCCGACTTCTTTCTTGTACTTCCAGGATGAATAATCGGGATGCACTTCCCAGACCGGATAGTAAGGTGGTGCGGTGATCACCCGCACCTCATGGCCCTGGCGCGTCATCCACTCAACCATTTCACCGGTGTATTTACCGATGCCGGTTAGTTCCGGCGAGTAGTTGATGCCATACACCAGTATTTTCATAACCCGATGACCTTATTAGCTTTATCCGCAAGGAAATATGCGCGACTGTTGTCATGGACATCGTCACGCGCTAACAACGACTCTGACGTTAACCAGCGATATGCGCTGTGCTGCGCGGTTGGCAATTGCAGCGCGCTCGCATCGACACGCAGGCGGAATCCCAGCACCACGTAGTGCGTTGAGAAATCCGTCCCGGAGAAGTTGTCGTCATAGAAGTGCTGCCACACGCCGTAAAACTCGCCGTCGGCCATCACGAAACGCTTACCCAGTTCGGCTTCGGTTAAGCGAGCAAAAGCCTGCTCCAGCGTTTCATCTTTCTGTACCCGGCCACCCGGCACGAACCAAAAGTTCTGCGCCGGGCGCTGAGTGCGTTGCCCCAACAAGAACTCGCCGTCCTGATTTTCAACAATCAGGTCGATGGAGATAAGCGGTGTGGAACTCACGACCGTTGCGAAGTCTTCAGCACTCAGGAACATGCTTACCCCCGGAACCGTTGCTGGTTTTCGAGGAACCACTGGTAAGTACTGGCAAGACCCGGCTCGAGTGTGATCTCCGGATACCAACCCAGACGGCGCAGTCGCGTCACATCCAACAGTTTGCGCGGCGTGCCGTCCGGTTTGGTGGCATCGAACACCACGCGCCCACGGTAGCCCGTCACTTTCGCGATGGTTTGCGCCAGCTCGCGGATGGTGCAATCGACCCCGGTACCGACGTTAATATGTGAAAGCATGGGCTGGGTATTTTCGGCCCACACTTCACTCGCCAGCTCCATAATGTGGATGCTGGCTGCCGCCATATCATCAACGTGCAGGAACTCACGCATTGGCGTACCGCTCCCCCACACCACGACGTCAGGAGAGTTCTGCTCTGTCGCTTCATGGAAACGACGCAGCAAAGCGGGGATCACATGTGAATTGCTCGGGTGGAAGTTATCGTGCGGGCCATACAAATTGGTTGGCATCACCGAACGATAATCGCGACCAAACTGGCGGTTGTATGACTCGCACAGTTTGATGCCAGCAATTTTGGCAATCGCATACGGTTCGTTAGTGGCTTCAAGCGTGCCTTGCAGCAGCTCGCTTTCCGCCATCGGCTGGTTGGCCATCTTTGGATAAATGCACGATGAACCGAGGAACAACAGCTTATTCACGTTGTGCGTATGGGCACTGTGAATAATATTCGCCTCAATCATCATGTTTTCGTAGATGAAGTCAGCAGGATACGTATTGTTCGCAACAATACCGCCCACTTTCGCCGCCGCCAGGTAAACCTGATCGATTCGCTGTTCGGCAAAGAAAGCGTTAACCGCGGCACCATCCAACAGATTCAGTTCATCACGGCCACGCAGCACCAGCTCAACGTCAGCACGTTGTTCAAGCTGACGGACAATGGCAGAGCCGACCATCCCACGATGGCCAGCAACAAAGATACGGTGTTTATTCATGCTCAGGACTCCAGCGCGATGGCAACCTCGTAACCGTGTGATTTGAGCAACGAGTGTTTTTTCGCCGCTTCCAGGTCTTTAGCGACCATTTCGCCGACCATTTCCCTGAGCGTGATTTCTGGTTTCCAGCCCAGTTTTTCATGTGCTTTGGTTGGGTCACCCAGCAAGGTTTCCACTTCAGCAGGACGGAAGTAACGCGGGTCGACAGAAACAATCACGTCGCCTGGTTTAACGCCAGGAGCATCATGGCCAGTTACGGAAACAACAATGCCTTTCTCATCAACACCGGTGCCTTCAAAGCGCAGTTTGATACCGAGTTGCGCGGCGGACATTTCCACGAACTGGCGCACGGAGTACTGCACACCGGTGGCAATCACGAAGTCTTCTGGCGTGTCTTGTTGCAACATCATCCACTGCATTTTCACGTAATCTTTGGCATGGCCCCAGTCACGCAGGGAGTCCATGTTGCCGAGGTACAGGCATTTTTCCAGGCCCTGAGAGATGTTGGCGATAGCGCGGGTGATTTTACGGGTCACGAAGGTTTCACCACGGCGTGGGGATTCGTGGTTAAACAGAATGCCGTTACAGGCGTACATACCGTAGGATTCGCGGTAGTTTACGGTGATCCAGTAGGCGTAAAGTTTCGCAACCGCATACGGGGAGCGCGGATAGAAAGGGGTGGTTTCTTTCTGCGGGGTTTCCTGCACCAGGCCGTAAAGCTCGGACGTGGATGCCTGATAGAAACGGGTTTTCTTCTCTAAACCTAAGAACCGAATCGCTTCCAGCAGACGCAACGTTCCCATCGCATCAACATCTGCGGTGTATTCCGGGGATTCAAAAGAAACCGCGACGTGGCTCATGGCGCCCAGGTTATACACTTCATCCGGCTGCACTTCGGAAAGAATACGGGTCAGGTTTGAGCTGTCCGTCAGATCACCGTAGTGCAGATGGAATTTTGGATTGCTGGCATGAGGATCCTGATAAATATGATCAACACGTTCAGTATTGAATGAAGAAGCACGACGTTTGATGCCATGAACTTCGTAACCTTTTTCCAGCAGCAGTTCCGCCAGATATGAACCGTCTTGTCCGGTAACACCCGTGATGAGAGCTACTTTAGTCATAATGTTTTTCCTCTGTTAACATTTTTGTACCACCCTCACCCCGGCCCTCTCCCTGAGGGAGAGGGGGAAAGTCGAACAATCCCCTCTCATGAGGGAGAACACCGTACAATCCCCTCTCCTGGGGGAGAGGGCTAGGGTGAGGGCGAAGGCGAAAGTTCTATACGCGCTCCCGAATCACTACCGCCGGATTTCCCCGACAAACGGCATTCGCCGGTAATGATTTATAAATACTGCTGCGGGCACCGACGACGGTGCCATTACCTATCGTCACACCAGGTGAAACAAATACATCTGTTGCCAACCAGCATTTTTCGCCAATAACAATCGGTGCAGCGGTAATATCAAAATGCTTGCTCATATAATCGTGACTGCCGGTACATAAATAACACTTTTGTGACACCACAGAATTGGCACCGATGGTAATATCACCCAGCGTATATAACACCGCGTCATCCCCTACCCAGGCATAATCACCCAACGTTAACTTCCATGGGTATGTAATTTTGACCGAGGGGCGAATCACAACACCTTTACCAATTTGTGCGCCAAATAAACGTAATAAGAATGAGCGCCAGCGATAAAATATTTGCGGTGACCAGGCAAATAATGTTGCCTGCACTGCCCACCACAGTTGTACTTTAATAGGGCTCCCACCCCGGAAACCTTTCGGTACCGAGAAGCCATTTAATTCCTGCATATTATCCTCTTGAGGATTTTATCGGATATTACTTGTGCGAATTCGATCTGCAGACTCAGCCGAAAATTTAAGTCTTGTTATAAAGTGCTTTTGCTTTTCCGGTAGTACGCAAACGAAATTTGAATGATAACTCCGCGATAATACCAGGTACGCCTAATATCTTACGCTGCACATTTTTTGCATCATGACACAATTCAACATTATTCGATGTTGACACGCCCCCCATGGAAAACTCAGAGACCAGGCCTTTAATACGTTTAAAGGCGTAACCACTTTTGTACATTTTCGCGGCCAAAGCATAATCAGATGAGACTTTATATTGCAGATCGTAAGGATGTTTCCGCAACCCAGAAACCGGGAAAAATATTGCCTGATGGCTGGCCGGTAAGCTGTGGTAAATATACCAACCGGGCTTTGCAAGGCGCGCTATTTTTGTCCCATCACCGAAATCTAATAAAGCATCACCAATCACCATTGCATTATCAGTCAAGGGCATTGCAGCGAGCTGATGTGCGACGTTTGCTATCTCCGGGTGGAAAATATCACCTGAATTGAGGAACAAGGCATAACGGCCATGAGCCATTTCAATCCCTTTGTTCATGGCATCATAGATACCGTTATCTCGTTCACTGACATAGCGTAAGTTGTACTTTCCATTGAGATTTTTCAGGAATTCTGCCGTACCGTCTTGCGAATCCCCATCAACCACAATCCACTCAAATGTGATGCCTGGTGCCTTCGCTAAATGAGCCAGCGACTGCCAGGTTTTTTCAATTCCGGCGAGATTTTTATAAGCAACAGTGATGACACTTAAGAGCATTTTATAAACCTCAGTTGCGGGTAATATTGAGTGCCTTACGCAGAATAAATGGACACACAATTAAGAACGCATATTCAGGGCTAAAAATTGAGCCGGTAAAAAACAGTGACAGCGGTGTAAAAAGCCATAATTGCACACGGAAATTTTCATTATTGCCAAATGCCGTGCGCATCATTTTAATGACTTTCCACATGTACCACATTGTCAGTAATACAGCGAACCAGGAAAAATAAATAATCAGAAGATACAAACCATTGTCTACTGTTTTACCGACATCCGCACCGTTAAAGATTCCGAATGATGCGACATATTCATATAAAGATCCGAAACGCACTACCCCAGCGATATTGCTCAATGAATATCCGACCATTGCTAACGGGCCAATAATACGATAATACGATGACGAACCTTCGGTTCCTAAATCACCCAAGCGTGTAGCAATATAAGGAAACGCGAATACTAACCCCACTAAAAATACGGACAGAGAAATAATTGCCAGAGGCAACTTCTTCTTGATGGCATTTTTATTAAGGTACTGAAATGCCCATTCAAGAAGATAAAACAGAATAAATGTCATTACTCCTGAAAACGATCCTGAAAGAACTATCCCTGACAGAATCATAACATCAATTTTTGGTGTTTTGATACCGAACTGTTTGATGCTGAGCCAAATTGAGATTAATGCCAGAGCAAAAAATGCGGGTTCAAAATAGAGCGCTGTCGTTCGCTTACCTCCAAAGCTAATAAAGTTCAGAACATAGCTATTACTGTATATAAGAAACTTCGAAATTTTCTCAATCAGGCTACTGCCGCCCGTGAGAATAATCTGTGCCATTTCCGCTGCGGCCAGCATCACGATAATGCCCACCACGCAATAAAATACCCTTAGAATTTTATGGTGATTATGCTGTGAAATAGTTTTGAAGCGGCAGCTCCAGGTCATCGCCAGAATCAGCACGATATAAACAAACAATAATGTAGAGGTGACGTATTTACTGGCATTCAGGGATTGGCCAAAGATGTAGTTAAATGCCGTCAGTCCCCCACCAATGCCTAACGCAATCATCAATTTTTTGACACTGATGCGTTCGATGTACAAAAAGAGGATTGCGGGCAAGAAGGTAACTATCGTAACGGGGAAGCTTTCTCCGAGTGAGGCCAACTTGACGTTGACCACCAGATAGATGAACGGTAACAGCAGATAACTACAGATTTTGATAGAACGAGACATACTCCTCCAGCATCTGTTGTCCACTGAAAGCCTGGCGACTGGCGCTTTTGAACGCCTGCAACGTTTTGCCAAACACCTGCTGAGCCAACTGCTCTTTTGGCATTTTCACCAATTCAAGCACCCGCGCATCGCTAAAGGTTTTACCGCCCACTTTTTGCAGCACTTCATCTGCGGCGTCACTTTGAGTGGCAATCACCGGCACGCCAATCGACAGCGCTTCGCACAAAATCAGCGGGTAGTTATCCACCTGTGAGCTAAACACCAGCGAGTCCATCTGGTTGAGTTGGCTCATCAACGCTTTTTTATCCGTCATGTAGCCGTGGTTCACGACGTTCGGACCGTTAAATGGCGAGAATTTACCGAAGGTATGCAATTCGATTTCATCGCCCAGTGCCATTATTGCCTGCACAAGTTGTTGATTCGTTTTGCCGTCATAGCGCAGGTCGTGGGCAACGATCGCCACTTTTGGCTTTTCGCCCGCCGCTTGCGTGAGAGGCAGTTCCGCGAGGATCGTCTCGGTTGCGACATCAATTCCGTTATTAATAATTTTGCAGCGCCCTGCCCCATAAATTCGGTTAAAGGCATCGGCCACGTGCTGGCTTGGGGAGATAAACTGGCAACCCAACGCCAGCATTTCACGGAACAGCTGGCGCTTTGCATCCACCAGTAAATGAGCGCGATCTCGTTTCACCGGTGGATAATTATTCAATGAAGGACATTTCTGGCAGCCTGTTTTCCAGCCATCACACCCATCGAGAAACGCACAGCGTCCGGTGATGCTCCAGTGATCGTGCAGCGTCCAGACAAAAGTGACATCCGCTTTATGCGCTTTCACGCGCTGGCAAAACGTCACCATTTCTTCAAGATTCAACCAATAGCTGTGGACGACATGGAAATGCAGCACCACCGGGCCAGTGGCGCGCGTCACTTTGCGATACAGATTATTCAGGTTGCCGAACGGGTCGCGGTTAAAAAAGCGAAATAACACAATGTTGGCAATCGACGTCAAACGCGGCGTGTGTTTTTCAACACCAGAGAATTTATCGTGACTGGCGCTTTTCTTCCCCCTTTACCGTACCCGTAGATAAAACGTGAATTAAAACCTGCCGCTTGTGCGCGTTGGTGAAGATCGAGCGCCACTCCCGCAGCACCGCCTTCGGCAAGGCGAACGTTAAATTGCATAATATTCATTTCAGAACCTTTATCTGCGCTTTCTGCCCCACCACCAGAGCGTCATCGGGAACGCTATCCAGCACCACGCTGCCAGCTCCGACGATGACGTTATTACCGAGCGTGATGTCGCCAATAATCACCACGTTGGCACCCAGTTCGACGCCATTACCGATAACCGGACAGGCAAGGCTTTTGCCGCGATTACCGATGGTGACACCATGACGGATGGTGAAATCATCCCCGGCGACCACGAATTTATTAATCACCACGGCATAACCGTGGTGAATAGTGAAACGCCGTCCAATCGTTGCTCCTGCCTGGATTTCATAACCAAACAGGCACTCGGTGAAGAAGCGATACAGCAGAATGATCGGGGCCGCCCAAAGATTGTTGATGACGCTTTTTTTTCGCCACACCGAGCAAAAATGTGCGATGCGATAAGCCAGCACCATGCAGCAAGGTCGTAAGCTCCAGGAGTTTGCGCGAAGATCTTCAAGCACCGTTATTTCCCCCGTAATCCATCGGCCAGGCGTTTGGTGTTTCGTACACTTAACAGCGCGAATAAGGTGCGCAAAGACATGCGCTTATTGCGGATTTGATAAAGCGTAAACAGTTGGTATTTCTTGCTGGCCCGGTCGAATTTGTCTTTGTGCTTTTGATAAAAATGGAAGTACCCCGCGAATTTCTTGGGCGATTTAGTTATCTGCATTTCGCCGTGATTGATATGCAGAATTTGCGTCGCCTCTTCCACTTTCCACGGTTGGCCGTACTCCACCACCATGCGCAAGAAAATATCGTAATCCTGAGCGGCTGCCAGCGTCGTATCAAACAGGCAGGCTTTGAAACGGCTTGCGTAGGTAAACACCTGATTACCAATGATATTGCGCTTATAAAACAGCTTTAATGAAAATGGCGATTTTGGGTACAACGGCAAACTGGCGGGCTGCGAGTAAACCTGCCCTTCGCAAACGTAGTCATTGGCATACAAAAAGGCGTGGGTGACCAACTGGTGTTGATGCGCCAGAAATACCGACAGGCGGTTGGGCGTCCATTCATCATCATCATCAATACCTGTAATCAACTCACCTGTTGCCTGGCTGATAGCCTGATTACGCACCGAACATGCTCCGGAGTTGAAATCGTTGCGGACGTATCGAACTCGCGCATCGCCCAGTTCTTCAACAAAACGCTGCAATTGCTCATACGATGAAGAGCAGTCATCAACGATTAACATTTCCCAGTGCTCATAATCCTGGCGAAGCACCGATTTGATGGCGCGGATCGCCAACTGCTGACGGTTCCATGTCGGCATATAAATAGAGATAAGTGGGTTATTCATGGCGTTCCCCAAAGAAGTCTCGTTGATTGCAAGTTAACCCACCCTCATCCCAGCCTTCTCCCTGAGGGAGAAGGAGAAAAGAATGCCCCCTTTCCCTGAGGGAGAAGCCGATTTAATCCCCTCTCCCTGGGGGAGAAGGAGAAAAGCGCTCCCCTTTTCCTGACGGAGAAGGAGAAAACCGATCACTTTTCCTGAGGGAGAAGCCGATTTAATCCCCTCTCCCTGGGGGAGAGGGTTAGGGTGAGGGCGAAGGCGAAGGCGAAGGCTATTTAGCATCAGATTTATATTCGTACTCGTAGTAACCGTAATCCTCATATCCCACGGCACGGCGGATGATAGAGTTGAGAATTACGCCACGTACCTTGATGCCATTTTGCTCAAAGCGGCTGAGGCTGGTTTCGACTTCCTTCAGCGTATTGACCGCGTAACGCGCCACCATCAGCGTGGTGCCTGCATGACGACCCACGACAGCGGCGTCGGTGACAGCAAGAATTGGCGGGGTATCAATCAATACCAGGTCGTAATTCTTGCTTGCCCACGCCACCAGTTCAGCAAAACGATCGCTCATCAACAGTTCGGAAGGATTGGATGGCACGACTCCGCGCGGTACGAGGTCAAAGTTAGGTACGGAGGTTTTTTGTGCGCAGCGGCTGATTTCAGCGTGGCCGGATAACACATCCGCCAGACCATTGGTGTTGGTGGTGCCCAGAAGTTCGTGGGTATAGCCTTTGCGCATATCACAGTCGATAAGCAGCACCCGTTTGTTGGTCTGGCTAATCACCGCGGCGAGGTTGGCGCAAACAAACGTCTTACCGATGGATGGGCTCACACCCGTTAACATCAGGACATTGTTTGGCGCCTGCATCATGGCGAAGTGCAGACTGGTACGCAGACTACGAATCGCTTCGATGGCCAGATCCGTCGGGTTGCCGACGGCCAGCAGTTGGCTTTGCTTGTTACGCCTGGCCCCTTTGACATTACGCACCGTGGCGTAGTCGCGGGATTTCTGCCATTCGGACAGTGGGATGCTGGCATAGACGCCTATTCCCGCCTCTTCCAGTACCGCCGGGCTTTCGATACCACGATTAAACAGTGAACGTAACAGCACACCCATAATCGACAACATCAGACCAAGGATTATGCTGCCGAGGATAATCAGCGCACGCTGTGGTTTGACCATTCCCGGCTGAGCAATCGCCGCATCGACAATACGCACATCACCGACGGTGCTGGCCTCTGTGATTTTCAGCTCCTGCTGTTTATTCAACAGCTGCATATAAACCTGCTGGCCAGATTCCACATCACGCGTTAGACGCACGATTTCCTGCTGGGTTTTCGGCATCGCCGTCACGCGCCCATTCAGGCGGGCTTTCTCTTCTTCCAGGGTTTGGCGTTTTTCCAAAAGCGTGCGATACGCCGGGTGAACTTTGGTATACAGCTTGGAAATCTCAGCTTCTTTGAAGGTCAGTTCGTTAAGCTGCGCATCAATGTTCACCATGGTGTCGAGGACAGATTTAGCCTCAAGCGACAGGTCAACTGAGTCTTGTTGCTGGCGATAAGCGTTGAGTTTGTTTTCAGCTGCATCAAGACGGGAGCGCACTTCCGGCAACTGTTCGGCGAGGAATTTAAGGCTTTTCGCCGCTTCTTCCGATTTACGTTGTACGTTCTGCTCAAGATAGTTACGGGTGATGCTATCGAGAATATTGCGGATTTTGTCGCGATCTTCACCGGTATAAGACAGGCTCAACACCCCGGTGTCTTTACCATTTTCAGCCACCACAAGGTTGCCCTGAAGCTGGTTAATCATGCCGAGCGTCGAGTATTTGGTGACTGTAAAAGTATCGCCCACTTGCGCTTTGATAGCGCTTACGGTCATCGCGATGCCATCTTTATTCAGCGGTTGTCCGACCTGCCCTTTCGCACTAAATCCGTTATCGCTGGTCAGTAAATACTGCGTCGGGCTAAGCACCTCTACCGTAAAGACATTTTTAGCCTGACCGGCAGGAAGGTTAAAGGTTTCGACGACGACGGTGTCATTCTGACGGCCTTGCAGACGATCCCAGCCCGCGCCCAACAGCCAGAGGCTATTTTTCTCAACGGCAATGTCGAGATTGAGATCATCAACCGTTTTACCCAACACCAGTCGCGACTGGATCAACTGCATTTCAGCGGCAGAGGCTGGCGGCTTGTTGGAGAGTGCGGAGTTAATATCATTAACCAGCGAATTACCGGCGTTTTGCTCAATTTGCACCAACGCATCGGCTTTATAAACTGGCGTGGCAAACAGCGCATAAACCGTCGCCAGCACCGCAAAAATGGCCGTGATCCCCAAAACCCACCAACGAGCTTCGAGCACCGTACCAAACAATCGGCCAATATCAATTTCATCATTGCCCTCAGTGAGGGCGCTCGAACGGCTTGATTTTTCTGTCATTGTTATCCCTGATGAGCGTTGAGTGCGTGAGCCCATTTTTGGGCACTGAGATCCAGAAGACCGTAAACCGCTTCAAAAGCGTCATGACTTTTGCGATACGGATCGGGAATTTCCCGTTCCGCATCCCAGTGACCAAACAGCATCACTTTGCCGCGCATCTCTGGAGCCATTTCGCAAATTGCGGAGATATGGCGTTTTTCCATGGCGAGGATCAGGTCGTATTCGCGGCACATTTTGCCGGAGACCTGTTTTGCACAATGCCCCTCAAGAGAGAGGTTATGCTCCTGCGCCACGCGAATGGCCCCGACATCGGCCCCTTTCCCCACGAGCGCCCCGAGCCCCGCAGACGTCACGATAAGTTCCGGGTGATAGCTTTTCAGTAACCGCTCAGCGGTTGGGGAACGGCAGATGTTCCCCACACAGACAACCAAAATTTTGTTGAACATAGCGCCCTACCAGGTATGGATATCTTTGGCTGCATCCGTCATATAACGAACGCCACTGATGGTTGGCAGCAGTTGGTTAATCAGACGATTCCAACGTGTGATCGGTGCGGTAGTCACATACACCACATCGTATGGCTGCAACTGGAATTCGGTGCCCATGACCAGCGATGTCGCATCCGACATATCAAGCTGGTAAATGTTGGCAATCTTGCCGCTCTGCTTATCTTTGAGTGGGCGAATCACAAATATCCCGCTGGCGTTCGATGCGGTCATATCCAGACCTTCAGCCTGACCCAACGCTTCGGTCAGCGTCATACCGCTGAAGTCCATTTTCAGGGTGGTCTGTTTCTTCACTTCGCCCATCACAAACACTTTCAGGTCGTCATTGCGCGGAACAAACAGGATGTCACCGGGATAAAGCAGATGGTTCTGGCTCAGGTCACCGTTTTGCATCAACGCTTGCAGGGAAATCCGTTTTTCCTTGCCGTTATGTGTCAGAACGACGTTGCGCCAGTCGGCTGCATCAGTCAGGCCGCCCGCGGCGTTTATGGCGTCCAGTACTGTGAGTGGCACGTTGGTGATGGGTTGTTGGCCGGATTTGTTGACCTGGCCTGAGACATAGGCTTTTTGGGAGCGGAACCCAGCGATATTAACGTCCACCTGCGGGTCAGCAATGTACGTCGCAAGGCGGCTGGTAATATCACTGCGGATTTCAGAAAGTGTTTTGCCGGTGACTTTCACTTTGCCAACGTAGGGATAGAACATGGTGCCGTCCGACTGTACCCAGTTACCGGCATCGCTTGAGCTACGGTACTGGCCTGCAGGCGTCGTCAGTTCAGGGTGATCCCAGACCGTGACGTTCAAAACATCGCCCGGACCAACACGATATTGGTAAGCAGCGATCTCCTGGTCGAGAGACATATTTGGCTGCGCGACCGCGGGGCGAACACGTAATTGTTCAACCAGGCGCGGTGTTAATGGATACACGTTAACCATGCGATCCAGATTGAAATCTGAATCCTGCTGTTTGATGACATCTTTCCCCATCGTCGACATATTGCTACCGGGGAGGACTGTGCAACCACTCATAAGGGCTACCGACACCAATAAAGGCATCAATTTAAGTTTGTATTTTATCATTGAGTATTTATCACTATGGCAGAGTAATTATCCTGAACGAATAAAATAAGTGACTCGTTAGGTTTTTGAATGAGGCATGAATTGAAACCTACTTGCCGTTTGAAATAACTGGCATCAATCCTAAAAAAACGCTTATTTCCCGACATCCTATTGACAGAATAATTGAGGCTTATTCTCTGGCCTTTGAGCATGCTACCGCCCCTGGCTTACAGTCACCAACCTACTGAAAAGAGACAATTTATAAGGAGTAACAATGGCAGGAGTTAAATCCAAAGAATTATCTGAGGAACAAAAAAACCCACCACCAGGTTAAATATCATGGCTTCAGCGAATATAAAAAATACATCTAATATCAGACACCGATACGGATTGTTGCAGTTAAGCCTATATCAGGCAAGGCACCCTCCAACAATACCGAGACTTTTAAGAATAGTATTAACAACACAATTAGACGGCTTTAGGAATTTCTTTATATTGACAGAAAATTAATTGCTGATACGTCCGAGAATAATATACAGAACTATCTCATGTGAATTTCATTACTGGAAAATTAAATGACATGACAATTCGGAAAATGATTAATTATTTACCTTGGTTATTAAGTGGGATTGAGCAAATTTAAACACCAACATTAATCCATGCAGGATTTATCCCGCACGAATATTGCAATTTCCCACTCGATTATCCATCATTTCATTGTGACATTTGTCATCTTATAAAAGGTTATGAACGATTTATGGAATGGATTGCCGACCCATCGATCTGGGCAGGCCTCATAACCCTGGTGGTTATTGAGCTAGTCCTTGGTATTGATAACCTGGTGTTTATCGCCATCCTTGCCGAAAAATTACCTCCGGCGCAACGCGACCGCGCCCGCGTCACTGGGCTGGTCCTCGCCATGCTGATGCGCTTATTGCTTCTGGCCTCAATCTCCTGGCTTGTCACACTGACTCGCCCACTCTTTCATGCCGGTGAACTCGCCTTTAGCGCAAGGGACCTGATCATGCTTTTCGGCGGTTTGTTCCTGTTATTCAAAGCCACCGTTGAGCTCAATGAGCGACTTGAGGGCAAAGACAGCGAAACGCACTCCCAACGGCGCGGCGCACGATTTTGGCCCGTTGTGGCACAAATAGTGATTCTGGATGCGGTGTTTTCTCTGGATTCTGTGATTACCGCAGTGGGGATGGTTGACCATCTGGCCGTCATGATGGCCGCGGTGATTATTGCCATTTGCCTGATGTTGCTGGCGAGCAAAACGCTGACACGCTTTGTGAATAACCATCCGACTATTGTGATTTTGTGTCTGAGCTTCCTGCTGATGATTGGTTTTAGCCTGGTGGCGGATGGCTTTGGCTACCATATCCCGAAAGGCTATTTGTACGCGGCCATCGGCTTCTCAGTGATGATTGAAAGCCTCAATCAGCTTGCCATTTTCAATCGCCGCCGCTTCTTATCAGCCGATCAATCGTTACGCCAGCGCACGGCCGAAGCAGTGCTGCGTTTGTTGAACGGTAAAAAGGAAGAAGCGGAACTGGATGCGCAAACCGCATCGTTGATTGCCGATCATACGCCACAAGATGAAATCTTTGACCCGCAAGAGCGGCTGATGATTGAACGTGTGCTGAACCTGAACCAGCGTACGGTGAGCAGCATCATGACCTCGCGTCATGACGTCGAGTACATCAACTTGAGCTCCCCAGAAGCTGAAATTCGTGCGCTGCTGGATAAAAACCAACATACCCGCGTCGTGGTAACCGGCAGCGGCGATGAAATTTTGGGTGTGGTGCACGTCATTGATTTACTCCAGCAGACGTTAAAAGGTGAGCCGTTCGATCTTGAAGTGCTGATACGCCAGCCGTTGATCTTCCCGGAGACACTGCCTTTGCTGGCAGCGCTGGAGCAATTCCGTAATGCCAGAACACACTTTGCCTTTGTCGTGGATGAGTTTGGTTCAGTCGAAGGGGTGGTGACGTTAAGTGATGTGATGGAAACCATCGCCGGTAATTTGCCAAATGAAGTGGAGGAGATAGACGCGCGCCATGACATCCAGAAAAATCCGGATGGAAGCTGGACGGCAAACGGCCACATGCCGCTTGATGATTTAGTCCAGTACGTGCCGTTGCCGCTGGAAGACAAACGTAACTATCACACTATTGCCGGGTTATTGATGGAGACGCTACAGCATATTCCGGTGACAGGCGAAACGGTTGAGGTGGGGAATTTCCTGTTACGCACCCTGCAGGTGGAAAGCCACCGAGTGCAGAAAGTGCAGATTGTGCCGTTGGAGGCCGATGATAAGGCGGATTACGAGGTATGAGTACAGAAGATAAGGTCGGATGTCGCTACCGCTAATCCGACCAGGGCAATGGAGTTGTTGGGTGGATTCGCAACCGCGGCATCCACCCAATCACTCAACGCTTCTTAGCATTACAGGTTATTGAGCAGTTCCTTCACATCTTTCGATTTGCTGCTGTCTTTATGCTTCTCTAACCACTCATTCAGGCGACGTTTCGCTTCACTCTGCAACTGCTTACGCAAGACCTGGTCGACTTGCAATGAGTAGTTAAGCTTCTGCCACGGGCCGTAAACGCGCAATGGAATAGGCGTGGTTTTCAGCACGTCAATCAGCTTACTGTCCCCTTCCCAACCGCCCAGCACGGTGACATTAAATTGGGTATCACAAAGCTGTTTGACCAAATCTAACGAACCTTGCCCGGTCAGCGCCAGCACGGAAGACTTACCTTCCATTTTCTTCAGCGCCAGGTCACCGTTGTCGAGAGTTGCCTGTGCCGAGAAGCTATCCAGGGTCGTGACATTGTCGTAATTTTCTTTTGCCTTCACGTCATCATTGCTGCGAGTTACCGCTTGTTGAATCAGCTGCTGGAAGTTCATCCCCGTCATCGTGGAATGCGACATCGTTATGCTCGCATTCCCTTGCCAACTGCGGCGGAAAGCATCGGCATTGAGTTTGTCACCGCTAAACTCCCCTTCCATCGACAGCAAACCCGACAACGCAATGGGATAGTCGAAGGCGGTGAGAATCGGCCCAATTTCAATGTTATCCACTTTAGGATTGAAGGTTAATTGCGGCTGATTCTTACGCGCATCAAGTTGACCGGGGAACGACATACTGCCGTGGCCCAAATTACCCGTCAGTTCAGACACCGTCAGCAGGCCGAACTGGTTGGTCATCGCCGATTGCACATCGGTGAAATCCAGCCCGCGCCAGCGCACACTGGAAGCGGCAATGTTCACCTGCGCGCTGTAGCCGCGCAAATTCTGGTAAGGGGTATCTTCACCACCTGACGCAATTATCGGGCGTGGCAACGTCGGTTGCTGCTGCGCCTGCTGTACCGCCTGAGTGCTGGTCACGGCATTCGCAGCGACCAGACTATCAAGATTCAGCTTACTGGAACGTAGATCGAGTACCCACTGAGGTTTCTCTTTCAGCACGACACTCGCAGTACCTTGTAAATCGCTGTCGTTTGCCGTCATTTGCAACTGGCTGAGTTCGACTCGACGTTCGGGTTCAAACCAACGAGCCGTCAGCGTGCTGGTGCCGGAAATCCCATTCGCAGGAAGATCGGCTCCCTGAATCTGATAATTGAGCTGAGAGATATTGGCGACAAGCTGCTGCGGATAATCAGCGGCATTCAAATCAGCCACCAGTGAGAGATTCAAATCACGCTGGTCGCGATTGATACGGCTGCTGAGTTCAAGATGTGCCTGTTTTTTATCATCCTGCTCCATGCGCAGGTTGATATCGCGTACGGTAATTTGCTCGTCGTCGTCATGCTGGAATACCAGAACACTATCGACCACTTTTAATTTGGCAATATCGAAGGACCAACCGCGTTCTTCGCCAGGTTCAGGGATACTGCTTGATGGCCCCACAGGGGCATCTTTCGGTCGACGCTCTTCCGTTTGCGGCGTGAGTTGAATCACCGCCCCTTTGAGCATCACCTGGTGAACGTGTAATTGGTGGGATATCAGTGGGATTAACGCCACATCAAGACGCATGTTTTCAGCGCTGAGCAAAGGCTGGCTAGCCCCAGGTGCTGTGAGAGACATACGGTCGGACAAAATACTGAGTTGCGGCCAGACGTGCCAACGCAGCGAACCCTCTATCTTCAGCTGGTAGCCGCTGCGGGATTCAACCTGGCGCACCATATATTCACGAAAATCATTGGGGTTAACCAATAGCACCAACGCAGAAAGGCCGGCTATTAGTACCACCAGCAAGATCATCAGCGTGGTTAAAAATCGTTTCATACAGCCCTCATACAGATGGGAACTCAGTCCTTATCAATACGGCTTGCAACCGCACCTTGCTGATCGCGATATTTCGCATCCTGGCGGCTGTTGTAAGGACGTGCAGCCGGGCCTGAGAGTGGCTCGAAGCTCAGTGCGCCAATCATCATGCCTGGACGTAACGCTAAAGGCAGCTTACCGGAATTATAGAACTCAAGAACGATGCAGCCATGCCAACCTGGGTCGATACGGTGTGCGGTGACGTGCACCATCAGGCCCAAACGCGCCAAAGATGAACGGCCATCTAACCAACCGACTAAATCAGCAGGGATCTTAACGGACTCAAGCGTTACCGCCAGAGCCAGTTCGCCCGGATGCAGGTAGAAAGCATCGCCTTCATTGAGAACGATTTCATCGCTCATCACGCGATCCAGCGCAGCGCTGACTTCATCTTTCGGGCCGCTTAAATCAATAAACGGCGCGGTATGGCCACTGAAAGTACGGAATTTGTTACCCAAACGGACATCAACGGTAGCACCGCTAATGCGTTCAACTGGCGGACGAGGGGTAATCGTTAAGCGCCCGTCATCAAGCCAGGCTTCTATATCGCGGTCACACAAACGCATCAGTGATGCTCCTTATCTCATGCTCAGTTTTATTTACCCTGCCACAGCGGGGCTAATATAGCCACGCTAAGACAGGTAAACTCTGGGATTACATTATTTTTTGCGAGCGGGCCAGAAGAACGCGCTCGTCCAGAGGCGGTTATGCCTGATGGTTATTCAAAAAACTGACTGATTTTCGCCTTCAGAATATCGATGGCGATACGGTTTTTGCCCCCGCGCGGCACGATAATATCGGCATACTGCTTGGAAGGTTCGATGAATTGTAAAAACATAGGGCGAACGGTTTTCTGATACTGGGCCATGACGGAATCCATCGAACGGCCACGTTCGTTAACATCACGCTTCATACGGCGCATCAGACAAATATCCAGCGGCGTATCAACAAAAATGGAGAAATTCATCTCTTCGCGCAGACGGGCATCCGTCAGCAACAAAATCCCTTCCAGAATGATGACTTTCTTCGGCATTAAGTGAACGGTGTTACCGGTACGGGTATGTTCCACATAACTATAAACGGGCAGTTCAATCGGATTACCGGCTTTCAGAGATTGCAGATGTTGGAACAGCAAGTTGTGGTCCATCGCGTTGGGATGGTCGTAATTCGTCTTAACTCGTTCTTCCATCGAAAGATGGCTTTGGTCTTTGTAGTAACTATCTTCTGGAATGACACCAATGTGTTCATCACCAACCTGATCACGTAGTTCGCGATACAGTGTGCTGGCTATAAGACTTTTTCCTGAAGCCGACGCACCGGCTATCCCGATGATGACGCATTGATGGGACTTGTCAGTCATGTTGTAACGAGCCTTGTTGACTTAAATGTTGAGGAAGGGCGACGCGAAAGACGTCAAACGCGGCAATTATAGGGAGATCCGCCCGCTGATACCAGAGTAATGCGCTCTGGCGGGTGATTTTAGCTGAGGGGCTGATGGGCTGAAGGCGTGGCGCGAATGTCCACCCTGAACACGTGCCGAGTAACAGGCAAGGAAAATAAGTCTGCCAAATATCACTTTTTGTGACTTCTTGATGTTAATTTATGACCGAACTGCATAGGAAATGTAAATTGTTTGTACTAGCATAAACCGAAATTATCTTTTTATTTGCATCCGGGCATGTCACCTGGCGGCACGCCTTAACGGATTTGCGGTAATGATCAAACAAAGCACAAAAGAGTTAATCGCAATACCTTCCTTCGTACTGCCGGTGGGGTTGGGGATTTTAAGCTTTATATTCACCTTTTACTCCCTGGAATTATCTCTGGTAGGGACTGTTTTAGCACCGCTATGGTTCCCAACCGCACTGATGATGGTAGCGCTGTTCCGTAACCCTTTGCGCCAATGGCCGATGGTCATCGTTGTTTGTTCTGCGGGGAGTTTGTGTGCTTCGGCAGTATTACTGCCCGTCGGTGAGATAGACCTCATTTATACGGCTATCAATATTACTGAAGCTTTACTGGGTGCATCGTTAATGCGGCGTTTTATCACGCAGCATAACCCATTACAAAACCTAAATAATTGGGCTAAGTTGGTCGTTTGTAGCGCGCTAATTCCGCCGTTAATTGGCGGTTTACTGGCGATAGTTCTTACCGGTTCGGCCAGTGAAAGCATGGCAAAAACATTTTTCGTCTGGGTTCTGTCTGAAACTATTGGCACCCTGGCACTGGTTCCCATCGCATTATTGTTCAAACCCAGCTATTTATTGCGGCATAAAAATCCAAAACTATTCATAGAAACAATACTCACTTTTGTTATTACTTTATTACTTAGCTATCTGGCCCTGCGTTATATGCCGTGGCCATTTACCTTTATTATCGTTTTTCTGATGTGGAGTGCGATCCGCCTGCCGCGCCTGGAAGCCTTCATTATTTTCCTCTCCACGCTGATGGTTGTTTCGTTGATGGTTGCAACCAACAGTTCGTCTATTTTACAGCCGCATACCACGGTGATGAACAATGCTCCGTGGCTGCCATTCCTGCTGATTTTACTGCCTGCTAACGTGATGACGATGGTGATGTATTCGTTCCGCGAAGAGCGTAAACACATTACGGAAAGCGAAGCGCGTTTTCGTAATGCGATGGAATATTCCGCCATTGGGATGGCCCTGGTTTCGATAGACGGCCAGTGGCTGCAAGTCAATAAATCGCTAAGTAAATTTCTGGGCTATACGGCAGAACAGCTTCGTTCTTTGACCTTCCAACAAATCACCCACCCGGAAGATTTACACGGTGATTTGCAGCAACTCAATATGCTGATAAGTGGCAGTATTAATAGTTACTCGATGGAAAAACGCTATTACACCAGTAAAGGCGATGTGGTGTGGGCGTTACTCGCCGTATCTATCGTGCGTGATATCGACGCTTCCCCACTCTATTTGATCGCACAAATAGAGGATATTAACGACCTCAAGCATACCGAGTGGGTGAATAAGCGCCTGATGGAGCGCATCACGCTTGCCAATGAAGCTGGCGGCATTGGCATTTGGGAATGGGACCTGGGGAGCGATGTCATCAGTTGGGATAAACGTATGTTTGATCTCTACGAAATCCCGGCGCATGTGAAACCGACCTACGCTTTGTGGCTTGATTGTCTTGTTGCCGATGACGCACCGGCCGCGGAGAAAACCGTTCACGATGCCCTACGCGCCCGTATTCCCTTCAAAATGGAATACCGCATTCACGTTAAAGATGGCATTCGTCATATTCGATCCCTCGCGAACCGCGTATTGAATAAAAATGGGGATGTTGAGCGCCTGCTCGGTATCAACATGGATATGACAGAAGTCAAACTGCTGAACGAAGCGCTGTATCAGGAAAAAGAACGCCTGCACATCACGCTGGATTCCATCGGTGAAGCGGTTATTTGTACCGATGTTGATATGAACATCACCTTTATGAACCCCATTGCCGAGAAGCTCAGCGGCTGGCCGCAACAGCAGGCAATCGGCCAACATATTCTGACGATTCTCCACATCACTTTCGGCGACACTGGCCCGATAATGGAGAATATTCATAGCGGTGATTATTCCCGCACCACCATCGAACATGATGTAGTCCTGCATTGTCGCAACGGCGGTAGCCACGATATCCATTACAGCATAACGCCACTGACCACGCTTGATGGGCAAAGTATTGGCTCAGTGCTGGTTATTCAGGATGTGACCGAATCGCGTAAAATGCTCAAACAGTTGAGCTATAGCGCTTCACACGATGGGCTAACCCACCTGGCAAACCGCGTCAGTTTCGAAAATCATCTCAAACGTTTGCTGCAAAGTGCCGGTGAAAACCATCAGCGCCACGCCCTGGTGTTCATCGACCTTGACCGTTTTAAAGCGGTGAATGACACCGCCGGCCACGCTGCGGGTGATGCGCTACTGCGTGAACTTTCCTCTTTGATGCTCAGCATGTTACGCACCGGCGATTTCCTCGCTCGATTGGGCGGCGATGAGTTTGGTCTGCTGCTTCCGGATTGCTCGTCGGATAATGCGCGACATATTGCTGAGCGTATTATCCAAAGTATTAACGACTACCACTTTACGTGGAACGGGCGTTTACATCGCATTGGCGCAAGCGCGGGTATCACACAAATTGATGCCGATAACCGCATCGCACCTGAAGTTCTGTCTCAGGCTGACATTGCCTGCTACGCCTCGAAAAACGGTGGGCGTGGTCGGGTGACTGTGTTTGAATCATCTCAGCATGCCATTCGCAAAGAGAACCAGAATCTGCCGCTAGACGAGCAAAAACGCATCATCAACGAGAACCCTATCCTGATGATCGCAAAAGCCGTTGCCCCGCCACGCATTCCGGAATCAACCAGTTTCTATCTGCTGTCATTACGTTTCAAAGAAAATGACGACGTGGTACTGGATGAATCGATGTTCCGCGCCACAGTGAAAGACAAAGAGCTGCAATGCGCGCTCGACCTGCGAATTTTCAATGAATTCTTCAGTAAATTTGCACTTCAGGTGGCCAACAAAGGTTTTGGCGTGGCGCTTCCCCTCTCCTTCCACGGCCTCGCTAATGACAAGGTTATCGATGAAATACTGGCACGTTTAGCGCGCAGTTCGCTGCCTGCACGTTTATTACATTTGAATATCCATAGCGAAGCGCTGCTCATCGAAGATGAGAAGATCGATCGCAATCTGCAACGCCTGCGCGACAGCGGCTGCCATTTAATTCTCAGCCACGTAGGCCGTGATCTCGACATCTTTAAACGAATTTCGCACCAAAAGTTCAGCTACATCATTGTCGATGATGAACTGATTCAAAACGTGCATAACAACCTGATGGACGAAATGATGGTGACCATCATCCATGGACACGCGCATCGTCAATCCTTGCAAGCCATTGCAGGACCTGCCGATATGCCGATGGTGATGGATACGCTTTCCGGTATCGGCTTCGACCTGATTTATGGTGAAGCCGTCTCCCAACCGGTTCCACTGGAGACGTTATTGAATACCAGTTATTTTGCCATTAACTAACTCTGACGGCTCTGACGTCGACGGCACCCAGCCGTCGCTATACCAGATATGCAATAACGCATAGGAGCGCCAGGGTTTCCAGCGCTCCGCATAACGCCGGATTTGCGCGGGCGTCATGCCTGGAAATCGCTGCTTAATCAGGTAATCATCGGGCAAGAACACATCGCTTGCCTGCCATCCACGTAAGGCGATGTAGTTTGCCGTCCACCGGCCAATGCCTGGATAAGTGGTCAGCACCTTTACCCCGTGTTCAACATCCGCTGGACGGTTGTGCGCAAACTTCCCCTCCACCATTAAACGCGCCATATGAATGATCGCTTCACCGCGCTTAAGCGGCATTCCCAAGGCTTTTAGCTGTTCAGGACGTAATAATGCCAGGCGTTCGGGCGTAGGAAAAAGCCGCCAGTCAGGGTCTTGCGCCAACGGCTCACCAAAAGTTTGTGCCAGTTTGCTGGTTAGTTTTGCCGCCATTGCCACACTCACCAGTTGGCCCAAAATGGCACGTATCGACTGCTCAAACGTATCCATGCAGCCCGGTAAACGCAGGCCTGGGCGTGCTGCCGATAAATCTCCCAGACTTTCAAGAATGGTCTGGGGCTGGCAGTCGAGATCCAGCAACTGTTTGATTCGCTGCAAAACCTCACTGGCGACCGGTTGCAAACCCGCGCTCAAAGTCACGTTCAACTGACAAGCGGCTTC
This sequence comes from Buttiauxella selenatireducens, assembly GCF_031432975.1. Classification (GTDB taxonomy): domain Bacteria; phylum Pseudomonadota; class Gammaproteobacteria; order Enterobacterales; family Enterobacteriaceae; genus Buttiauxella; species Buttiauxella selenatireducens. Next base: position 1,712,917 of record NZ_CP133838.1, on the reverse strand, counting down.
GTCAGGCACAAGCGTCAGTAATCCCTGATGGTTATCGAGTGCAAAACTCCGGCAGTAATGTGTTTCGCTGACCGTCTCAATTCCACTGACTGCGCGGCCTGCGAGAAAACCAAACATCCACTTCCAGTCATACGGTGGCTTGTAGTCCAACTGATACATTTTTTCGTCCTGTCGTTGAGTCTCGCCATGAATACCGCTTGAATTATGCAGGGTAATTCTATTGCCCGAAGCGAAACATTCCGCTAAAGTCGCCCCCCTTCTTCACCGGCATGGGGACGTTATGCAATTTATAGGCTTTGATTATGGTACTGCAAACTGCTCTGTAGCAGTGATGCGCGATGGTGTTCCACAGGCGCTGGAGATGGAAAACGGTTCAACGTTGCTTCCGTCTATGTTGTGTGCACCAACGCGTGAATCGGTCAGTGAGTGGTTATATCGCCATCACGACGTTCCGGCAACAGGGACTGAAACTCAGGCCTTGCTGCGCCGTGCGGTCTCTTTTAACCGCGAAGAAGATATCGACGTGTTGCCAGGCAGCGTGCAGTTCGGGCTGAGTTCGTTGCGCCAGTATATGGAAGATCCGGAAGAGGTTTACTTTGTTAAATCACCGAAATCCTTTCTCGGCGCGACAGGCTTAAAGCCACAGCAAGTCGCAGTGTTTGAAGATTTGGTCTGCGCCATGATGCTGCACATTCGCAATCAGGCACAAAGCCAGGTTGACGAGTCCATTACTCAGGCCGTCATTGGCCGTCCGATAAACTTCCAGGGTTTAGGTGGAGACGAGGCTAACCAGCAGGCGCAAGGGATCCTCGATCGCGCAGCACATCGTGCTGGCTTTAAAGACGTGGTCTTTCAGTTTGAGCCGGTTGCCGCAGGCCTGGATTTTGAAGCCACGCTAACCGAAGAAAAACAGGTACTGGTGGTCGATATCGGTGGTGGTACAACGGACTGCTCAGTCTTACTGATGGGGCCACAATGGCGCGCCCGTCGTGACCGCGAACAGAGCCTGCTCGGCCACAGTGGTTGCCGAGTGGGGGGTAATGACCTCGATATTATGCTGGCATTCAAACAGCTTTCCCCGTTATTAGGGATGGGTGGTCAAACCGAAAAAGGCATCGCACTGCCGGTATTGCCATGGTGGAATGCTGTGGCGATAAACGATGTTCCCGCGCAAAACGATTTTTACAGTAGCGCCAATGGCCGCATGCTCAATGAACTGGTACGCGATTCTCGTGACCCGGAAAAAGTCGCACACTTGCAAAAAGTCTGGCGTCAGCGCCTGAGCTATCGCCTGGTGCGTGCCGCTGAAGAGAGCAAAATTGCCCTTTCAGACAGTCAGCAGGTCGCCACGCTGTTGCCGTTTATCAGCAAAGAGTTGGGCTGTGATATCAGCCAACCCGAGCTGGAAAGTGCGATTAGCCAGCCGTTGCAGCGGATTATGGAGCAAGTCACGCTGGCACTGGAAAACAGCGCCGTGAAACCTGACGTGATTTATCTCACCGGCGGCAGCGCTCGCTCGCCGTTGCTAAAACAGGCTCTGGCTCAACAATTGCCGGGGATTCCACTGGCCGGTGGCGATGATTTCGGATCGGTAACCGCAGGCCTTGCGCGCTGGGCTGATGTCGTATTTAAAGACTAAAATGCAACGCCGTGGGGAAACTCACGGCTTTGCTTAAATTCGGAACACTTTATTACCTTCCGGTAGCTGAACTAACAAAGAAAGTTTCCCTCCCATTGCCTCAATGTAGCGCTTAAGCGTCAGCACTTTTAAATCATTACCACGCTGCTCAATAGCCCCCAATAAGACTTATCCATACAGTACTTCATATTTCCTCCATTTTTCCGCCGCCCTCACTCACTACACTAGAGTACCCAAATAATTCGAGTTGCATTGCGGCGGCAAGGGAACGAACCCCGATGAGTTTACATAAGTAAGTGATTCGGGTGAGCGAACGCAGCCAACAAAGATGCAGCTTGAAGTATGACGGGTATATCATTAAGCCTAATCGTTTCAGGAAGAGAAGACCGACACATATGAAAGGCACTTTCACCGCACGTTGGATAGGGATTGCAGCCGCAGTCATTGTCGTTATCGCCGCCGTTTTTTACTGGCGCAGTACGAGTTCCAGTAACGACACCTCGGGTACGCAATCTGCACAACAACGCACTGCTGGCGGTAGCCGCGGGATGCGCGGCGGTGCGTTGGCTCCAGTTCAGGCGGCAACGGCGACCAGTGAATCGGTGCCGCGCTACCTGACCGGGCTTGGAACGATTACCGCCGCGAATACCGTGACGGTTCGCAGCCGTGTCGACGGGCAACTGCTGGCGATTCATTTCCAGGAAGGGCAACAAGTTAAAGCCGGTGATTTGCTGGCAGAAATTGACCCTAGCCAATTCAAAATTGCCTTGGCTCAGGCGCAAGGGCAACTCGCAAAAGATCAGGCTACTCTGGCAAATGCTCGCCGCGACCTCGCGCGTTTTCAGCAACTGGTCAAAACCAACCTGGTGTCACGCCAGGAACTGGACGCGCAACAAGCGTTAGTCAATGAATCTGTCGGAACGATCAAGGCCGATGAAGCCGCCGTGGCCAGCGCGCAATTACAACTCGACTGGAGCCGCATCACCGCGCCGATTGATGGCCGTGTCGGTTTGAAACAAGTTGATATTGGTAACCAGATTTCCAGTAGCGACACCACGGGCATTGTGGTGTTGACCCAAACACATCCCATCGATCTGATTTTTACCCTGCCAGAAAACGATATTGCCACCGTGGTAAAAGCGCAGAAAGCAGGATTAACGCTGAGCGTTGAAGCCTGGGATCGCACCAACACGCAGAAACTTAGCAGCGGATCTTTGCTGAGCCTTGATAACCAAATCGATGCCACAACCGGCACCATCAAACTTAAAGCGCGTTTCAATAACGAAGATGACGCCTTGTTCCCCAATCAATTCGTTAATGCGCGCATGTTGGTTGATACCCAGCAAAACGCGGTCGTTATCCCCACGGCTGCCGTACAAATGGGCAACGAAGGTCACTTCGTTTGGGTACTCGACAACGAAGATAAGGTCAGTAAACATCGGGTGACGGTCGGTATTCAGGATAGCCAGAAAGTCGTGATTACCGCCGGGATTTCGACCGGTGACCGAGTGGTCACAGACGGTATTGACCGTCTGACAGAAGGCGCGAAAGTGGAAGTGGTCGAGGCGCACTCAACAACCTCCGAGCTTCCCGAAACTCGCCCTGAAACACAGCCAAAACACAAACGTAACGGAGCGACGTCCTGATGCAGGTGCTACCACCAAGCGCCACAGGAGGCCCATCACGCCTGTTTATCCTGCGGCCTGTTGCCACCACGCTTTTGATGGTGGCTATCTTGATTGCCGGGATTATCGGTTATCGCTTCCTGCCGGTTTCAGCACTGCCCGAAGTCGATTACCCGACGATTCAAGTCGTTACGCTCTATCCGGGTGCCAGCCCGGACGTCGTGACATCGGCGATTACCGCCCCCCTTGAACGTCAGTTTGGGCAGATGTCCGGGCTCAAACAGATGTCCTCACAAAGTGCTGGTGGTGCCTCGGTTGTGACGCTGCAATTCCAGCTCACGCTGCCGCTCGACGTGGCCGAACAAGAAGTTCAGGCAGCCATTAACGCCGCCACTAATCTGCTGCCAACCGATCTGCCAAATCCGCCGGTATACAGCAAAGTTAACCCTGCCGATCCGCCGATTATGACGCTCGCCGTGACCTCAACCGCGATGCCGATGACGCAAGTCGAAGATATGGTGGAAACGCGTGTCGCGCAGAAAATTTCACAGGTTTCCGGCGTCGGTCTGGTGACGCTTTCCGGCGGCCAGCGCCCTGCCGTACGCGTGAAACTGAACGCGCCCGCGATTGCCGCTCTTGGCTTAACCAGTGAAACCGTGCGCACCGCCATTACCAGCGCCAACGTGAACTCGGCAAAAGGTAGCCTGGATGGCCCGGAGCGTGCCGTGACGCTTTCGGCAAACGACCAAATGCAGTCGGCCGATGAATATCGCAATCTGATTATTGCTTACCAAAACGGCGCACCAATTCGCCTTGGCGATGTGGCAACCGTTGAACAAGGTGCCGAAAACACCTGGCTCGGAGCCTGGGCCAACAAGCAGCCCGCCATTGTGATGAACGTGCAACGTCAACCTGGCGCGAACATCATCGACACCGCCGACAGTATTCGTGCGATGTTGCCCGCATTAACCAAAAGTTTGCCGAAATCGGTTGAGGTCAAATTACTCAGCGACCGCACCACCAATATTCGTGCCTCCGTTACCGACACGCAGCACGAGTTGATGCTCGCCATCGCACTGGTGGTGATGATTATTTATCTGTTCCTGCGCAATGTCCCGGCAACCATTATTCCCGCAGTGGCGGTTCCGTTGTCGCTGATTGGGACGTTCGCCGTCATGGTGTTTCTCGACTTCTCAATAAACAACCTCACGCTAATGGCATTAACGATAGCCACCGGCTTTGTGGTTGATGATGCGATTGTGGTTATCGAGAACATTTCGCGCTACATCGAAAAAGGTGAAAAGCCACTGGCCGCCTCGCTAAAAGGGGCTGGCGAGATTGGCTTTACGATTATCTCGCTGACCTTTTCGCTGATCGCAGTGCTGATTCCCTTGTTATTTATGGGCGATATTGTGGGGCGCTTATTCCGTGAATTTGCCGTCACGCTGGCTATCGCCATTTTGATCTCGGCGGTGGTGTCGCTGACGCTGACGCCGATGATGTGCGCCCGCATGTTAAGCCACGAATCGCTACGCAAACAGAACCGTTTTTCTCGCGCCAGCGAGCGTTTCTTTGACCGTGTCATTGCCGGATATGGCCGCCTTTTAGCCCGCGTATTACACCACCCGTGGCTGACGTTGGGCGTGGCTTTTGGCACCCTGGCACTAACCATCGTGCTGTGGATTTTCATTCCGAAAGGCTTCTTCCCGATTCAGGATAACGGCATTATTCAGGGAACGTTACAAGCGCCACAATCGGTTTCATTTGCCAGTATGGCGCAGCGTCAGCAGCAAGTTGCCGATGTGGTGATGAAAGATCCGGCGGTAGAAAGCCTGACGTCGTTTATTGGCGTAGACGGCACGAATCCGTCACTAAACAGCGCGCGTTTGCAAATTAACCTCAAGCCGCTCAGCGACCGTGACGACCGTATTCCGGTCGTTATCGAAAGACTGCAAAATGCCGTCGCCCGAGTGCCGGGCGTTGAGCTTTATTTGCAGCCGGTGCAAGACCTGACCATTGATACCACCGTCAGCCGCACGCAGTATCAGTTCACCTTGCAGGCCACATCCCTTGACGAACTCAGCACCTGGGTGCCGAAGCTAACCGAAAAACTGCGGGCTTTGCCAGAATTGGCGGATGTCAGCAGCGACTGGCAGGATCAAGGTCTGGTGGCGTATGTGAATGTTGACCGGGCCAGCGCCAGCCGTCTGGGTATTTCGATGTCAGATGTGGACAACGCGCTGTACAACGCTTTTGGTCAGCGCCTGATTTCCACTATTTATACGCAAGCCAATCAGTATCGCGTTGTTCTTGAACACGATACCCGCGCAACACCAGGTCTGAGTGGGCTGGATAACATCCGTCTAGCCAGCACTGATGGCGGCAGCGTTCCGCTCAGCGCGATTGCCAAAATCGAGCAGCGCTTTGCGCCGTTGACAATCAACCATCTCGACCAATTCCCGTCGACCACGTTCTCCTTCAATGTAACCAGTGACCATTCGCTGGGAGAAGCGGTAGAGGCAATTTCGGCTGCGGAAAAAGATCTCGCGATGCCGACAGATATGTCCACCCAATTCCAGGGCAGCACCCTCGCCTTCCAGGCCGCATTAGGCAACACGATTTGGCTTATCATCGCATCCGTTGTGGCGATGTATATCGTACTCGGCGTGTTATACGAGAGCTTTATTCACCCGATAACCATTTTGTCCACGCTGCCGACAGCTGGGGTCGGCGCCTTGCTGGCACTGATGCTGGCGGGTGCCGAACTGGATGTGATTGCCATCATCGGTATTATTTTGCTCATCGGTATCGTCAAGAAAAACGCCATCATGATGATCGACTTTGCGTTGGCGGCCGAGCGTGAACAAGGGATGAAACCCTACGATGCGATTTATCAGGCTTGTTTGCTGCGTTTTCGCCCGATTCTGATGACTACGCTTGCCGCTCTGCTGGGGGCGTTACCGCTGATGCTGTCAACAGGTGCCGGTGCTGAACTGCGCCGCCCGCTGGGGATTGGCATGGTTGGTGGGTTGCTGGTCAGCCAGGTGCTGACGCTCTTCACCACGCCGGTTATCTATTTACTGTTTGATAATCTGTCGCACGCTGTGCGCCGCCGTTTTGGTCGTCGTGAAGATCATCGTGAAGAGGAAGTGTAAGTGAAATTCTTCGCACTGTTCATCTATCGACCGGTCGCCACCATTTTGCTAACGGTCGCCATCACCTTGTGCGGCGTGTTGGGCTTCCGTCTGCTGCCGGTTGCTCCACTGCCGCAGGTAGATTTCCCGGTGATCATGGTCAGTGCTTCACTGCCGGGTGCTTCGCCGGAAACCATGGCCTCGTCGGTCGCCACACCGCTTGAACGCGCGCTCGGGCGCATTGCGGGGGTTAACGAGATGACCTCATCAAGTTCACTCGGCAGCACCCGCATTATTCTCGAATTTACGTTTGATCGTGATATCAACGGTGCTGCGCGTGACGTGCAGGCCGCCATTAACGCCGCGCAAAGTCTGTTACCCAGCGGGATGCCAAGCCGTCCGACCTATCGCAAAGCCAACCCGTCAGATGCGCCCATTATGATCCTGACGCTGACCTCCGACACGTTTTCTCAGGGGCAATTATATGATTTCGCCTCCACGCAACTGGCGCAAACCGTCGCACAGATTGATGGCGTGGGCGATGTGGACATCGGTGGCAGTTCACTCCCGGCGGTGCGCGTGGCGCTCAATCCGCAAGCGCTGTTTAACCAGGGCGTTTCACTGGATGCGGTGCGCAAAACCATTAGCGATGCCAACGTGCGTCGCCCACAGGGTGCACTGGAAGATAACTCACAACGCTGGCAGTTACAGACAAACGATGAACTAAAGACGGCGGCGGAGTATCAGCCGTTAATCATCCATTACAACAACGGCGGTGCAGTGCATTTGAGCGATGTCGCCACCGTTACCGACTCCGTTCAGGATGTGCGCAACGCCGGGATGGCCAATGCAAAACCGGCTATTTTGCTGATGATTCGTAAATCGCAGGAAGCGAATATCATCGAAACGGTGGACAGGATCCGGGCGAAACTCCCTGAACTGCGTGAAACCATTCCGGCTTCAATAGATTTGCAAATTGCGCAGGATCGCTCGCCGACCATTCGTGCGTCGCTGGCTGAAGTCGAGCAATCGCTGGTTATCTCGGTCGCGCTGGTGATTCTGGTGGTCTTCCTGTTTTTGCGCTCAGGCCGGGCGACACTTATCCCTGCGGTGGCCGTTCCGGTGTCGCTTATCGGGACCTTTATCGCCATGTATCTGTGCGGTTTCAGCCTGAATAACCTGTCGTTGATGGCGTTAACCATCGCCACCGGTTTTGTGGTGGATGACGCCATCGTGGTGCTGGAAAATATTTCGCGCCATCTCGAAGCGGGTGTGAAACCGTTACAGGCCGCACTGCAAGGGGTACGCGAAGTCGGATTTACCGTGCTGTCGATGAGCCTGTCGCTGGTGGCGGTGTTCTTGCCGCTATTGTTGATGGGCGGGTTGCCAGGGCGATTATTTAAAGAGTTTGCCGTCACGTTGTCGGTAGCCATTGGGATTTCGCTGGTGGTGTCGATAACCCTTACGCCGATGATGTGCGGCTGGTTGTTAAAGAACAAACCGAAACATACACCTGTCCGCAATCGTGGTTTTGGACGCCTGTTAGTGGCGATGCAGCAGGGCTACGGACGCTCACTTAAATGGGTGCTCAATCACACTAAACTGGTGGGTGTGGTGCTGTTAGCGACCATAGCACTTAACATCTGGCTGTATATCGCCATCCCAAAAACCTTCTTCCCGGAACAAGATACCGGGCGATTGATGGGCAATATTCAGGCCGACCAGAGCATTTCCTTCCAGGCGATGCGCGGTAAATTGCAGGATTTCATGAAAATTGTTCGCGATGATCCTGCCGTAGAGAATGTGACCGGTTTCACCGGCGGTTCACGGGTCAACAGCGGCATGATGTTTATCTCGCTAAAACCGCTTTCTGAGCGTAAAGAGACTGCGCAGCAGGTCATTGACCGCCTGCGTAAATCGCTGGCGAAAGAGCCAGGTGCCAGTCTGTTTTTGATGGCGGTACAGGATATTCGCGTCGGCGGCAGGCAGGCCAACGCCAGTTATCAGTACACCCTGCTTTCTGATAATTTAGCCGACCTGCGAACCTGGGAGCCTAAAATTCGCCAGGCGCTGGCAAAACTGCCGCAGCTTGCTGACGTCAACTCAGACAGCCAGAACAACGGTGCGGAAATGGATCTGATTTATGATCGTGAATCCATGGCACGTCTGGGAATTAGCGTCGAGGACGCCAATGCCTTGCTTAACAACGCCTTTGGGCAGCGCCAGATTTCAACAATCTATCAACCGCTTAACCAGTACAAAGTGGTGATGGAAGTTGACTCGCGCTACACCCAGGACATCAGTGCGTTAGATCAAATGTTCGTCATTAACAAAGACGGCAAGGCGATTCCGTTATCGTGGTTTGCGAAATGGCAGCCTGCTAATGCTCCGCTGTCGGTCAATCACCAGGGGTTATCTGCGGCCTCAACGGTCTCCTTCAACCTGCCAACTGGCGTGTCTCTATCGGAAGCAAGCGAAGCGATTGACCGCACCATGACCGCACTCGGCGTGCCTTCAACCGTGCGCGGCATGTACGCCGGAACCGCGCAAGTTTTCCAGGACACTATGAAATCCCAGGTGATGCTGATTATCGCCGCCATTGCCACGGTTTACATCGTATTGGGGGTTTTGTATGAGAGTTACGTTCACCCGCTGACTATTCTGTCCACTCTGCCTTCAGCGGGGGTCGGAGCACTGCTGGCGCTGGAATTATTTGGAGCACCGTTTAGCCTGATTGCGCTCATCGGTATCATGCTGTTAATCGGCATCGTGAAGAAAAATGCCATCATGATGGTGGACTTTGCCATCGACGCGCAGCGCAACGGCAACTTGTCGCCGGAAGATGCGATTTTCCAGGCCTGTTTATTACGTTTTAGACCAATAATGATGACGACATTAGCGGCGCTGTTTGGCGCATTGCCATTAGTGCTGACCAGCGGTGACGGCGCGGAACTTCGCCAGCCGCTTGGGATTACGATTGTTGGCGGTCTGGTCGTCAGTCAGTTGCTGACGCTGTACACCACGCCGGTGGTTTATCTGTTCTTTGATCGTTTACGGATACGGTTTGTGCGAAAAGCTCGTAAAGATGAGGTATTGAACCCATGACCGAATTGCCTGCCGCCGTCCGCTGGCAACTGTGGATTGTCGCCTTCGGCTTCTTCATGCAGTCGCTCGACACCACCATCGTCAACACCGCCCTCCCTTCTATGGCGGCAAGCCTTGGGGAGAGCCCGTTACACATGCACTCGGTGATTGTTGCCTATGTGCTGACGGTGGCGGTGATGCTGCCTGCCAGCGGCTGGCTGGCTGACCGGGTTGGCGTGCGCAATATATTTTTCACCGCCATCGTGCTGTTCACCATTGGCTCACTGTTTTGTGCTCATGCATCGACACTTAACGAACTGGTCATGGCGCGAGTGGTGCAAGGGATTGGCGGGGCGATGATGGTCCCTGTTGGGCGTTTGACGGTAATGAAAATTGTCCCACGCGAACAGTATATGGCAGCAATGACATTCGTTACGTTACCCGGGCAAATAGGCCCATTGCTCGGCCCGGCGTTAGGCGGCGTGCTGGTGGAGTACGCGTCCTGGCACTGGATTTTCCTGATCAATCTACCGGTTGGCATTATCGGTGCGATCGCGACGTTGTGGCTGATGCCGAACTACACCATGCAGACACGTAAATTCGACATGATGGGTTTTGTATTTCTTGCGTTTGGCATGGCGGCACTGACTATCGCACTGGATGGTGCCAAAGGTTTAGGCATCCCACAATCTACGCTCTGGCTGTTAGTTGGCGGTGGCGCCGCAGCGATAGCGCTCTATTTATGGCATGCCAAAGCCAATGACAGCGCCTTGTTCAACCTCAATTTATTTAAGACTCAAACCTTTTCACTCGGTCTGCTGGGGAGTTTTTGCGGGCGCATCGGCAGCGGTATGATCCCCTTTATGACGCCGGTATTCTTGCAAATCGGTCTTGGATTTTCCCCGTTCCATGCGGGCTTGATGATGGTGCCGATGGTACTCGGCAGTATGGGCATGAAACGTATTGTGGTGCAGGTCGTTAACCGCTTTGGCTATCGCAATGTGCTCGTCACCACCACGCTGGGCCTGGCGCTGGTAATTCTGATGTTCATGGGCACCGCTTTGATGGGTTGGTATTACCTGCTACCGGTGGTGCTGTTCTTGCTCGGCATGGTGAACTCCACCCGTTTTTCGTCGATGAACACCCTGACGCTAAAAGATTTGCCTGATGACCTCGCAAGCGGCGGCAACAGTATGCTGTCGATGGTGATGCAACTGTCTATGAGTATCGGCGTTACCATCGCCGGGATGCTGCTTGGGATGTACGGTCATCATCAACTGACAGCGGATAGCACGGTGGTTCATAGCGTCTTTATGTACACCTATCTGAGCATGGCGCTGGTTATCGCCCTCCCCGCGTTGATTTTTGCTCGCGTCCCAAAAGACACCACAAAAAATGTCGTGATTGCACGGCGTAAAAGGAGGAGCTCATGAAGCTCTGGCGTCCAGGCATTACCGGCAAGCTATTTTTGGCCATTTTCTCCACCTGCTTACTGGTATTGGCCATTATGCATTGGGGCGTGCGGCTCAGCTTCGAACATGGGTTTATTGATTACATCAAACGCGGCAATGAACAGCGCCTGGAAATGTTAAGTGACGCACTTGGCGAACAATATGCCCAGCACGGTAACTGGCAGTTTCTGCGCAATAACGACCGTTTTATGTTCAAACTGTTGCGCTCTTTTGAGCATGGCGATGAAGAAAACCGTAACTTGCCACCGCATGGCTGGCGTACGCAGTTTTGGGTGGTCGATCAGGATTACAAAGTGCTGGTAGGCCCGCGTGGCCCCGTGCCGACAGACGGCATGCGCCGTTCAATTAACGTAAATGGCCGTGATGCCGGATGGGTAGTCGCCTCACCCGTTGAGCGATTAACGCGCAATACCGATATTAATTTCGACAGGCAGCAACGCCGCACCAGTTGGATTATCGTCGCCCTTTCCTCTCTACTGGCGGCAGCAGCCACCTTCTTGCTGGCTCGCGGTTTACTTGCACCGGTAAAACGCCTGGTTGAAGGCACACATAAACTGGCGGCGGGGGATTTCTCAACCCGCGTCGACTCCACCAGCCAGGATGAGCTGGGCAAACTGGCGCAAGACTTTAACCAACTCGCCAGCACGCTTGAGAAAAATCACAATATGCGGCGCGCATATATGGCTGATATTTCACATGAATTGCGCACTCCGCTGGCAATTTTACGCGGCGAACTGGAAGCGATTCAGGATGGGGTGCGTAAATTCACGCCCGAATCGGTAGCTTCGTTACAAATGGAAGTCGCCACGCTAACTAAACTTGTCGACGATCTTCACCAGTTGTCGATGTCCGACGAAGGGGCGTTGGCCTATCAGAAGCAGTCGCTGGATATCATTAACCTGTTGGAAATTGCGGCGGGTGCGTTTCGTGAACGCTTCAATTCTCGCGGGTTAACCATTAGCCTTGCCCTGCCGGACAGCGTGACCATTTTTGGTGATAGCGACCGTTTAATGCAGTTATTCAATAACCTGCTGGAAAACAGCCTGCGCTACACCGATACAGGTGGCCAATTGGTTATCTCCGGTGAAGTTGTCCAGCAGCGTTTCGTGATGCATTTCGCCGACAGCGCACCGGGCGTGAGTGACGAACAGCTAGCCATGTTGTTTGAGCGTTTCTACCGCACTGAAGGCTCGCGCAACCGTGCCAGTGGAGGCTCAGGGCTTGGGCTGTCCATCTGCCAGAACATTGTCGAGGCCCATAACGGCAAGCTATACGCTACGCATTCGCCTTTCGGTGGGGTTAGCATTACAGTAGAGATACCTCTACAGTCAGAATCTTTGAGACCTGTATGATTGAGTTACCAATAGACGAAAACACACCGCGCATCTTAATTGTTGAAGACGAGCCTAAACTTGGGCAGTTGCTTATTGATTACTTACGCGCTGCCGGTTACGCGCCGGAACTCATTACCCACGGCGATAAAGTGCTGGCGTTTGTGCGTCAGACTCCCCCAGACCTGATCCTGCTCGATTTGATGCTGCCCGGCACCGACGGGCTGACGTTGTGCCGCGAAATCCGTCGCTTCTCTGAAGTACCGATTGTGATGGTCACAGCGAAAATCGAGGAAATTGACCGCCTGTTAGGGCTGGAAATTGGTGCCGATGATTACATCTGCAAGCCTTACAGCCCGCGGGAAGTCGTGGCGCGCGTCAAAACAATTTTGCGCCGCTGCAAACGCCAGCGAGATCCGATTCTTACCGACGAAATCAGCCCGCTGATTATCGACGAGGGCCGTTTTCAGGCAAGCTGGCGCGACAAACTGTTAGATTTAACGCCAGCAGAGTTCCGCCTGCTCAAAACCCTTTCCCACGAACCGGGCAAAGTGTTCTCGCGCGAACAATTGTTGAACCAGCTTTATGACGATTACCGCGTCGTCACTGACCGCACTATCGACAGCCATATTAAAAACCTGCGCCGTAAGCTCGAAGCGTTGGATGAAGAGCAGTCGTTTATCCGCGCGGTTTATGGTGTGGGATACCGTTGGGAAGCGGACGCCTGCCGGATTGCATGAAACTGCGGGGTAATTTACCCCGCATATTTATTACTCAATACAAGCAACGCCTTCTGGAGTCTCAGCCCCATTCGACGATTGATGCCCGTCTGAAAGATACATGTAAGCATAGGCATCTTCATCAGCAACCATTTCATCAGATGACCAGAATACGGACCCCACGTGCGGAACATCCTCAATACTGCTTCCCCACTCCTGCCATAGTGCATCGCTCGGGACTTCACGCTTGCCCTTCGCTGTAGACAAATCTTCCATCGCTGGCAAACGATAACCCTGGTTTTCACACCAGGCCTTCGCGTCATACCAGCTCATTTTGGTATTTTCGCTAAAAATAAAAAATTTCTGCGGATTAAAGGTGATCGTTCCTTTCACCTCGTTATGACGAGCAGTGATTCTGAATGCCCCTTTCGCCTTGATAGTGACAAGCCCGGTATTGCTAACGGTTGCAATGGCTGGATTAGTGGTCGTCCACTCATCAATTTGCTCATCTACGTTATCGGTTTCTAATTGTATTTGGGCACCCGAAAACGCGGTATGAAGTGTGTTACCGGCAGGCACACTGTAAGTTGCAGCATTATTTAATGGTGCAACTATATAGCTCGTTATATTTAAAATGTGCGGATTAACAGGGCCAGTTGGGATGTTATCGTTGACATCATAAGTCGATATATCTTTGATAGCGATCGCGTTATTTTCCCGTGGGAGGCCAGTGATTGTTGTGGGTATTATGTTGACCCCAACGGTACAACCTTTATCAACAGGATGAATGACATATTGATTAATACCCGTAGCCAGCACGCGCTTATTATTACTTGTATCGGTACAAATCCATTCTACTGTTGGGAGTGAGGCTTCTTCATCACCTTCAGCATCAGCGACGGTCCACGACAATTTAATGATATCGGTGATATCTAATTCATCATCTACCCCCATCGTTTCACTGACTCGTTGAAAACTGACCTTACCAGCTTCATTATTATCATTATAAATAACAGGGGGAGTCCCATTAATGATCCCCGTACTGCCCGTTAAATCATTTGCATTGGCTTTAACAAACGAGCTTAAAAACATAAATAAAATAAAGGCCACTGCGCGGCTGTTAATACTCTTTATTTTCATGATTTCACCATGCAATGGCTAAATGAATAAGAGGCATCCTTGTAATGGGAATTGAGCACCAAAGTGCTCAACTCCCACTCTTCCCACAGATTATTTACGCTTGGTCGATTTCAAAACAGCTTTAACTTTTGCGTTGTAATCGACTTTCAGGCTGTAACCCTGGACACCATCTGCACCCGCCGTTGCAAATACATTTTTCGCATCAACGTTTGTGGCCGGGATGGTCAAGTCTTTGTTGTCTGTGCTGCTTACAGCATCACCACCGGCAGTGCCAGTTGTTGCACTCGTGCCGCCGAAGACCCATTTGTAGTTATAGTTAGCCGATGCATCGAGTTCGCCCGCATCTTTTGTACCGTTATTGTTAACGTCATACCAGACCTGGAACTGATAAGTGTGGCCAACTTGCAGTTTGCTATCCGCTTTACCAATTAAGTTAACCGTTGGTTCAGCGCTATCGACGATTGCAGTACCGATGGTGCCGCCCACAATTGGACCATCGGGAATACCGTCCGAACTATCGTTTTTACTGACGTCATTAATGACGATAGTTTGCCCAGTCGCTGGCACCCCTGTTGAGGTTTGTTCCGTAATTTCTGCCCCTAAATAGAGCCCAGCATCAGTATTCTGAATGGTATAAAAATCCTTTCCATCGCTGCCCGACAACATCTTTTTATTCGCCCCAACGCCATCCGTCGTGGTAAACCATTTGATGGAAGTGTTACTGCTATCCTTATCCCCTTCAGCATCTTTTATCAGGTAAGCCAACGAGATTTTGTCACCCGGAACCATCCCATCAATTGAACCACCGGTATGGTCATTTGAGAAAGAAACAGTATGGTCTGGACCGCCCGGGCCAGATGTAATCACAGGCACGGTACCGTTAAGCGTACCTGCCGAGTCTGTCATAACTGCCATAGCAAAGGGACTGCAACTGACGAAGACAAAGCTTGCCAGCAGTGTTTTATTAAATGTTTTCATATTGATATTGACTCATAAAGTTAGTATTAACTATTACCTGAATCCTCTGAGCCTATTTTGCTGCGCGCAGATTATTCATAATTTGTTGCCCTGACGGTGTTAACTGGTAATCAACTTTCAGTTCATATCCCTGCACTCCATCCGCGCCTGCATTAGCAAATACCTGGCTTGATTGCGCGTTAGTTTCAGGAATGAGAATCGTATTATTATTTGTCGAATTCACTGCGTAACCACCTTTTGTTCCGTCAGATGAATCACCAGCAAAAAACCATTTATAATCGACCAACGAAATTAATGGCGTCGGGTTACTATCCGAAACAGTTTCACGATCTGTCGCATCCCACTGCCCGTTATTATTGCTGTCATAGGCAATTTTGAACTGATATTTATGGCCAAGTTTAAGCACATTGCCTTTCGTCGCAGTTAAATTAACGGTTGGATTTTCGCTATCAACGATCGCGCTATAAATCATGGTGCTCGCTGGGCTAAAATCGACTAATACCGCGTTCGTTTTCTTGGTATTGTCATCATCCTTTGATGCTATTACCGAAAAGACTCCGCTCATCGTACTGCCTAATACTGCTTCAGAGCCGGATGGTGGTTCTTTATAAAAAAGGCATTCGCTGCCTGAAGTACATTCGCTTTTTGAAGCATGAATCGTGACTTCCTGAGAATGCGATTTATCTTCCATTTTATAAGCATGGAAGGTTAACCCCAGGTTCTGGGCATCAACTGGCGTCGTTTCACCCGCAAGACCTGAAACTTTGGCACCACTGGCGACAAGATTTGCAAAACTATTACCATTGGCAAGTAGCTTGATGGCCTTTTTCGCTTCACCACTGTCATCAATGACTAGCTGATAATTAATAGGTGCTTCTGTCACGATGATATTCACGGCATTAGATTGTTTCGTATGCCCTTTATCATCCACCAGCGTTAATGCAAGCTTGTATTTATTCGCATTCGGATCGGTTGAATCCACCCATGCCGGGAACGTCAGCATCCAATGATTGTCCTGCCCGTTACTGATATTTCCTGATGTTAAAGCGGGTAATCCAAGTGTGTTTTCCGGGCTGAAGCTGCTCATCGGTACCCACTGCGCGCTCTTAAGTTTAAGATGCGAGGTCACGGTAGCATTGACTGTCCAATGGCAGCCCTCATAAGCCTCAGCGCTATCGGGGTCATCAGCCAGAATACAGGCAGCCGCTGTCCCGGTAGGTTTGAGATAAAGCCCTACATCAAGATCATTTTTCTCACGATACTCCAGCACGATGTCATTATTGCGGTCGACAAAATCCATTCGACTACCCGCAAGGGTACGCATTTGCGCGACTTCATCACCATCAAGCTGTTTTGATAAAGGGACACCGATGCGATAATCCAGGCTCAAATTTGCCGTCGCTTCGTTTGTTTCCGTATCCCCTTTTTTGTAGCCAGCTTGCAGGGTAATCAACGGAACCGGCGTGTAATCAATGCCCACCGTCACCGCAGACGGGTCTTTCTGCAAATTATCGGTACCAAATAACGCAACCTGATCGCCGTAGTATTTTTCATATACTAATGATGAACCCAGCTGCGGATAAGCAGGCAAATAAGCCTGCATACGTAAATCCCAGCCACGGGCAGGACGTTCCTCGTAATCTTCAAGATCCGGTGAGTCTTTCCATGAAGAAAGCGGGAGATAATAGTTTCCACTCAATTTCAAATAATTTGTCCAGGCTTCACCACCGAAGCCCGCACGATGATGCCCGCGAGTGATATCGTGGTCATAAAAAACGTTGGAACCCAGCATCCACTCTTTAGCAATATTGTGACGAACGCCCGCCCCCATATTTGCAATAGTACGCCCGTCTTTATTGTGGACTGAAAATTGACTGAACCAGAGGTCACTTTCCCCTTCATACCACGGAATTAAATAATCCAGCGAAGAACCATCAAGATTGCCTTTATCATTAATATTTAAACTTGTTGCAATATGACCATAGGGCGAAAGTAGCGACTCAATTTTTGTTTGTGCAGCGTCTGTCGCCAACGTTTTACCATATTGCAAAGCTTGAGACTTCATTCCTTCTGGCGTCAAGTTATAGAAATTACTTTGTGCTTGACTGACCAAAATTTCAGAAGTTTTTTTCTCAATGAGATTATTTTTATCACTTAAAGCTGAAGCTGTAGGTGAACTATGCTCACTCATAATGGAATCACTACTTCCGAGGTCAGGCAAAACGATGTTATTAGCAGAATAACTAACACCTGGAAATAACATACTTAACGATGGCGCCATCAGAAAATAAAATATTATCTTTTTCATACACACCGAAAAGTATTATCGGCAGAGAGTCACCTTTAATAGAGTGGCTAAATAAAAATCTCGTACCGTGCTGGGAATGAATCAAATTATGAACGTGTTTATTGACCATTGAAATATCCAAAACTGGATAGAATTTTAGCTTTATAAAGATTCATAAGCGATGGCACAACCCACAAAAAAGATAAAAGCCTGAAAATACAACAAGCTAAATAATCGATCATTTGTATGATTAAATTTTTCATATAGATAATCCATATGAAACAAGTTAATTCCTGGACGATGACCCGATCACGAATCGAAGTGTAGGAAGGCGGACAGTTCGTATAAATACAATCAGTCCGGAAGGATTAGCGGTAATGAAAAATAAGATATTTTTCAGTAACTTTTGGGGAAGTTATTGAGGATTTTGATCAGCTTTCCGTGGTGAATTTCGATATAGCCACCGAAACGCAGATCTGCCAGCACTTTCATTACGCCGCTCCGCGCAAGATTTGAACGCTGCAAAATGTAATCAGCGACACTTAGCCTTGCACGCTCGTCATCAGCATAATGAGCTAACTCTTTAAGAAATAAACAAACAGTTTCATAAGTAGAGCTGTTTATCAGCATTGATTCATGATGCAGTTGCCGATCATTGAGATAACCCTGGTAGTAAAACATGTCACGCCACAACGACTGCTGCTCGATTATTTCTATTGCCGTTTGCAATGGTAGCGTACTGACTTCACTGCCTGCCGGGAATTGTAAATGATAATATTGAGATCGATACGCAGAGCCTTGCAACCCGAGTATTGTCGGTGCAAAAGCGGTTTCGACCAGCCGATTATCCACCTCACGCCATATATCCACTCGCCCCTTTGTCACCACGAAAACCTCAAACCCCGCGTTTTTACCTTTTAAGCGAGCCTCGGTGTGCTTGCCAACAAGCGGGAAAGGTTCGGAAATATGGGTAAAAGCAGCAATCAAGCGATTCAGGCTTTCCAGAGGCTTTTCTATAACACTACGATTATTCAAATCATTCATAAAATAGCCAAATTCATTGTGATTTCGCTAAGTATAACCTAAATAATTCAAGGTATAAGAGCGTGCACCGGCAACGATGGTTTACTCCCCTTTCCCATAACGTTACAATTCCCACCCTAAAATTGTGGCAATCCCACTTTTCCAAGCCGCTTCATCAGGTGAGGCGGTTCTGACCTGATATCAGAACGAGAACATCATGTTTAAACCAGAACTTCTTTCGCCAGCCGGAACGCTGAAAAATATGCGTTACGCTTTCGCCTATGGCGCCGATGCGGTTTACGCGGGCCAGCCGCGCTACTCCTTACGCGTACGCAATAACGAGTTCAATCACGAAAATCTCCAGTTGGGTATTAACGAAGCCCACGAATTGGGTAAAAAATTCTACGTGGTTGTCAACATTGCCCCGCACAACGCCAAACTGAAAACCTTTATCCGTGACCTGAAGCCGGTTATCGATATGGGCCCAGACGCTCTGATAATGTCCGACCCCGGCCTTATCATGATGGTGCGCGAAGCGTTCCCGGAAATGGATGTTCACCTGTCCGTGCAGGCCAACGCCGTAAACTGGGCAACCGTGAAGTTCTGGAAACAAATGGGGCTGACCCGCGTCATTCTTTCTCGCGAACTCTCCCTTGAAGAAATTGCTGAGGTCCGTGAGCAAGTGCCGGACATGGAGCTTGAAATCTTCGTTCATGGCGCATTGTGCATGGCCTACTCTGGCCGTTGCCTGCTTTCGGGTTACATCAACAAGCGCGACCCAAACCAGGGAACCTGCACCAACGCCTGCCGTTGGGAATACAAAGTTGAAGAAGGCAAAGAAGATGATGTGGGCAATATCGTGCATCTTCACGAGCCGATTCCGGTGCAAAACATCGAACCTACGCTTGGCGCAGGTGCGCCGACCGATAAAGTATTCATGATGGAAGAAGCCAAGCGTCCAGGTGAGTACATGACGGCGTTCGAAGACGAACACGGCACCTACATCATGAACTCGAAAGATCTGCGGGCAATTGAACACGTTGAACGCCTGACTAAAATGGGCGTACATTCGCTGAAAATTGAAGGCCGTACCAAATCCTATTACTACTGCGCGCGCACCGCTCAGGTCTATCGCCGTGCGATTGATGATGCAGCAGCAGGAAAACCGTTTGACCCAACACTTCTGACCACACTCGAAGGTTTGGCGCACCGTGGCTATACCGAAGGTTTCTTGCGTCGCCATAATCATGATTCCTATCAGAACTATGACTACGGCCACTCGGTTTCTGAAACTCAGCAGTTTGTGGGTGAATTTACCGGGGAACGTCGTGGCGAGCTGGCGGCAGTAAAAGTGAAGAATAAATTCCTGCTGGGCGACAGCCTGGAGTTAATGACACCGCAAGGTAACGTCACTTTTACTCTCGAAGTGCTGGAAAACACCAAAGCGCAACCGATTGATGTCGCGCCTGGAGATGGTCATACCGTATGGATGCCTGTGCCGGAAGATGTATCGCTGGATTATGCGCTGCTAATGCGTAACCTGGCAGGTCAGACCTCACGAGATCCGCACGCTAAATAGTTAATTTGCGTTATTTTTTCGCGCTGAGAAAATTCTTAGAAACCGATCACACACCGCTTCGTTAGATGCGGTTATTATCTCAGCGCTGAAAAACATAACCCATAAATGCTAGCTATACCAGGAACCACCTCATTGGCCTGTGAAATCTCCCTTTCACAGGCCTTCTTTTTTGCTCAAGCCCTCAGACTCATCTCGTTCTTAACCGTAAACGCCACGCATAAGATACACTCTCAATTCAACGATAATTCCTGAGGTATGCCATGGAGCAGTTACCAGTAACGCTTGTTATCCTGAACGGTAAAGGTGCAGAAAACGACACCTTACGCAGCGCGGTGAAAGTCATGCGTGAAGAGGGATACACAGTGCATATCCGTGTAACCTGGGAAAAAGGGGATGCGATACGTTATGTTGAAGAGGCCTGGCGTATGGGTGTGGCAACTGTCGTCGCAGGTGGTGGCGATGGCACTATCAACGAAGTGGCGACCGCACTTGCACAGCTTGCCCCGGAACACCGCCCGGTGTTGGGGATTTTACCGCTGGGCACTGCAAACGATTTTGCCACCAGCGTCGGCATTCCTCAGGAGCTGGATAAAGCGCTACAACTGGCGATTGTCGGCAAAGGCGTGGCCATAGACCTGGTTCAGGTTAACGAATCTTCCTTCTTTATTAATATGGCTACCGGTGGATTTGGCACACGCATTACGACCGAAACACCAGAAAAACTGAAAGCCGCACTCGGTGGTATCGCCTATTTTATTCACGGCCTGATTCGCATGGATACACTCAAACCAGACCGTTGCGAAATTCGCGGGGAAGAATTCGAGTGGCAAGGTGACGCGTTGGTTATTGGTATTGGCAATGGTCGCCAGGCAGGTGGTGGGCAACAACTTTGCCCGCAAGCGTTGATTAATGACGGGCTGTTGGAGCTGCGTATTTTTACTGGCGAAGAACTACTGCCAGCCATTTTTAACACGCTTACGCGCCCGGATGACAGCCCGAATATTATTGATGGGCGTTCATCCTGGTTTGAGATAACGGCCCCGCATGATATTACGTTTAACCTGGATGGCGAGCCGCTGACCGGACAGAAATTCCGTATTGATATCCACCCCAATGCTCTCAGTTGCCGCCTGCCACCAAATTGCCCGCTGTTGGGCTAGCGGTTATTTACTGCATATAAAGAAGGTGCCTGGCTGGTGACATGAATGCCCTCACCCCGACCCTCTCCCACGGGGAGAGGGAGAAAAATCATGGTTCCCTCTCCCACGGGAGAAACAAAGCTATCCCCTCTCCTGGGGGAGAGGGTTAGGGTGAGGGCAATTGATCAGGCGATACTGACTTTTCCATCCAGATAAACATCCTGGACCGCGTTGATTAACTTCACGCCTTCAGACATGGATTTCTTAAAGGCTTTGCGTCCCAGAATTAACCCCATACCGCCTGCACGCTTGTTAATTACCGCAGTACGAACTGCGTCCGTGAGGTCGGTTTCACCTCCTGCAGCGCCACCAGAGTTAATCAAACCGGCGCGTCCCATGTAGCAGTTTGCCAGTTGATAACGCACCAAATCGATAGGGTTATCGCTGGTCAGTTTGGTGTAAACGCGGTCATCGGTATAACCAAAGTTTACGGCTTTGTAGCCCCCGTTATTCTCCGCCATTTTCTGCTTCACGATATCCGCGCCGATCGTGGCCGCCAGATGATTCGCCTGCCCTGTGAGGTCAGCACTGACGTGGTAATCCACTCCCTCTTTTTTGAAATCTGGATTACGCAGATACGCCCACAGCACTGTCACCAGCCCCAGCTCATGCGCACGTTCAAACGCCACAGAAATTTCTTCAATCTGACGACGTGATTCCGGTGAGCCAAAGTAAATAGTCGCGCCTACTGCCACGGCTCCCATATTGAACGCCTGCTCAACGCTTGCGTACAACGTCTGGTCGAAGGTATTGGGGTAACTCAACGTTTCGTTGTGGTTCAGTTTGACGAGGAAAGGAATGCGATGGGCGTAGCGACGCGATACCGAAGCCAGCACGCCATAGGTTGAAGCCACACAGTTACAACCCGCTTCAATCGCCAGTTCAACAATGTTCTTAGGGTCAAAATAGAGCGGGTTTGCCGCGAAAGATGCTCCGGCGGAGTGCTCAACGCCCTGGTCTACGGGTAAAATAGAGAGGTAACCGGTGCCAGCCAGACGACCGGTGTTATATAGCGTCTGCATATTACGTAACACCGCAGGCGGACGGTTGTTGTCCACCATTACGCGGTCTACATAATCAGAGCCAGGCAGATACAACTGGTCTGCCGGAATAGTCATACAACGATGCTGTAACAAGCTGTCGGCATCTTTGCCAAGCAACTGCGCAATATCAGTCATAATACGCTCCCGTTATTTCAGCGAGCCCCCTGCCCACTGAGAATGGATATTCCTGACCTGCTTGAACGTAGATGCAAACAGGCAGTCCTAATCCTGGTCGTGACTGGTCTGCTTCGCCACTCGGTGAGCACTTTTGGTTGCTTTTACGGTGTAACATTTTGCCGTTATAAGGGGTATTTTTGTTACGGCGCTCAAAGAATCAATGCAAAGGTATTTAAAAGGTATTATTGATTGGTATGGTTAAGGTGTACCCAACACAATCATGAAAGGTTCTAAGTATGAAACGTACAACTATTAGTCTTTCATTCATGATGTTTATTGAATGGTTTATCTGGGGCGCCTGGTTCGTTCCTCTGTGGCTATTCCTGAGTAAAAGTGGTTTTAGTCCAACCGAAATCGGCTGGTCTTACGCCTGTACTGCGATCGCAGCTATTTTATCGCCAATTCTCGTCGGCTCGCTGACTGACCGTTTCTTTGCCGCGCAAAAGGTGCTGGCACTGTTGATGTTTGTCGGTGCAGTGTTGATGTACCTGGCCGCTCAGCAAACGGAGTTCGTTTACTTTTTCCCGCTATTGCTGGCCTATTCCCTGACTTATATGCCGACAATTGCGCTAACCAACAGCATCGCATTCTCCAATGTTGAGGACGTTGAGCGCGACTTCCCGCGCATTCGGGTCATGGGGACTATCGGTTGGATTGCTTCCGGTCTGGTGTGCGGTTTCCTGCCGCAAATGTTGGGTTTTAGCGATATTTCACCGACCAACGTTCCATTGCTTATCACCGCCGCTAGCTCAGCACTGCTGGGTGTCTTTGCCCTGACGCTGCCAAATACGCCGCCGAAAAGTACCGGTAAAATGAGCCTGAAAGTGATGCTCGGCCTCGACGCTATCGTGTTGCTAAGAGATAAAAACTTCCTGGTCTTTTTCTTCTGCTCATTCCTGTTTGCTATGCCGCTGGCGTTCTATTACATCTTTGCCAACGGTTATCTGACCGAAGTGGGTATGCATAACGCCACTGGATGGATGACGCTCGGACAGTTCTCCGAAATCTTCTTTATGCTGGCGCTCCCTTTCTTTATTAAGCGCTTTGGCATTAAAAAGGTATTACTGCTTGGTCTTATCACCGCGGCAATTCGTTACGGTTTCTTCGTCTACGGTGGTGCCGATCATATCTTTACTTACGGCCTGCTGTTCCTTGGCATTCTGCTGCACGGCGTGAGTTACGACTTTTACTATGTCACCGCCTATATCTACGTGGATAAAAAAACGCCCGTCCATATGCGCACCGCGGCACAAGGGCTTATCACGCTATGTTGCCAGGGCTTCGGGAGTTTGCTCGGTTATCGCATCGGCGCACAGCTAATGGAAAAAATGTTCGCCCTCCCTGCTCCGGTCAACGGCCAGACGTTCAACTGGGCCGGAATGTGGGGCTTCGGTGCCATTATGATCGCGGTGATTACCGTACTGTTCCTGGTGTTTTTCCGTGAGTCGGACAAAGAGATCACCCCTATTGACGTTGCAGGCAATCAATCTGAAAAAGATTTAAAGGAAGCATAATGATGGAAAATCGAATTCTTGGAGCCTTTTACGGCCAGGCGTTAGGTGATGCGATGGGAATGCCGTCGGAGTTGTGGCCACGCTCGCGGGTGAAGGCGCACTTCGGCTGGATTGACCGCTTCCTGCCTGGGCCTGCGGAAAACAACGCCGCCTGTTATTTCAACCGCGCAGAGTTTACCGACGATACCTCGATGGCGCTGGCGCTGGCGGATGCGATTATTGAGCACGATGGCGTGATTAACGCAGACACCATTGGTCGCCACATTTTGACCTGGGCTGAAGGGTTTGATGCGTTCAACAAGAACGTGCTCGGCCCTACATCCAAAATTGCCCTGAAGGCGATAAAACAAGGCACTCCGGTTAGCGAGCTAGAAAACAACGGCGTGACCAACGGAGCGGCAATGCGCGCTTCACCGCTGGGTTGCCTACTGCCGACGCACAATCTCGATGCTTTTATTGATGAAGTGGCGCTTGCATCCAGCCCTACGCACAAATCCGATCTCGCCCTGGCCGGTGCCGTGGTTATCGCCTGGTCTATTTCAAAAGCCATCGAAGGTGCAAGCTGGGAAACCATCTGCGACGAATTGCCTTCAATCGCCCGTCATGCTCAGGAAAAATGGGTCACAACATTTAATGCGTCCCTCGGTGCCCGTATCGAACTGGCGCTGAACGTTGTCAGAAATGCGCGCGGAACGGAGTCCGCCATGGAACAGGTTTATCAACTGGTCGGTACAGGCACCAGCACCATTGAGTCTGTCGCAGCGGCGATTGCGATGGTGGAACTGGCGCAAACCAATCCAAATCGTTGCGCGATTTTATGCGCAAACCTCGGTGGCGATACCGATACCATCGGTGCGATGGCGACGGCGATTTGTGGTGCACTCCACGGCGTAGAAAGCATTGATGTCGCGCTAAAACAACAGCTTGATGATGTTAACCAGCTCGACTTTACGCGTTACAGCCGCCTGTTTATGGCGTATCGCCAGCAGCGGGAGGCGCATTATGACAGCCAGTGAATTACATTCTCGCTTGCCAACATTGGTGGCGCAGCGCCCGGTATGCGTGCTGGGCTCGGCGGTGATTGATGTTATCGCCGACGCTTATTCCCTGCCGTGGCGCGGGTGCGATATCGAACTGCAACAGCAAAGCGTGAATATCGGTGGCTGCGCGTTGAATATCGCGCTGACACTTTCACGTCTGGGTGTCGCCTCGAAAAATGCGCTGCCGATTGGCCAGGGAACCTGGGCGGATATCATTCGTACAAGCCTTGATAAACAAGGCATCGAGAGCGAAATCCACACGAGCTGCGGCGATAACGGTTGGTGTCTGGCGCTGGTTGAGCCAGACGGCGAACGAACGTTTATGTCATTTCGTGGCGTTGAGCATCAGTGGAATCAGCAATGGCTGGATAAACTTCAGCTCGCACCAGGCACTCTGCTTTCGCTTTCGGGGTATCAACTGGCTGGCCCGTGCGCAGACTTATTGGTGAACTGGCTTGAATCGCTTGATGCGGTCACCGCATTTATCGACTTCGGGCCACGCATTGCCGATATTCCAGCCGCTCTGCTGGCGCGGATTATGGCCTGTAAACCGATCGTCTCGCTTAATCGCCAGGAAGCCGCCATTGCCGCCGAAGGATTGAAGGTGGCTGGCGACGACATTGAAGGCATTTGCCGCGCCTGGCTTGAACGTTATGATGCGCCACTCATTGTGCGGCTCGATACACAAGGCGCGTGGTACGGCTCACATACGGCAATTGGGCACGTGGCCCCGTTCCCGGCAGTTGTCGTCGATACCATCGGCGCGGGTGATAGTCATGCGGGCGGCACCCTGGCAGGTCTTGCCGCGGGGTGGAGTCTGGCAGATGCGGTAAGTCTGGGTAATGCGGTCGCGTCTTACGTGGTCAGTCATCGTGGCGGCGACTGCGCGCCGCACCTTGAACAACTCAATGAAGCGCTACTCCTCGCAGACGAAAACGTATAAATCGCTGCGGCAGTAGCTGATGCTGTATTCGATAGGCCGGTTTTGGGGATCAAAGGCGACTTGTTTGATCACCAGAACCGGCACAGGTGTTTCCAGTTTGATGTGCGACTGGAATTCGCTGTCCGGCATTCTGGCACTCACACGACTGCGGGTGCGCTGCGGAATAATATTCTGGCTGCGGAAATAGTCATACAACGAGACGCCGATATCATCGGCATCTGCAATCAATTGCGCAGGTACGTACGATTCCTCGACTGATACCGCATCTTCATCAACGTAACGAATGCGTTTGAGTAAGAACACGTCGCTGTCCGCCGCCACATCCAGTTGTTCGGCAACCTCCGGCGAGCATTTCACCACCCGTTTATTGACCCACAGTGTGTTCGGTTTTTTACCGCGCAAAACCACCTGTTGAGAAAATCCACGCGCCTCTTTGAGCGAATACTCAAAAGTGGTGTTAATTTGCGTACCGTAACCTCTCGAACGTGTTACTACCCCATCATCTTCCAGCGTCTGCATCGCTTTGCGCACCGTGATGCGCGAAACACCGGTCAACTGGCTGAGATCGCGCTCACCCGGCAGAATATTGCCCTGCGGCAAAATACCGCTGCGCACAGCCGCCTTCACCGTTTCGGCGAATTTCAAATACAACGGCGTGTTATCGGCCTGCGAGAACCGCTGGATAAGCTGTTCAATAAGCTGAGTGTGAACCTGTTCCATGTCGCGCAAGTATCCGGAAGATGAAGAGAAAGAGCCCAAGTATATACCGGATTACCACCATTCATGAAAGTGATGTACAGGCCCAATTCCGCCTCCGACCTCCAGTGAATCCGCCTGTTCTAACGCCTGGGATAACCATTTTTTCGCCGCATCGATGGTTTGCGGCCAGTTGTTATAGCGTGGATAAAGTGCGGCAAGTGCCGCAGATAATGTGCAGCCTGTTCCGTGAGTATGACGGGTTTGCACACGCGGTGCGGTAAAGCGCTGCGCGCCGTCACGGGTAAATAACCAATCCGGGCTTTCAGCATCATCAAGATGACCGCCTTTCATCAGCACGGCCTGGCAGCCCAACCCTAACAAAGCGTCACCCTGCTGTTTCATTTCCCGCTCATTGCGTGCATGGGGTGTATCCAGCAGTGCTGCGGCTTCCGGCAGGTTCGGCGTTATCAATGCCACTTGCGGTAGAAGCCTGCGACGTAAGCTGTCAACCGCCGAAGGTGCAAGCAAGGGATCGCCGCTTTTCGCCAGCATCACCGTGTCGAGCACCACATTTTGCGCGTGGTAAAACGCCAGCCGCTCCGCCACCGCTTCAACAATATCGGTTTCAGCTAACATGCCGATTTTTATGGTATCGATGCGCACGTCACTCAACACTGAATCCAGTTGGGCGGCAACAAACGCGGGCTCAATGCGATAGACCGACTGCACCCCACGCGTATTCTGCGCCACGAGCGCGGTAACCACACTGGTGCCATACGCGCCCAACGCCGAGAAAGTTTTCAGGTCGGCCTGAATGCCCGCACCACCGCTTGGATCGGTTCCGGCAATAGTCAGCGCATTGATTCGTTTTAATCCTTTCATGCCAGAGCCTCCACATGAAGCCCGTAAAGCGCGTCGAGAAAGGCAGGAATAAAGCTGCCTGGGCCACGGCTCTCTGAAATGGCCTGTTGACCCGCAATCTTCATAAACTGGCAGGCGGCTGCGACGTTATCAAGCTTCGAGCCAGGCAATGAACAACAAGCGGCCACCACAGCAGATAACGCACAACCGGTGCCGACCACACGCGTCATCAAAACGCCTCCACCCGCAACACTCCAGCTATTTTCACCGTCTGTGATGTAGTCTCGCTCACCGGTTACCACAACAATCGTCCCTACCCGTTGTGCCAGAGCCTGTGCAGCGGGAAGGGCAGAAAGTGCATCGTCGATGCTATCCACGCCGCGCCCACCGGAATGACCACTCGCCAGCGCCAGGATTTCCGACGCATTCCCGCGAATAACGGCCGGCTTTAGAGCGAGCACCTCATGGGCGAACTGCGTGCGAAACGCCAGGCCGCCAACGGCAACCGGATCAAGCACCCAGGGTGTGGAAGATTCATTTGCCGCATGAATGGCTGCAAGCATGGCGTGACGACGTTCAGCGGTCAGAGTGCCAATATTGATCAGCAGCGCATGGGCAACAGGGCTAAATTGAGCGGCTTCTTGCGCTTCAATCACCATGGCCGGAGCGGCACCGATGGCAAGCAAAACATTAGCCGTAAAACTCTGCACCACATCGTTAGTCATGCAGTGAACAAGAGGGGAAGTTGTGCGAAGTTGCAGTAAAATCGACGCGGCGATATGGCCGGGTAGCAGGTCAGGTTGCATCATAAAGCTCCTGTCCGGCGCGAAGAAGGGATGCCGGACAGGCATCTGACTTCCCTACGCTGGCATTATCCAGATCAGGTGGTACGGGTATTTCTCAGCCTTCACAAAGAAGGGCACCCCGAGTCATTTAAAATCAAAATCAACTACTTGCGATTAACGTCCCGTTAATCCCTAATCAGGATAATGCCAGCGGGAAGCCAAAGACACAACCCCCTCAAAAACGACATGTGCTCCGCATCGCGGCCCAAGCAGTGGCCCAATAATAACGACATACACAAAAAACAGGCTTTCCCCAGCATCAGTATTTGAGGTTGTTCTTGCGGTAGAACAGAATCGTGGTGCTTGTAGAGCAAGTGCCAAGAGATTGGAAGTTTCAGGACGTACAGCAAGAGAGCGGGATTGAAAGAGCTATCAGGGTATGTTGAGCACGTATGTCCTCCAGAAAACAAAAGGCCAAAAGTTCATTTGTACAAGCACCTTGATTTTCTAAATTATATAATTTATATTTTTTATATAATTTATATAGAGGAGGTAAACCAATGGCTACTGCAA
Organism: Buttiauxella selenatireducens; assembly: GCF_031432975.1. Taxonomy (GTDB): domain Bacteria; phylum Pseudomonadota; class Gammaproteobacteria; order Enterobacterales; family Enterobacteriaceae; genus Buttiauxella; species Buttiauxella selenatireducens. The sequence continues at coordinate 1,684,072 of NZ_CP133838.1, read as the reverse complement.
CAGAAGCAAAGATTTATGAACGTATTAACCTCGCCTTGCGAGATGCCCCCCGCAACCGTTACACAGCAGAATTACACCTGCAAATGATCAAGTATGCCGACGATCTTAAAAACGTTACCGCCAAAGAGTTTTGTGAGGGATTGGGTATTGCGTCAAGTTTTGGTTCTGAGTTTAGCAAGATGAGAAACCTAACTGAACGTCTGAAAGCAGCAGGGCTCCAAGTCAGTATGTTATAAATTACAGGCACAAAAAAGCCAGGCTTTCACCTGGCTTTATGTATTGCATTGTTTGCGGCGCTTCTCGTTGAGAAAATGCTTGATGGTGGACTCAAGGCCGTATCGTTCACAGCGGCTGATAAATGTCGCCCTTGCCACGCCACAATAACGAGCTAATGCCGACACGTTAAGGATACTGTCACTTTTCAAGCTGCCATCAGCTATCATGCTGAGTAAGGGCATGTTAGCAAAACCCGTGATCACTATTTTACACATCTATATCTCCTTTCCTTTGCCTCGCCCTCCATCACCTGCCGTGCAGGTTTGGCTATAGCCAAATCGCCAACAGCGATGTTATGGGCCGTTCTTCACGGTGGGGGACAAGTCGCCCCCAAAACCGTTAACTCAACTGCTTACGCTGGGTCATTCGTCAACAGCGTGACCATATCAGGACGGTACACCACTGGTAAGATTGAGCTTTCCGCGAAGATTTCCACATTCTTAAATCTGTCCTGAAGAGACCAGATCCTAAAATCTACCGGTTCAGCAAATGCCAGTTCTAGATCGCGGCTTGTTGCCGTTGCTACATATCCGAAAGGTAGAGCAATGTTAGACGACAGCGGTTTACTGAAACGTGGGACCAGGTATGAATCGTCTGGACCTACACCGTAAAGCGGATCTGTCACTTCAATAATTCGAACATTGTCGATCAAGAATGTTGAAAATGCCGGGAGGATTTCCTTGTTAAACAGCACGTCACGATCTAACAGCCCCATCTGGACGTTCTGCCGAATATCTGGGTGATATTTTACCCCCTTGTAGACATTGCTACCCGCAAGGAGGATAAAGCCATCCAGATGACCAGCCAGGCCACCCATTCGCACTTTAGCAGCCGTCACAGCGTCATCCAGACTGCGTAGCGGGTCACCTGAAGCAACGTTGGTTTTGATCGTTCCGGTCGCTTGTTGGTATCCGAACTCATCCTCCCATGAAATGAGCGGCTGCTGGGTGTATGGTGCATCAACGGTATTACGGAAAAGTGCATCTGCGAACATTTTTTCTTTTGTGCGCATGTACTTATCATGCATAGCGAGAGCCGAAGAGGTTACAGCGTCCATGATGGTTGCTTGCAAGTCACTACCTGGTTTGCGGTATGGTTGGATATCGGCTGCTGTAATCCGATCCTGGAATGCATAAAGAGGGGCCTCAATAAGGTGATTAGAGGCGCTACTCTTCACTGTACTGGACCAGTCAGATGAATAGCGATTAACTGAGCTAGCTACTTTTTGAGCAATTTCATCAATCACGTCGAGGCTCACCTTCGGACTTGCTGAAGTCTGTCGATCACTGAAAACATTAAGTGTGGTCAGCAACGTGTTTTGTGCTGGCAAATTTACAAAGGTGTTGGTGTAGTCAGCAAAGCTGAAATTGGTTGATAGTCCCATGTTGTCTTCTCCTTATTATTCTGCGTCTGGTGTGGTGGTGCGGATATCGCCTGAAGCGGTCAAGGCTGCAACAGCTAACGGGCCAGCCGTCGCGCCCATAACAGCAATGATGGTGTCCTGTTTGATATAAACGCCACGGTCTGCAACGATGATGTGAGCATCTGCCCCTGCATTGTGATGACTCAGCACTAACAGACAGTCAGCTCCGGATACGTAAGCAGCCCCAGCACTTGTAATGCAGCTACCTGGTTGCACATCGACAGCCAGATCGACAGTGAGCGACTTTCTGTCAAAATTCGGATCTGCGGCATACGCGATCACCGAATTGTAAGAACGTTGAGTTGTTCCCATTTTCATAGTTTTGTTTCTCCAATCAGTAGTCATGTTCTGCCAGTTGGCGGCAGTTGTTTTGATCGGCTGGCATATTTCACGACCAAGCCGTTTTGGTACAAAAAAGGCCATCATTCGATGGCCTTCTTGTTTGGTATCCATACAGAAAAAAACCAAGACGGGAGATCCCGCCTGGGGTAGGAGAACTCATGAGAGTTAACGTTTTCTGATGGAGAGATTAGGCCCGTTCACGGGTGAACTTTTAGTTCATTGCCCTGCAACCGGAGAGAATGGGTAGGTGCTCAACGCCATCCAAGAGGTAAGGAGCCTCAAACGCTGAACACCTGATGCCGTTAGTGTCCGGCTGACAGCCTTCCGAGGATGAAAGGGCTTCGGCAAATCCGCTAATCCAAGGGTCAGCGAAACTTTTCTTTTATCATATGTTCAGCGGCTGGCTGAGAGCCTTCCCGCCTTGAGAGGTAAATCTTAGGAGCGGTCTAAACACATGAGAAAAGGGCCTAAAGGCGTAGGCCGCTTTGTATTCGTTAGGAGTTGTCAGGGTAATAACGGCAGTAGTACGCATTACAAACTACAATTATCACCATAGTTATTATTTTATCATGTTACTATATCTTATGCAATCAATATAATGTGATTTTTCACGACTATTCAGAGGGTTGGCGTTTTTCAGGCTGAAAATTTCACGAGCCTCATCATTGAGGCCATTTAGTGGAGGTTTACTCCTGTGTGCCTAGCAACATATTCATGTTGTATATGTTTTGCTCCTGAACTACTGCACGTATGGCATCGCTGAACCTGGAGTCATCAAACGTTAACTTGATTTCGTTATTGACCTGCAAATCAGCCTTACCTGCCACCTCTAGCGGCTTATCGAGACCCAAGCTTGTAGCAAGGTTATCAATCCCTGGTAGCTGTGCCATTGGCTGATAAGTCATACCAGATTGCCCTGCAACGGCTGGTTGCATTCCTGGTAAGCCTGGTAGTGTGTTCATCCCAACGAATGAGTTAGTTAATCCCAGTGAATGGGTTGCAAAGAACTCTTTAATATCAGTCCACATCGTCGGCCTGTTGTTGTTTTTCTGTACATTTTTCAGGAATGCTTGAGGGTCGGCCTGAACTTCGTCAACCTGGTTCCACAGGGAAACACCCGCAATAACTGCTGGCAGTCCGATTGAGAAGCCACCCCTACCCGCTTTCGTTGGCTTGCGGCCTGGTTTTCCTTTATCTGCGCCTTGATTGCCGTTGTTGTCTGTCCCTGGAGTTGTTATTCCACCAAGACCGCCAAGGGTCTGGAGTGTGCCAACAACTCCACGCAACGGGTTGAGGAAGCCCACGATGTACTTCAGCGCCCCGCCCAGCTTCCACAGACTGCCTGTAAACAAAGCAATGCCTGTAGCGTAAGCTGCTGTATTTCCTAATCCTTCAAATGATTTCGAGATGCTGGGGAGGTAGGTTTTAATTATGCCGTCAATATCGATGAAGGCGTTATACACCCCGCCAGCCACCGCCATAAACCCGTCGATGACTTTGCCAGAAACCTCGCCCAATGATGAGAATGCACTTTGGTTGCTGTTGATAGCGTCAGTTACGCCGTTAAAGGCATCAGTTAGACTCTTACCGAAACCCGCATCAAAGAGGTTTTTCTGAGAAAGTTGCATTGAGGTTTGTAGACGTTGAAAAGCAGCGCGGTTGCTATTCACAGCTTTATTTAAAGCACCACCGTTACGGGCCAGAGCTTTTAATTCGTCACCAACGGCAGGTAAAACATTTTTGGCTAATACTTTGCCATCACCTACCAATTTAGCAAACTCGCCCTCGGACAAGGCTGTCTTGTTAACCTTGTTGTAAGCCTTGGTGAAAATTGCCAACGCACCAGGAATCTGATCCCCAAACTGTTGACGCAGTTCTTCCATACTGACAACTGACTTACTCGACATTTGCGTTAAAGCATTGAGAGCTAAACTACTTTTCTCAGCAGACAACCCTAAAACCGTAGAATATTCAGATAACCCAGCAAAAATACTTTTAGTCTGGGCCTCAGTCATGCTGCTTTTAGTGGCAGCACTAAATTTCATGTACTCCTGAGATGTCTTAACCAAATCCAATCCAAGGCGATTGGCCTCGCCACGAAGATATTCAAACTCTTTTGCAGCGGTTTCGGATGAACCAGTTACAGCCGTTAAACCCGATATAACCGAATCCATATCCTGACCAGTGCGCATAATGGTTGCACCAATACCGATGGTGGCACCAATCGCGATAGCCGGACCAGCCTGATCAAGGAGTGATGTATCGAGCTTGGTTATCCTGGCCTTCACCGGAACAGTCACCGGCTTTTTGACTAACCCACCCTGCTGGCGTAGGCGCTGCTGCAATTGGGCTACACGGGCGTTATACACTCCAAGGGCCAACGAGCCATTGTGGAATTGTTTCGTTAGCTGGCTAAAATCCTGAATCGCTTGGGCGCGTTGTGGTGCTGTTAGGTTGTAGCTGTTGGTTGCAGTGCTAAACCGAATGCCACGGGCCTTAATGGTGTTGAGTTTTTTCTCTAGTTGAAGCTGTTCACGTTGACGGCGGAGGGCCTCACGCTGTGGCTTTGTGCTGTTGGGTTTAGAGGGTTTGTTTGGTGAACTCCCACCGTTGCCGCCAAAGACTGGGTGAGATTTGAATCTCTCTGCGCTGCGTTCGTAGCTTTTGCCGACATTGTCCCAAGCTTTGCCAATGCTCTTTATTTTCTTTAGCGCTTGCCCGTAACTTGTCTGGTTGACAGAGAAGGAAATTTCGTTGACGGTACTGGTTACTATCTTGTTCGATGTACTCATTCAGCCACCTGGTTAATGGCGTAGCCAAGGCGTTTCAGGGCCTCAAGCTGTTCAGTGGTCAAGTCTTCGAGCTTGCTTTTCATCATCAGACTGACAGGGCGTAGGTTAGCGCTATATCCCTGAACGCTGTGACAGAGGGCAATCCCCTTCTCTTTAATGGTTTTCCCCACCTTTGGCGTTGCTGGTTCGTTGCTTACGCTGAGATAACCTTGAATTGCATCAGCCAGGGCCTGATCCGCACTTTTGCTAAGGTCTTCCCGCTCGTCTTCTGCGTTCGCTGTGGTCATTGCCTTGAGTAGCTCGGCTCTTACTTCTTCTAATTTTTTCAATGTGATATTCCTTTAGGTATCTGTAAAACAGACCGATCCCAGACAGCAGGCAATGAGTTATCGCCACTGATAAAGGGATCAGCGCTAGGTATTCAAGTAAATTCATGCGGAATTTAGTGCAGGGAAAAAGCTTTGTGTTTCGCCCGTTGTTTTCTGGCGATAGTCTTTCGATATTCAACTGCTAATTTATGAGTTGGTTCAGGCATTCGGGCCATCACATCGACTCTGGAAACGCCTGCTGTGATTAGATATTCACTCAGGGTGAAAATTGGGATGTCTAATAACTTGCAGATGCTTTCAAGATTGGCACCATCACTGAATAGCTGTTTTGCCATACGCTGGGTAGTAAATTGATTCGGTTTGCAAATTCTGCGAAACGTGGGGTTCCACGTTAAAAAAAGCTGGTCGACATATGCAGGATCAAGCCGACAGAGTAGTGCTACCTTGCCAGGTGAAACACCATACACAAGCATGGTTTTGGCTTTCTTTATTAGGGCTTCATCGTACTTGCGGTACTTCAGGCGGGTAGTCTGCCATTTGTTGGATTGTTCAGCGTTTACGCTGTTGCGGTCATCATTCATTGCACCTCACATTACGTTAATAAGGGATTTGGTTCAGATCTTGCATGGAAAATCCATTTGCAGGCCGACTAGCTGCTAGGTTCTGTTCCTGTTGCTGTCTATACCGGACATCAGCACCAGGCTGCTCATCATTGGCGGCAGATTTAAAACCTCGGTTTTTCTCTTTATCTTTCTGCGCGGCGCGGTAGTGGCTATGGATCAAGTCGGTTATCTCACCTGGTTTAGTTTTTCCCCACTGTCTCCCGTATTCCTCGCGGTCTTCTTCACCACCATGGAACCAATATTCTAAATTAATAAAGTCTGCGCGTTCTGGTTCAGTTTGAACGGCTGGGCTTTGTTCTGGTTCTGCCTTTGGCACTGGGAAAACCGGATCTTCTTCCTCGCTTACCTCATCATCAGGGGAAACATCATCGAACCGATCACTAGCAAGCTGTTGAACAAATTCTGATTCTCCAGTATCTGCCGTGGAAGGCACCACATCGTCGGCGTGGTTTGGTTCTTTGGATTTGCCATTGTTGTTTTCCTCGGGCTGCTGCTTTTGGTTCTTGCTTTTTGCTTCGCTCGGATGTGTCGGAATAATTCCCATCTCGACCACTTTTGATGGTTTTAACACGACGTAATTATTGGACTTAAACCCGTTGCCAACCTGAATCTGATCTTTTATCAGCACACCCGCTAACATTAAAGCATCCACGGCTTTTTGCGCCGTAGGTTTAGTGATGCCATTCTCCCATGCGATCATTTCCATGTTTGGGTGGATCGGTGCCGGATAATTGTGGCGTTTCTCGTTATCCTGGAAAGTGAATAGATAGGCGTAGACGATTTTCATGTTTCCAGTAAAGGGTACTTTGGTTCCATCAGGTACAGGTACGAGCATTGAATCTTTACCGTTGCCCACCTTATCTATTCCATTCTTAGAGGTTAGGGTGGTAATTCGCTTAACTTCGGTGTAGTTGCGATCAAAAGTGCCGTCTTGGTCGTCTGATTTATTAGTTTCTACCGTCTCGATCATTAGTATCTCCATTCTGGTTTGTCCCCTCGTTGGGTATGGTTGGTGCGTTGTCGAAAATGCTTGCGGCAGTAGCCAATATTTCGTGGCACAGCCTCGCCATCGGTTTGTTTTGGCGGTTGGCTTCAGCAAGTAACGCCTGAAAAACGTGATCCTGGAACTTAATATTCATGTCATCGGTCCTCCAAAAAGATATACGGGATCGCCCCTGGGGATTACGGGAGTAATCAGGGGTAGCGTTGCCGATTTTCGGCTATTTAATTGGTATTTCTTGGGGTCGGCTGTCGCCGTGGGTCGGACGTTATGCGGTTGTGGTTGCTGGAAACTCACCGATCACGCTGTAGCCATACTTTTCAAGCTGTTCCACACCATCAGTTGCAATCAACAACATGATGATTTGCTCATGAGTGAGTGCAAGGCCTAGCTTTTCCATATACATCTGGCGGTAACCTTCGAGTACTGGTTTCAAAATCTCAACCAGTGTCGATCCTGCGGCGTACTGGTTACTTAGCGGCTTTAGAATGGTTTTGAAAGCTTTGCGGTCACGGGTTTTCTTCCGTTCAGCAGAAATTATCTGCATTGCAGCGCGTGTTTCTGGGTATCGAGCATCGGCTTGTTTTGGTGTACCAACTCGGTAACGGAAAGCGCGAAGGTTTTGAAGAGATGTGACACCGTTCAAAATGGCGTCGGCAATGGTTTGTGCATCGTGAAGTTCGAAATTAAATTTGGCTGGTTTTGCCATAGGGTCCCCTGTTGTCAGTATGATTTTTTTTAAGTCATTGAGTCATCTCAATTTAGAATACCAGTTTACAATAAATCACTTTCTTTGTCAATATATTTAGTTATTTAATAGATGATAAGAATAACTACGCAACACATGCATCCGGCAAATATACACACTCTCTCCCCCTTCGTCAAGTGGTTTGACGCCATGTTGGTTAAATAGTCGCTGACTCAGCAAGATAAACGTAAGGCACCACAGAGCAATGCAAGGCAATGAGTGACACATACACATGAATTAGAAGATAAATCACCTGACGGTGCCGCACAGCTCGTTAAAATGGATTCAGGGCGAGTGTAGGGGCCACGCCGCCGCCCACAGTCGGATCGTCGCGTTGATAGCTCCTGTCGTCATCGACGACTTCACAATGTACTGCCGCGCTTGCGCTTGTCTCCCACAAAATGAGAGCGCATCTCTCTGGCGGAGCCATTCCACAAATAGCAGCGTGGAACGCTGTGAGGCGGAGCCATTCATCACGGAGTGATTCCAGTTATCAATCTCTAACACCACTGATGACTCTCAGTCATCCCAGCCGTTTGCCTTTGGTCTTGACCTGGTTTTAAAGTGATATAGGTATTGATTTAGTAATGATATAGAAAGATATAGTAGGGTTAAGAACTTTAACTAATGGTTAGTTAAGAACTTTAACCAATGGCTAGTTAAGACTCTTTACCAATGGTTGGTTAAGAACCTTTACTAATGGCCTTCTGACCCCCCCGTCAATAACGATTCCCCCTATCCCGACCTGCAACCGCCCCGCCGCACACTCGCCAATAAATACCCATTTAATTGATTTAATTTGAAGTAATTAGATGAATATGACCGTCCCCTGTAGCCTGCTGTGCTCATCTACTGGCGACCACCATGTTGGGAAGTACACCACGAATACACCGAGAACCCGCGCCATTGCTGACATCGTGAAATCTCATGCGGGGTACTGCGTCTAAGCACCAATCTTTATCTGAAACCATTTTTCATTTTTGTTGAAAAAACATAAAAACATCATAAATCAGCCAAATGTGGGCCTCTGTAAGCCATTGTGGGAAGCCCTGAGACAAGCTCAACAGGTTATTCGTATTGTGGGAGAAGTCACCGTCTGGTGCGTCTGGTAAAGCACAGAGGCCCTTCTGGGTAGGCTGTTCACATTGTGGCGAAAGGGTATAGAGAGGAGGCCGAAACAGGCCTGAGAATATCGCCAGCAACTGGCGGCTGATGTGGTGAAGATGAGGAGATCAGCGTGGTTTAGACCTGCCAATTGTTGTGGAAGGAGAGCAGCCAAGAAATAGCGCGAAGTATTACATCACACTCTGATAGATTGTGACCTAACATGAGAGAACGTAACGTAACACACTGACACACAATGATTTTCTTAGTTCACTTGGTTTGCCACTCCAACCCACACCGTTTTATGCAATCCCAGATTGAATTATAATGCAAAATTATCGAGTAACTATGCAACACAAGCGGTCCACCCTGTTGTGGTGACCTGGCGCGGCGGTGGCCCTGTGTGGCACCTGTCGCACTGTGAGTTTGTACGATATTTGACCAAGATTTGCCAAAATAGATAGCTAGCTAATCACATGCCTAACAGATCACCAACAGTACTGGGATATTTTTCGACCAGACAACCGCAAGAGAGGACCTCTGTAGATTCCCTTCAACTGGGCGGGTTGTCTTTATTCATTTTGTGATGTAAAAACACCTTGATAATGATCGAGTTATGATCAATCATTTACTCACAACGTGATTGTAAAGGGAGGTATGCCTCATGGCTAAAACCAATGCACCAACACCGGAAGAGGCTCGCGCAATAGAGGCGGTGCTACGCCGCCGCAATGAAACGTTTGCTGATGCCTGGGCGCTTAACCTCAATATGGCTCTACGCATTAGCGATCTGCTGGCCCTGACCTTTGATGATGTTGCTGGGAATGTAGTGACCATAAAGGAAAAGAAGACAGGTAAAGCGAAAGTATTCCCGATTAACAACCGAGCACGGGAGATTATCCTCCGTCGTCGTGCTGAATACCCAGAGGATAAATTCCTGTTTCAGTCCAAATCCAACAGGGTTAAGAACCTTGAGCCACGTCCGATCACACGAGAAGCGGCAAGCCGTGCATTCAGTGATGCGGGAGAAATGGTAACGGATAAGAACATCAGCAGCCATTCGGCGCGTAAATGTCGGGGCCGTGCATTGTGGGAGACAGGAACACCGATTGAGGTTATCAGTAAGATGCTAAACCACAGCAGTCCGGCGGTTACTATGACGTATCTGGACATTACCCAGGATGAAGTTAATCAAACCTATCTGGACCTGAATATCTAACATCGCAAGGCGATTTACCAAAGGTAAAACCGTACAACGGGTGAAATAACGGAGAGTAGAAGTGATGAGACTATTAACGCTACTTTGTGTGCTGCTGCCCCTTTCGGCGCAGGCGGGAAGAATCACAATGTCCAACCCAGAGGAACAGGAGTTACAGGGGGAAAGCGGCTGTGTGTTTATGAGAACAGCATTTACCTGTTCACGTTGGTTACACACTCGCAATCCTGCCCTCACTCCCATACGTTCGATACCAACGATAACGAAAAATGATCTTTAGCGAGATTTTGGATAAATGCTGTTTCTACAATTGTTACAGTACCAAGATGCAGAATAACTACCAACCGCACGCGAGAAGATCATATGTGTCTGAACCTTTTCGACCTCGTAGCACTTAGGGCAAAAAGCAGTTTCATCACCTTCTTTCCAATAAAGTCCATCATTGAAAGTGAAGGTCTGCTTGTCCTTTAACTGCTCTTCAAGTTTCTTATTTTTCTGTTCCGCATCAAACAACAACGCCTGTGTGGTGATAACTTCCATCTTGACGCTGGCAAGTTCACTCATCAGGTTTGCGAGTTCAAGTTTCAGCGTAGCCTTATCAAGTTCACCGCTATCATCGGCAAGCTTTTTTGCAATCCCAACAGCTTTATCAATAATACCAACTGCTGCTGCCGTACTTGCTAACACACCAGCCATAAATTCCCCTTAACCGATTTATGAATACTAACCTTCCAGACGCTCATGAAAAATCAAGCCGTTGATTTATCCCGTCCCTCAATCCCTTTCAGAGCATTGGCTGGCATACTTTGGAACATCGCCTCAATTTCTTTAGGTCTTGTTATTCTGTCTTCAACAATAATATTCAGCAGTTTGAAGAGGCTATGGGCTAACTGTGGATCATCATCAAGACTAATCTCTCCAGGATGGACTGCCTGATTACCAACAATACGACAAATATCCGCTGCTTGTTGAATGAGCGGTGGTAGCCCTTTTTGGACAAGGGATTTAATGTCAGTATTAATGTTGCTCCCCGATTCGCCTAAATGGACCATCAGTTTCTGAAGGCACAAGCGAAGGAGTGCAGCAGCTCCTTTGGGAGATAGATTAACGATGCTTCTAGCTTCCATGTAATCGGACTTACAGTCTTCAGGCATGTCAGAGTTTGGCATCTCTACAGTAGAGCTTTGCGGAATAATTAATTTCTCATCGTGCCAATAACTAAATTCTTCGCAGCGTGAACAAATACTTAACTCTAAATAAGCATTGTACCCATGGCCGGCTTTTGCGTATGTTAAATGGAACCATTCTTGCTTTGCATAAGCCAGACAATGTGGACAATTAAAAGCCCCTTCACGGTGTTTAGGTGCTGTATACGGTATCGCCATTTACTTCAGTTTCCTTATCATCACATTAACTAACCTACCCACCTCACCGAGCCATCCCATGTTATGCCCCACTAAGTCGTTCGGATTAGTCTTAGATTATCGAGCACTCTTAGTTTGTGCAACTAACTGATTCCAAGCGATAGCGACCATAAAGCCCCGTTGGTGGTAAGACAATAAGCGGAACCTTTGGGCGACCTCATCAGAATTGCAATTATTCCCAGTGCAGTCCATCAATCACATAGCAAACAGCCGTTATTGGGAACGTATGAAGATAGCGTCTAGTAATACCCGCCCCGCTTTTCTCATGACCAACCACCTGTTGCAAATGTGCAAGATTACCAACCCAACCGCCCAAGCAGGTAGAGATCATCGTATGTCTGAATGAATGCACTAAGCGTCGTTGTCCATAATCATCAAGATACGGGATATCAAGCTGATCACGAACATCAGCTAAAACTTTACCGATCTTCGGCATGTTCTTACCCGACACAGGCGAGAAGATTTTCTCTTTCCACTGTCGGTTAACAAAATCAATGAAGCCCCACTCTATCAGTTTTGGATGGATCGCTACCTGCCGTGTCGCATTCTCAGTTTTTCCCTGTCCTCCCTCCGCGATCAAAAGATAATGTCGTTGGCTGTCCTCGTCATATTTGATTTGTGACTTCTCCAATTTGGCGATCTCGCCCCTTCTGGCTCCCGTATATGCCAATAACAGAGTGATCCATTTCTGCCAACCGTCAGGTTGTTTTATCGCCCACCCAACAAACTTTTTCATTTCTGCTGTGCTGTACGCACCAAACCTGGCTTTCGAAGGTGCAGCGATCACGCCATCAGTTGGCGACTTAGCCAAAATTTCTTTGTTATCGGTCAGGAAGGTTTTGAACAGAGATTTGTAAATCTTCAGATGTTTGTGGATGGCCTCAGCGCCCACCAATTCATCAGGCGGTGCATCATCACATTCGATCAGTTGCTGAATAGTCATGGAGCGGTACGGTTGAACGACACGCTTTGGCAAGTTTTCAACAACTTCCATTACCTGCTTGATGTCTTGTTTGGTAATCGTCGTTACATCTGTTGATGCCCCCAAGACAATCAACATTACCTCCATAAAACGCTCATTAGCCTGTGAGATAGCCTTCGTCCAATTTTGGGCCTTCTCCCTTTTGTACATGTTCCACGCGCCAGCCAGTGTTAACACTTCTTTTCGTTCGGTTTGTTCTTCAAGCTTTGTAACGATGACAGGGGCAACCACCTTTCGGTATTCCTGCATAACCAGCGGTTGGGGTTTACGGAAGTCATCATTGAAAAATTGCTGGGTTAGCCAGTTTTCATTTTGTTGCTTTAAGTGGTTGCCGTACTCGGAAAGACGATTACCAAACTGATCTGGGTGGATGGCTCCACACTGAACCAGAGGAATAACAGGGGAAGCAAAAGACATCAGCAAATTCGCCTGGCTGTGGCTGTCAGTCTCCAGTGACTTACGAAAATATTTATTACCAGGTAGGCGGAAACGAACGTAATAAATCCCGTTGCGTGTGATGGTGTGACGTATGGTTCTGTGACCCATTCTGAAAGCCTCATTGAGTAATGAACTATCAAAACAGGACGTTAATGCTAATAATTTCTTTTGATTTTCAATGGATGTCAGCCAGACTACGCTGGCATTATCCAGATCAGGTGGTACGGGTATTTCTCAGCCTTCACAAGGAAGGGCACCCCGAGTCATTGATTAATCAAAACTTGTGATTAATCGGCCATCAGAATAAAGCCTGCGTGGCGCGCTGTAAACCGCGAGTGTCTTCGCCCTCCTTGCGCGATGCATCCATTCCAACCATAAGCCCCGGCTATAGGATATATACGTCATAACGGCTGCAAAACCACATATACAGACTAACCCTGGTTGGAATCCGGAAAATTACAGGTATCCTAGCCGATTGTCCTTTATTTCATTTTTTTCGAAATCCCGGAATTATTTTTCTATGCGTACGATGCGTAAACCATTAAGAGTGCCGCTGTTGTTGCTGGCATTGTTGTCTTGTTTGTTGATGACCCCCCTCCTGTCTCAGGCGGAGGAGGCTACTGGGCAATCTGCCACTGAAGAACCGGTTAAGGTTAACGCCAGCACAGCACTGCCTGCACTGCAAAAGCGCCTGGATTCGCTCAAGCAGCGAGTCTCAGCGGCTAAAGCTGACAAACAGTTCACCCTCCTTAATGACGACGCGCAAAAACTGGTCGCTGAAGCGGATAAACTTTCCGTATCTTTAGCCCCGCAGTTAGCGCAGGTTCAGGCGCAGCTGGATGTACTGGGCCCTGCTCCGGCACCGGGTACATTGACGGAAACACCGCAGGTCATCAGTCAGCGCAAACAATTGAACAGCAACAAAGCGTTGCTCACGATGCAAATAGAGCAAGCGAAAGCCATTGTCGTGGGTGCGCAAAACCTTTCATCACAAATTGCCGGGCTGCGTCGTGACGCGTTAAAGACGCAAATCGCACTGAACACCGGCAGTATTCTGGGCGAGAGCTTCTGGTCGCCGGTATTTGACCCAAGCGATAAAGATGCGGCGCGATTCGACGAATTCGGAACACAAGTCAACGATGCCTGGCATCAGGCCTGGAGTGAAGACTGGCGCGTGGGAAGCACGATTTATCTGCTGCTGGCGTTAGGTATTGGGTTATTTGGCCGCCGCGCAATGGACAAGCCATTGAATTGGGTATTACCTCGCTGGCTGCCGCAAGGACGTTTTCGACGCAGTTTCCTCGCCTGCTTTACCACGTTAAGCACCACGTTAACGCTGGGTATCTGCATGCAGTTGTTGTGTTACACCTTTACCCGCCTGCCCGACACCTCGCAATGGGTGATGGAGTTTGCCGACCAACTGGTCGAGCTCACCTATTTCTCAGCGGTGATTGCCGGTATGGGTATCGCGTTACTGTCGAATAGCCATCCGTCCTGGCGTCTGCCTGGCATTGCAGACCCGCTTGCGAAAACGCTCTCCTCGTTCCCGATTTTGCTGGCGACCTTCATCTTTATTTTTGGCATCATCGAACAGCTTAATGCGTTGGTCGGTGCGAGTATTGCCGCCACGCTTTTTGGCAACGGTCTGGCCGCTTTACTGGTGGCGCTCAATTGCCTGATTGCCCCGATTCGGGTCAACAGGATTCGCCGAAAAATGAGTGCCGAGGGCGAGCAAACCGAGGCTCGCTCCACGGTTGCCGGTCTGATCCATCTGGTCATCAGCCTGACCGCATTCGTTATCTTGCTGGCATTGCTGATTGGCTACATTCCGCTGGCGCGCTTCGTCACGTTCGAATTGCTGTGGATTGGCCTGGTTGTTTGCAGCCTGTATCTGCTGATTCATTTCGTGGTGGATCTCTGTGAAACGGTCTTTTCACCTGCCACCCATACCGGGAAAATCCTCAAAAGCACGCTGAGCCTGAATGACCGCCATCTTTCCCTTGCAGCGACGTTGTTCTCCGCGTTGGGGAAAACCAGTCTGTTGTTAATGGCCGCCGTTGCGCTGCTTAATGGCACCTTCGGCACCACAACGCCGATGGAATTGCTCATCAAAATTGCGGAAATGTGGGGCGGGAAAGGCCTCGAAGGGATGAATATTATCCCTGCTCACGCAGTCAATTCGGTGTTGTGCCTGGTTATCGGCTGGTATGTATTGCGTTCCACGCGCCGCTGGTTGGATAACGATTTCCTGCCAAAAACCAATATGGATCGCGGCCTGCGTGCCTCGCTGGTAACGCTGTTTACCAACGTCGGCTACGTGCTGATTATCATGCTGACGCTGTCGATGCTCGGCATTGAATGGAACAAACTGGCCTGGATAGTCAGCGCCTTGTCAGTTGGTATCGGTTTTGGTTTACAGGAGATTGTGAAGAACTTTATCTCCGGGCTGATTCTGTTAACCGAGCGCCCTGTGAAAGTGGGTGATTTGGTGAGTATCAGCGGCGTTGAAGGCGATATCCGCCGCATCAACGTGCGTGCAACTGAGATCCAGTTAGGTGATAAATCCACGGTGATTGTGCCCAATTCACAGCTTATTTCGCAGAACGTACGTAACGCCACGATGGGTAATGCGCAAGGTGTAGCGACCATCGCCCTGACTTTCCCGCTCGATATCGATCCTGAGCAAGTGCGCAATTTGCTGCTCGAAGCCTATAAGTTGCATGAATCAATTCTGGAAAACCCACCGCCGTCCGTCAGCTTTAAAGAACTGGGGCCAAGCGGGATTGTGCTGAGTGTCACCGGCTATGTGAATAGCCCACGTATGGTCAGCTCGACGCGTAGCGATCTGCTCTATGAGATCCTTAAAATGCTGCGCGCAGCGGAGATAAGCCTGAGCCAGACACAAACAATGGTCCTGGAACAACCCGTAAGTAAACTCACTACTCAAGAGTAAGACACTCGCCGCAATCCTCGAAACGGGTTGCGGCTTCTCAATCTGAACGGTTGAAAGCAGCACAATCCATTTGTACCTATCCCACTATTTAAGACTTTTTACCCATTCAACTCATTCACGGATTTGATATAAGTCAATATCAGTCCAGTCACACGGCAGCATTATCTCGCCCCTGTAATAGCCCACATCTCATCGTCACTACGGTGAGGTTTGGGAAAGATAACGATAAGAGAGTTAATGATGAACAAACTGAAAACAATCGCGCTGGTTCTGGGTTTTGTCGCCTTTTCCGCCAGTGCTGCACTACCGCTGTTTAACGGCAAAGGTCACCCAGGCGATGTGCATATCGATCAGAACGGCCCGGTGTATCTGAACGGTAAAGAGATGAAGCTTAAGAAAATCAATGACAACTTCTATGAAGCCACAGGCCAGGGTGTGGTGTTGTCTATCGCCATCATGCCAGACGGCACTCCATCAGTAAGCTGGACCGGTAAAAACCGTGCTCACGGTGAGATCACGCCAGCCAACCAGGCCTCAGCCACCAAAGGCCCATCGGGTCGCGACCTGGATTGCAGTCGCCCAGATTTGACCAACGCAGAAATGAAAGCCTGCCAATAAAAAAAACCGGTCACGGAGGACCGGCTTTTAGCACGTCTCAAATTACGACAACAATTCAATCGGCTCGTCGTTACCGCGAGCACGCCACAACACAAACCAGCGTTGAATCGACGCAACCATAATCACCAGCCCAAGCGCGACCATCACAATCGAAATCGTACCGTTGAAGATGTTGAAACCTTTAGCTGCGCTATTGAAGTAGACGTTTTTAACCATCCAGTACGCGGCATAGTTTACCGTCACATACAGATACGCCAGCGGGACCAGGCAGGTCAGTGCATACCAGCGTTTTTCTGACATGCGCAGAATAATGGTTGTCCCGATCATCAGGCCGATGGAAGCCATCAGTTGGTTAGATACCCCAAACAGCGCCCACACGGAGTTGATATCGCCGGAGTTCAACAGGTAACCCCACAGCACACAGGCCACGATGCTGCACCCAATTGCGCCAGGCATCCAGTTGGTGCGTTTCAGTGGAGCCCAGATATCGCCGAGGAAATCTTGCAGCAAATAGCGCGCAACGCGAGTACCAGAATCCACTGCGGTCAGGATAAACACCGCTTCGAACATGATGACGAACTGGAAGAAGTAAGAAGCTAAATGGCTAAACCATGGGATACGCGTGAAGATATCAGCCATACCTACCGCCAGGGTGACTGCCCCACCGGTACGTCCGTATAAATCCAGGCCGATAGACTCGCTAAGCTGTGGCAGATTGACCACGTCCATGCCAAGGCCCGCAAAGACTTCAGGCGTCGCGTTAATGGCGAAGTAATCCGCTGGATGCAGTGCTGTCGCCGCGATTAATGCCATCACACCCACGACGCATTCAGCAAGCATCGCACCGAATGCAACCGGCAGAATATCGTTCCATTTATCGATTTGCTTCGGCGTAGTGCCGGAACCGATAAACGCATGGAAACCAGAGATTGCACCACAAGCAATGGTGATAGAGATAAATGGCCAAACTGGGCCTGCCAGCACGGGGCCGTTACCATGGATAAACTGGGTCACTGCCGGGAACTGGATTTCCGGGTTAATGAACACCACGCCAATCACCAGCGCACCGAAGACGCCAATTTTCATAAAGCTGGAGAGGTATCCACGCGGCGTTAGCAGCATCCACACCGGCAGCGCGGTGGCAAAGAACGCATAGAACGGCAGTACCAGGCTAACCGTAGAAGCGCGGAAGCTCAGCCATTCACCGAATGCAGACTCCTGAATATAGGGCCCTGCAATCACGCAGCCGAAAATGACGATAATGCCGACCCAGGTGGCACCACGCATGCTGCCGGTGAAACGCTCCCACAGACCGACGCAAATCGCCACAGGGATGGTCATAAACACCGCGAATGTGCCCCACGGGTTACGTTCCAGCGCGTGAACCACCACCATCGACAAACCCGCCATGGTAATGGTGATGATGAACAGCATCGCAAGGCCTGTACACCAGCCAGCCACTGGCCCAAGCTCCGCTTTTGCCACTTCTGAGAGTGACTTACCGCGGTGTTTCATTGAGGCGAAAAGTACCACGGTATCGTGTACCGCACCGCCAACCACGCAGCCAATTAATAGCCACAGGAAGCTCGGCAAATAACCGTATTGTGCTGCCAGAACCGGGCCAACCAGCGGGCCTGCGGCTGCAATGGCGGCAAAGTGGCTGCCGAAGTTAACCCATTTTTTGGTCGGGACGTAATCTTTGCCGTCCTCAAGAATATGTGACGGTGTGATTTCTGAGTCATCAGCATTCAAGACTTTACGGACGAAAAACACCCCGTAAAGGCGATAGCAGATAGCCAGAATACACAGGGTCGCGATAACAAAAGTTAGTGCGTGTTGCATAACCCACTCCAGTGCCATAGATAAAAAGATCATGGATATGCTGGCATAGGTTTGAGACGCAATAGACGGGCGTTTGAGTGAGCGGTCAAATCACGAGTTAAGCGGTTAGATTTGGGGAGTGAGTGGTTTTGGGGAGGATAATTCCTGACTGTTCCCTCTCCTGAGGGAGAGGGTTAGGGTGAGGGCTGTCTTTAGCATCGGATCGCCCTCATCCCAACCTTCTCCCCCAGGAGAAGGAGAAGACCGGAACACCCTTCCTTTATTTCTCCGAACGCAGTGCCTTCACCTGTTCAGCCGTCACATCACCAGGCAATCCACCCCAGGTCACACGCAGGTAGTTCACCAGTTCGGCAACTTGCTCGTCGTTCAGACGGGAGCCGAAGCCTGGCATACTTTGCATGCTTTCCCCGTTCGGGAAATTCTGCGCAGGCAGGCCGTCAAGCACCGAGACGATCAGGTTTTTGGCATCAGGCTGGCGCAGCGTCGCATTGTTAAGCATCGAAACCGCGACGTGCGGCTTGCCCTCGCCTTCACGCGCGTGGCAACCGGCGCACTGGTCGAGATAAGTCATGCGCCCTGCTTCGTTTCCTTTGCCCAATGGTGCCGGAACCGCAGCCGGAGGCGCTTCACCCATCAGATACGTCGCCATCGCTTTTTGATCGGCAGGCGTCAGGTGCTGCGTACTGAGGTCAACCACCATGTGCATTTCGCTAAATGCGCTGCCTTGTGGCGCAAAACCGGTGCTGAGGAATTGCTGCACATCCTGCGGCGTCCAGCCACGTTGGGCTAACGCTTTTGGCGTAATATCCGGTGCCATAAAGCGCCCTAACTCACCACCCTGCATCGCTTTATCCAGCTTCATTTGGCCGAGCAATCCGCGCTCGGTATGGCATTCGCCACAGTGCCCAAGCACATCGGCCAGATAACGGCCACGATGCCAGTCAGCTGAATTACCGGCTGAAATCGCCGGTAGTGGATCCTTGCTATGGAACAAGATATTCCAGCCAATCAGCGCGATACGCTGGTTGAACGGGAAGCTCATTTCGTTATCTGGCGTCGCCACATCAACGGCTGGGCGCGTCATCATGTAAGCATAAATATCGTCGGAATCCTGACGCGAGATGTTTTTATATGAGGTGTAAGGCATCGCCGGGAACAGATGACGCCCGGTTGGGGTCACGCCTTCGGTCAGCGCTTTATAGAAATCATCTTTCGTCCAGCGGCCAATACCGTAATCCGCAGAAGGCGTCAGGTTGCTGCCGTAAATGGTGCCGTAAGGGGATTCCAGAGGAAAGCCGCCCGCCAGCGGTGCGCCGCCAGAAGCGGTGTGACAAGCCGCGCAGTCAGCGGCTTTCGCAAGATAACTACCCCGCTCGATTTGCGCAGGGCTTGCCGTCACTTTCTGTACCGGACCATCGTACGTGCGGTATTCCCGCCAATAAAGAATCGCTACGATAATGACGATAATCGCCAGAACAATGAGCGCGAGACGCTTTTTCATTTCACCGCCTCCTTCACCAGCCCCGGCGTTTTCAGCACCACGTCGCGCACGGCTTCGTAGTAACGCACGTATCCGGTACAGCGGCAGATGTGGTTTTCCAGCGCGGTTGAAATCGCCTCTTCCAGTTGGTCACGTTCGATAGGTTCGCGCTTGAGTTTTTCGACGAAAATCGTCGCGGCATTCACAAAGCCCGGTGTGCAATAACCGCACTGGAAGCTGTAATGGTCGAGGAACGATTGTTGAATCGGCGAGAGTTCAACGACTTCGCCCTGCTCATCGACTTTGGCGTGGCCTTCAACGGTACGGACTTTTTTGCCGTTAAAGAAATGGGCACCCGTGATACAGGTACGCACTTCTTCGCTGGTGCCGCTTGGGTTATCAACAATCGCCACACACGCGTGGCAAATGCCCTGCCCGCAACCCAGACGTGAGCCGGTCAAATAGACATATTCGTGCAGGAAATCGATCATCATCAACCCTTCGGGCACATCAATCGGGCCGTAAGGTTTGTTGTTGATGGTCAGGGTCATTGGTTTAGTTTTGATGCTCATGGTAATACCTCACGAATATTTTCAGCACGGACGGGCAAATCACGGAAACGGTGGCCGGTGGCGTCAGCAATCGCGTTAACCAACGCGGCGACGACCGGGATCATGACGACTTCAGCCATACCTTTTGGCGGGTCGGTTTCCGAAAGCGCAGGCAGCACATCGCCCGTCTGTTTCCAGACAGCAACGTCACTGGCACGCGGCATGTGATAACGGTTGAAGTTCCATGTGCCGTTACCTGGTCCGTCTTCATACAGAGGTAAATATTCGTGTAGCGCGTGGCCGATACCCATCGCCAGCCCGCCCTGCAACTGCCCGGACACCAGTTCCGGTACGATTAAGTTGCCGCACTCCATAATGGAGTGGTGATTCAACAGTTCGACTTCGCCAGTCGCCAGGCTCACTGCCACTTCGGCCAGCGTGCCGACGGCGCTGTAATAGGTTACCGATGCGTTATTACGCTGCGTTGGTGGGTAATACACGTTGGTGCGCGCAAGCGGGGTGAATTCGCTGCTGCCGTTACGCACCGCCAGGGCATCAATCGGCAGGCGTTTGCTTTGTTGGTTGAGCATGAAGTCAGCTTCAGCCCACTGCCAGCGGTTAAACACGTGCACGACAGCCCCCGTCATCAGGCCCATTTCGTGTGCTTTTTTCGCCAACAGCTCGAGGCTTAAAATTTCCATTCCGGCAGCGGTTAACCCGCCTTCAACCCAACGGGCGTCTTCGATGCGCACAACTAATGGTGCAGCCTGACCGCCGCCAATACCGGTGGTCCAGATAGACATCGCCGCAGGCCACAAGCCGTGTTCAAACACCAAACGTGCTGCTTCGCGCGTGCTATGAGAGAAGTAATAGGCGGAGTTACTGGCGCTGGAAGGCGAGCAATAAGACGGTGACCAGGAAGGATTAGCCGCCAGTTTGTCTTGTTCTTCCTGCGACATAATGTACGGATCACCGCTGGTGACTACCGGGAGTGATGTCCAGTCGGTCACTGAGAAATGCGATTCGTCAGCCGGTTTACCCAACCACTGCGCACACAATACCGCTTGCGACGTTGACATCCCGGTGCCCATTTCTGCGCCGCTGTGATGTAAACTAATACGGCCTTCAGCGCTGACTTCCACCCGCGCAAACGAGGTTTCTGCCCCTGTACCAAAGTCTTTTTGCACGCAACCGAAGCCCACACCAAAGCGTTTGCCAGGGTTTTTCATTTCAAATTCAGCTTTACGTTCAGCACGCTTCAGCCACATGTCATGTTTTGCGGCTTTTGCCAGCACTTCATCTACACGAATCGCCCCCGCAGGGATTGCACCCTGAGTGTTTTTCATGCCTGATTTCAGCGCGTTGCGCATGCGGAATTCAATCGGGTCGATATTCAGTTCAGCAGCAAGTTCATCGACCATCATTTCGGTGGCCGCCATACTTTGCAACGTGCCGTAGCCGCGAGCGGAACCGGCATCAATGGCACGAGAAGCCACACCCACCGCCGACAAATCACTTTTCGGGAAGTAATAAATGGATTGCGCAGCCGTTGCGCCGACCATCGCGACAGACGGCGTAAAGTTGCTGCGCCCGCCCCCGTTGGCCGTCATGTCACCCAGGAACGACTGCATGATGCCGGTCTTTTTGTTCACCGCGATGGTGTAATTCATGTCAAAGGCGTGACGCTTGAGCGAGCTCTGGAACTGCTCGTAACGGTCGTTGGCCAGGCGCACCGGATGCCCGTCGCCATACATCGCCGCCACCGCGCCGTAATACGGGAAGTTGTAATGGTCTTTGGAACCATAACCAACGGTGTAACACGGATGCAGTATCAGCTGTTTTACCGGCTGAGTGCGTTTTGCCAACATTGGCGGCATGTTTTCAGCAACTTCCTGCGGGGACTGCGTTGGCGCCACCAGATGCAGAGTTTGCGTGGATTCATCAAACCAGCCGTTGGCGTTATCTGGCTCAAGGGCCGCGGTATCAATAGATTGAGTGGTGTAACGACGTGACATGACCAGCCAGTCTTCCGGCGGGCTCTTCAGCTCGTCGGCGATCATGCCCGCGTAATACATGCCTTCTTCATCCAGCTTGCCGCCTTCACGCCCTTCTGGCCAGACCGGCAAATGCTTTCTCATTGATGCAGGGAAAATCGGCATATCTTTCAGGCTGGAGAATTTGTCGTCGTCCTGAGAAGTTGCGCCGCCGACACGCACAAAGCGGAAGGTTCCCCACGGATCGCGCTCAAGCGGCCCGGTTTCAGCGCCGTACTGGATAACTTCGTCTTTGAATTTCAGTTTGTCTTTGGCAAAACGGAAGCGGGCAAAATCATGGTAAATCAGAATAGCGACGGCCTGGCCGAGATAAGCCGGGGTTTTGCCGGTTGGCAGCAGCATGTCTTCACCGTAAAACGCCGGGAACGCCAGGCCATCACGCGCCAAATCTTCAGCAGTCACCAGACGGTCAGGTTTCAGGTCATCCCCGAGTAAGGAGAGATCAATGCCGCTGAATAATCTGTCCGCTTTGGTGGTGCGCAAAATAAAGGCGTGCGCTTGTTTTTGCGGCCAGTGCGGCATATCGACAGCACGGATATCACGCGCAAAGACTTTCTGCCCCATGACTTTCGAGCGGCCATCAATGCGGAAGCGGACGCGTTTGTTTTTAGCATCCCACTCTGGAGACTGGAGGATTTTTTGTTCGAATAGCGCGGCATAGGCTCGGCTATAAAGAGGAGCAAGATAGACTGCGACCCCTGCGACCACAGCGCGCTTAATAAACAGGCGCCGTGATGGATTGAAATTGCTCATAAAACATCCCGTTAAAAATTATTATTGTCTTTTTTTTGAACTGGTTGGAGTGTTTTCAATACATCTCCGTAGTGATTATAAGTATATGCATTTAAGGTAAATCATGTAAGAATTAACATCTCATTTTCATAAAAAAAACATGAAGCGATCAAATAGTCGAAAATGAAATTCGGAAAATTGAAATGAAGCCGGGCATTATCATCGCCGCCGCTGGGCGTGCAGAACGCTATCGAAAAGCGGGTGGAAAAGGCAACAAACTCGATGCGTTGCTCAACGATGACAGCGTGTTTGCGCAAACGTTGCGCCATGCGCGGGCCTCAGATCTTGCGGTTCATGTGGTGACTCGCCCGGAAAACATTCAAATTCAAGCGTTGTGCAGCGCGCAACAGGTTCCCGTTACGCTTATCGAGAGCAGCGGCTTAGGTGAGTCAATTGCCGCAGGTGTTAGCGCAACGCCACACTGGGATGGCTGGTTGGTTCATCTGGCGGATATGCCGTTTGTCGCGCCTGCGGTCTTTGTCGAGGTGGCGCAGGCTCTGGCGTTTCACCTGTTGGTGCGCCCTTGCACAAACGCGCAGCCGGGCCATCCGGTGGGGTTTTCCCACGTCTGGTTTAGCAAGCTTTGTCAGTTAACCGGCGATAATGGCGCGCGTGAGTTACTACGCGGTGAAAACATGCATTTCATCAATGTTAGCGATGTCGAATCACAGCGTGACATCGACCTTCCTTCACAGCTGACTCAACAGAATGAGAAAAATCATGCAGCATCTTGATATCAGTGTGATTCGCAAGGCTTGCGCCTGGCTTGCCGAACAACCAGTCTGGCTTTGTACGGTCTTGAATACCTACGGTTCATCGCCCCGTTCACCTGGCGCATTGATGGTTGCAACCGCCGATGGGCGTTTTTGCGGCTCGCTTTCCGGTGGCTGCGTGGAAGAGGATTTTTTGCAGCGTATTGCCCAGGGTGAGTATCAGCAAGCCAGCCAGATTGTGCGTTATGGCGAAGGCGGGCTGGAACCGGGTATCGCGCTGCCGTGCGGTGGCGTTCTGGATATTCTGGTTGAATATCTGCCAGCCACAGTCGGTAATGTGCGGTATCTCGAAAAAATGGCTGACGCACTGGCGGGCCATTTTGCATTGCAAAAATGTCTCACCCTTCCCGACCCTTGCCGCCATCTTGAAGTCACCGAATTTGCCGATATCACTCAGGTAGAACGCCACGGGCAACAGATTACAGTGCACGTTGCCGCCGCCCCGCGCCTGCTGATTGCCGGGTTGTCGAGCGTGGCATTGTACTGCGCTGAGTTTGCCAGTTCGTTGGGTTTCGAAGTGTTGGTTTGCGAGAATCGCCCGGAGGCACTCGAGAATTTCGCCGCCTCTCTAAAATCTGACATTACGCTGCTCAAACAATTTCCGGCGAACTATCTCGAACAGCACGCTTGCCACGCCAACACGGCGATTGTCGCGCTCACGCACGATCCACGTATGGATGATCTGACGATGATGGAAGCGGTGAATACGCCCGCGTTTTACATTGGCGCGATGGGGTCGCAGAAGAACAGTGCGCGCAGGCTGGAACGTTTGCAGAACATTGCGGAATTAAACCCGACTCAGCTGCAACGCATTCACGCGCCGATTGGTTTGCCGTTGGGCAGCAAGACACCGGCAGAAATTGCCCTGGCGGTGATGGCGGATATCGTGAAGAGGAAAAACGAAGCGCGGGGATGATTTATGGCGGGCTGCGCATTGCGCTTACCCGCCCAACGATCACTTTGGTTTTTTCTCAACGTGAACACGAGCCGTTAACCCACGCAGGAAGTAACGCAGGAACTGGTCGCCACACTCGCGGAAGTTTTTGTTCTCAGGTGCGCGCATCATCGCGGTGATTTCTGGCATTGAGATGCGGAATTCTTGAGTCGTCAGAATTTCAAGTACGTCATCAGTTTTCAAATCAAACGCAATACGCAGCTTTTTCAGGATGATGTTATTGGTCATCTTGCGTTCAATTTTTGGTGCTGGCTTGCTTTCATCCTTACCGCGTTTGAAGTAAATCAAACCGTTAAGGAAGTTTGCCATCAGAATGTCCGGGCAAAGTTTGAAGTTCTCTTCGTCTTCTTTTTTCGTCCAGGTGACGATCTGCTCAGCAGTCACGGCGGTGTCAGTCAGGGCGAAGATCTTCACCATATCGTCATTGCCCAAATTCAGCATGTAGCGCACGCTGCGTAATACGTCGTTATTCATCATAGTGGTGATTCTCTCGTTCTAAATCTTGAAAGCGGGGAGTATATAGCGTTCTGAAGCCGTGCGCAGATTTAGTAATGAAGACGGCATTGAAAAATAGTGAGGTCTTCGTCGCTGACGCTATAGACCAGACGATCTGCATCATTTATGCGCCGGGACCACAGACCACTCAGGTTTTCACGTAAAGGTTCCGGTTTCCCCAGGCCTTCAAATGGTGAGCGCCTGGCATCTTCAATAAGTTTATTAATACGTTTTAACGTTTTTTTATCCTGCATTTGCCACCAGAGATAATCATCCCAGGCGTGATCTGTCCATGTGAGTAACCTATTCGTCGTCTTCATCGATAATCTCTCTCCGTGAGATTTTTCCTGCCTGGACCTGGGCCATTGATTCCATCAGGCGCGTTGCATTCGCCGGCGAGCTTAGCAAATGAACTGTTTCCATCAAGGAATTGTAGTAATCCAGTGACATCACCACGGCGTCTTCTGCATCCCGGCGCGTGATAACCGTAATGTCGGCATTATCCACGACTTCATCAAGAACGGTTTTGAGTCGATTGCGTGCTTCTGAAAATGTAATAACCTGCATAACCACTCCACTTGTGCTATTTACGGTACAAGTATAGGGCAACTACTGGATAAAAACTACACCGCTTTCAGCCCCAGCGCCTCTTTCAAACTCTTTAAATAACGACGGCTGACCGGAACGAACTGTCCGTCGCGCAGCATCAATTCTGCCTGGCCACCCTCTTCAAAGCGGATCTCTTTGAGATGCGCCATATTCACCAGATATTGCCGATGACAGCGCACCAGCGGCGTGCGGCTTTCCAGCGTGCGCAACGTCAACTCAGTAAACCCTTCAGCACCCTGAGCGTTGGTAACATACACGCCGCTCATACGGCTACTGGCAAACATCACGTCGTCCATTTGCAGCAGGTAAATCCGGCTCTGCCCGGTACAAGGGATAAATTTGAGATCTTCCTGGTTTGGCGTCAGCAACGTCATGTCCTGATCAACACGTTCATGGCGTAAGCGATGCAACGTTTTCTCCAGACGTTTGCTATCAATGGGTTTAAGCAAATAGTCAAACGCGTGTTCTTCAAATGCCCGCACCGCGTACTCGTCGAAAGCCGTAAGAAACACAATGTAGGGCCGCTGCTCAGGATCAAGCATGCTCGCCATTTCAAGCCCGCTGATGCGTGGCATCTGAATATCCGCAAACACCACGTCAGGGTGCAAACGATGCACCGCGCCAATCGCCTCGACCGCGTTACCACACTCCCCCACAATTTCAATGTCAGGCTCGTTTTGCAGCATGATGCGCAGGTTTTCACGCGCCAGCGGCTCGTCGTCGACAATCAGCACTTTTAACATGGGGTTTCCTCCAGAGGTAAACGTAGGGTAATGCGGGTAAATCGGTCGGTCTCAAAATCCACTTTAATACCGCAGTCATCGCCGTAGCGGGCACGCAGGCGCTTATCCACCAGGCTCATGCCCAACCCGCTGGCTTGGGTGTTTGGTTGGTATAAACCGGCATTGTCTTCAATAGAAAGATGCAAATATTCGCCCGCCTGGCAGGCGTTAATCGTGATTTCGCCGACGCCAAGCAGTTGTGAAGTGCCGTGTTTAATCGCGTTTTCGACAATGGGCTGCAAAGTGAAAGCCGGTAATCGTATCTGTGCCAGGGACGGCGGCACATTAAGTTGCACTTTTAAGCGGGTCTGAAAACGCGCCTGTTCGATTTGCAGATAGGCGTTCACATGCTCGATTTCATCGGCAAGCGTCACTATCTCGCTCGGGCGTTTTAAGTTTTTACGGAAGAAGGTCGAGAGATACTGCACCAACTGGCACGCCTGTTCATTATCCCGGCGGATAACGGCCACCAGCGTATTCAGGGCGTTAAATAAGAAATGC
Source organism: Buttiauxella selenatireducens (assembly GCF_031432975.1). GTDB lineage: Bacteria > Pseudomonadota > Gammaproteobacteria > Enterobacterales > Enterobacteriaceae > Buttiauxella > Buttiauxella selenatireducens. The sequence goes on along the minus strand of NZ_CP133838.1, from coordinate 1,656,970 downwards.
GGATTGACCTGCGCGTGCAGCAGTTTGATTTCTGACTGCGTCAGCATCTGTTTTTGCCGCTCATACTGTCCCGCTAAAATCTGTGCGGATAACAGTTGTGCGATGCCTTCACCGAGGGTGCGATTTATCGAACTGAACAGGCGGTTTTTCGCTTCATACAGCTTGATGGTGCCAATCACACGGCTGTTTTCGCCGTACAACGGGATAACCAGGGTCGAACCCAGTTTGCAGTGGGGATGCAACGAGCAGCGATATGGCAATTCATTACCATCGGCATAAACCACTTCGCCGCGCTCGATGGCCTGCCAGGTGTAATCAGAAGAAATAGGACGGCCGGGTAAATGGTGATCCGCACCGATACCGGTAAACGCCAGCAGCTTTTCATTATCGGTGATAGCGACCGCGCCGATATCCAGTTCATGATGCAGCACCTGAGCCACTTTCATGCTGTTTTCCTGGTTAAAACCCTGGCGCAAAATCCCTTCGGTGGACGCGGCGACCTTCAGTGCCGTAGCCGAAAATGCCGAGGTGTACTTTTCAAGCATCGCACGTTTGTCGAGCAAAATACGCATGAATAGCGCGGCCCCCACAGTGTTGGTGACGACCATTGGCGCGGCAATACTTTTCACTAAATGCAGGGCGTCAGCAAATGGGCGCGCAATCAGCAGAATAATGCCCATCTGGAAGATCTCTGCCACCAGCGTAATGCCGCCTGCTGTCAGCGGATTAAACAACAAATCGCTTCGCCCACGGCGAATGAGTAAGCGGTGTAACAACCCGCCGAGCAACCCTTCGACAATGGTTGAAAACATGCAGCTCAATGCGGTCATGCCGCCCATTGAATAACGGTGCAGCCCGCCCGTAAGCCCGACCAGCCCGCCAACCAGCGGCCCACCGAGCAATCCGCCCATAACAGCTCCAATGGCGCGCGTGTTAGCGATGGAGTCGTCAATGTGCAGGCCAAAATAGGTGCCCATAATGCAGAAGATGGAGAATGTGACGTAGCACAATAGCTTGTGAGGTAACCGGACTGTGACCTGCATCAGCGGGATAAACAGCCGCGTTTTACTCATCAACCAGGCGATTACCAGATAGACGCACATCTGCTGAAGCAGCAGTAATACCAGATTAAATTCGTACATTGCGTCTGCCGTTGAATAATAATGGGCGCGTAACATACAACGATGCGTGATAACTTTCTTTGAAGGGTTTCAATAATTTTTGATTTGGATTTCACAATCAGATATTTCATCGCATTTTTGACCATGGAGACAGGCAATTTGTTGATTCGATCTTTTGAAGAACACGATCGTCTGCCGTTGCGCGACCTCTATTTACAAACTCGTCTACACGCCTGGACATGGCTGGATAGCAGCGCATGGCGCCCAGAGGATTTCGATAGCGTCACGAAGGATGAGCAAATCTGGGTGGCAGAAGAGGATGGTGAACTATTGGGGTTTGCCTCGGTGTGGGTTGTTGATGATTTCCTGCATAGCTTGTATGTGGCCCCCGCTCACCAGGGGAAACGAGTCGGCAAAGCGTTGCTGGAGAAGGTTCAAGCAGAGTTTGTCGCCCACGGAACATTGAAATGTCTGGTGAAGAACGTGTCTGCGTTTGAATTTTATCAACGCCACGGCTGGTTGGTTGAATCGCGTGGGGATAGCGAGGATGGGGAGTATTATTTGATGGGGTTTGGGGGGTAAATCGCCCTCACCCTGGCCCTCTCCCGCAGGAGAGGGAATAGTTTAGCTATCTTCTGTACTGAGAGAGGGAACAGTTTAGCTATTTTCTGTACTGAGAGAAGGAACAGTTCTGTTATCTCCTGTACTGCGAGAAGGAGCAGTTCTGTTATCTCCTTCTCCCGCTGGGAGAAGGCCGGGATGAGGGGCAATCCAAATCAAACAGCCCTAAACGCAATATCCGCCGGAATCACTTCACCTTGCCAGTAAAGCGTGGACGCAACGCTTCCTGCCAGTTGGCGATAAACCGCAGTGAATTCGCTTTCCGGGCGGCTGACCACGGTCGGCTTACCGGCATCAAGATCTTCACGCAGCGTAATGTGCAGCGGCATCTGCCCAAGCAGTTTGGTGTGGTACTGGTCCGCCAGTTTCTGCGCGCCACCGGTGCCAAAAATAGCTTCATGATGACCGCAATTGCTACAAACGTGCATGCTCATGTTTTCAACGATGCCCAGTACCGGCACATCAACTTTTTCAAACATCACAATGCCTTTGCGTGCATCAATTAGCGCAATATCCTGCGGGGTGGTGACAACCACAGCGCCGGTTACCGGGATGTTTTGCGCAAGCGTTAACTGAATGTCGCCTGTACCCGGTGGCATATCCAGTACCAGATAATCGAGATCCGGCCACATTGTTTCCTGCAACATTTGCATCAGCGCTTTGCTGGCCATCGGCCCGCGCCACACCATGGCATTTTCATCAGTGACCAAATAACCAATGGAATTCGTTGCCAGGCCGTGCGCCATGATAGGCGTCATGTGCGTGCCGTCTGGTGAGGTTGGACGTTCGTGTTCTGCGCCCAGCATCGTAGGAATGGATGGACCATAAATATCCGCATCCAGAATCCCGACTTTTGCCCCTTCGGCAATCAGCGCCAGCGCCAGATTCACCGCAGTACTCGACTTCCCGACCCCGCCCTTGCCAGAACTGACGGCGATAATATTCTTCACGCCGTTAATGCCAGGATGGTTTTTCACGCGCTTTAAGGTGGCGATATTGTGGCTAAGCTTCCAGTCCACCGCTTTCGCACCGGTAATACGCAATAAATCTGAGCTGCATTGCTCTTGCAAAGCCTCAAAACCACTGCGCCAGGCAAACGGCATCAACAACTCGACGTGCAGAGTGTCATCGAGCATCGCAACGTGATGCAGGGCCTTTAAGGCGGTCAGATTATGTTTGAGGGTTGGGTGCTGAAAATTAGCCAGTGTCCCTGCGACCATAGCGCGTAGCTGCTCGGGGGATTTGCTTGCCTGGGATTGAGAGTTCATCCCGACTCCTTATTTTTTTGTCGGACATTGCAGTGTGTTAAGCATACCAGAAGATACCCGTCATACTTCAAGTTGCATGTGCGTTGGCTGCGTTTGCACGCAACTCGAATTATTTAGGGTATAAAATTTCGCTGATAGCCTTGTGTGGTTTACCACGAGGCGGCCTTTCGGTTAACATCAAAGCCCTTTTCTCTTTAGAAGATGCAATTTCTACTATGGCTCATACCGCGAAAAAATTATTGGTAACGTGCGCTCTGCCGTACGCTAACGGCTCAATCCACCTCGGTCATATGCTGGAGCACATTCAGGCTGATGTCTGGGTCCGTTACCAACGAATGCGCGGAAACACGGTTAACTTCATCTGCGCAGACGATGCACACGGTACACCTATCATGCTGAAAGCACAGCAGTTAGGCATTACTCCAGAGCAGATGATTGCCGAAATGAGTCAGGAGCATCAGACTGATTTTGCTGGTTTTAACATTAGCTATGATAACTACCACTCCACGCATAGCGATGAAAACCGCGATCTGGCGTCGCTGATTTATGGCCGTTTGAAAGAGAATGGTTTTATTAAAAACCGTACTATTTCTCAGCTTTACGATCCGGAAAAAGGCATGTTCCTGCCAGACCGTTTCGTTAAAGGCACCTGCCCGAAATGTAAAGCACCAGACCAATACGGCGATAACTGCGAAGTCTGTGGCGCAACTTACAGCCCAACCGAGCTTATCGAACCGAAGTCAGTCGTCTCTGGCGCAACGCCTGAAATGCGTGATTCCGAGCACTTCTTCTTTGATTTGCCATCGTTTAGCGAAATGCTGCAAGCCTGGACGCGTTCTGGCGCGCTGCAAGAGCAAGTGGCGAACAAAATGCAGGAGTGGTTCGAGTCTGGCCTGCAACAGTGGGATATCTCCCGCGATGCGCCGTACTTCGGCTTTGAAATCCCTGATGCGCCGGGTAAATATTTCTACGTCTGGCTGGATGCGCCAATCGGTTACATGGGTTCATTCAAAAACCTGTGCGACAAACGCGGCGATACCGAGAGCTTTGACGAATACTGGAAGAAAGACTCCACGACTGAGCTGTATCACTTCATCGGTAAAGACATCGTTTACTTCCACAGCCTGTTCTGGCCAGCCATGCTGGAAGGCAGCGGTTTCCGCAAGCCAACCAACCTGTTTGTCCACGGTTATGTGATGGTGAACGGCGCGAAAATGTCTAAATCGCGCGGTACATTCATTAAAGCCAGCACCTGGTTGAACCATTTTGACGCCGACAGCCTGCGTTACTACTACACCGCAAAACTGTCTTCACGCATCGACGATATCGACCTGAATCTGGAAGATTTCGTGCAGCGCGTGAACAGCGACATCGTCAACAAAGTGGTTAACCTGGCATCGCGCAACGCGGGCTTCATCGCCAAGCGTTTTGACGGCCAGCTTTCTGCAGAAATTGCCGATCCTGCATTGTACAAAACCTTTACCGACGCCGCGCAAACCATTGGCGAAGCCTGGGAAAGCCGTGAGTTCGGTCGCGCAATCCGTGAAATCATGGCGCTTGCCGATGTTGCAAACCGTTATGTGGATGAGCAAGCACCGTGGGTTGTGGCAAAACAAGAAGGCCGTGATGCCGACCTGCAAGCCATCTGCACCATGGGCATTAACCTGTTCCGCGTACTGATGACCTGGCTGAAGCCGGTTCTGCCGACGCTGACTGAACGTGCTGAAGCCTTCCTGAACTGTGAACTGACCTGGGACAGCATCAACACCCCGCTGCTGGACCATAAAGTGAACACCTTCAAAGCGCTGTATAACCGCATTGACATGAAACAGGTTGAAGCACTGGTTGAAGCGTCGAAAGAAGAAGTGAAAGCTACAAGCGCGCCTGTTACTGGCCCACTGGCTGATGACCCGATTGCTGAAACCATCGCCTTTGATGATTTCGCCAAAGTGGATCTGCGAGTTGCGCTGATTGAAAATGCAGAATTTGTTGAAGGTTCTGACAAACTGCTGCGCCTGACGCTGGATCTTGGCGGCGAGAAACGTAACGTGTTTTCTGGTATCCGTTCGGCCTATCCAGATCCTGCGGCGCTGGTTGGCCGTTTGACCATTATGGTGGCAAACCTGGCACCGCGTAAAATGCGCTTCGGCATCTCTGAAGGGATGGTGATGGCGGCAGGTCCTGGCGGGAAAGATATCTTCCTGTTAAGCCCGGATAGCGGTGCACAAGCAGGTATGTCGGTTAAGTAACAACAGCAAAGCCCTCCCTCAGTATCCCGCGTTAATGAGCGGAGAGTATCGAAAGATATTCTCCGCTAAATTCCACCGCTCTCTGAATATGACGACAGAAAATTTATTTCCCGACGTATCCCATAAAACCGAATTTATCCGCTCGCTGAATCCATCAAAAACATAAACCACATCAATGGAATGCTGATTTTCAATAATCCATGGCTATTTTTTAGCATTCATTGCTATCCAATAGTGGACGGGAATTGAAAAGAGAAAATGGCTATTCTGACGCCATGAAATCCCTCAGCGAATGTGGGATTTAATTTTAGCGCCAATACCGCTTCAACCTGTTTAAGAAAGCGAAAACGTGCGCAATTCAATTTCAGTCATTAATCGAACTTAATCCATCGCTGAACAACGTATGGATAATGCATTCGTGAAGGAATAATTAACGCAATGAAAAAATCAACACGTTATTCGTACCAATCTAAAAGGTTAATCCTGGCTTCTTTAATCTCTCTGGCTATCGCAAATGGCGCTCATGCTCAAACACAACCTTTGAATTATGGCAATGAAACTGTCAACGATTCTGTTATTTACTCTGGCCCCGACAATCTGCAATTAAATGCAGACGGCACCACATTTAATAATACGATTAATGCCACCTCAACCGGCGGTAATACCGACGTTGACCTGACAAATACCCACGTTACCGATAATACAAAATCGACATCATCTTCCATTGTTGTTGAGGCCAATAGTAGTGGTTCAGCAACATTTAACGCTGATAATCTGCAACTACAGGGAAGAAGCGTTTCGGTTAACGGCACTACGACAAACGTCAATATCACCGACAGCGATTTTGAAACAGAAAGCGGTTTTGACTCTTTAGATGTTGTGCAACATGGTGATGCTCCCGGACAAGCAAACCTCGACGGGTCGCACTTCAGCAATAAAGTGTCGATCAACGCCAATGCTAACCTGTCGCTTTACGCCGACAACAGTCATTTTGACGGGGGGTTATATGATGTCCAAAATGGTGACTCAAATACCGATATCAAAAACAGCACCTTTGACGATCAGCTTAATGTTCAGTCACTTTATGGCTCCGCATCAGTCTCACTCGACAATATCGATTCCACTTCACCTGATGAAACGTCTTCGGTTCAAATATCTGCACAAAATGACAGCTCGCTTAATATAAATAATTCACGGCTCTCGAATGCAGCACAAATGTACGTCTCGAACACCGCTACTGGCGCAACAGCCCAAATAAAAATTTCAGACAGCCAGATCGGTTCGCCGGGAAGTGATGACCAGAAATATATGGTTTTAGCGACCACCGCTTCAAATCAAAGTGGTGCATCAGGCACCACGGAACTCGATATTGCAAACAGCCAGATTAATGGTTCAGTTGGTGCAGAAGAATTTAACAAAGGCAACTCAGTAATTAACCTGACAGAAGGCACTGTGGTGAATGGCAACGCCGACCTGATGGGTTCCAATATGTTGCTGAACATTGATGATGCCCAACTCAACGGCAATATCAATGTTGACAGTGCCGCAGATAAAGCCGGTGATGTGACAAACACCACGGTGAATATCGCCAACACCGCTTATCGAGGGAATATCACCTCTCACGATAACGCGGCTGACGATTCGTTAACGTTGAACGTTAACGGCGGCGGGGTTATCGGTGGGGAAGATATCGACAGCTCCCAGCGCATTACCGGTTTTAACCAGGTGAATGCCAATATTAATTATGTCGACCCGTCACTGGTGAATACCGGCAAATCCTCCTACTTCTTCTTCAACGACGGTGAAGACGTCACGATCGCCAACAAAGTCGGCGCGAATTCCGTTGTGGATTCTGTGCGCAGCGGCTCTTACATTCTGGACCACATTAATTATCAGGTCACCGATGAAAGCAGCAAACAAGGACTGACGGATAAAGGTTATTACAGCATCGCGTTTAGCACTGACCCTATCCCAGACCCTGTTCCTGACCCAACGCCTGTTCCCGATCCTGATCCAACTCCGACTCCAACTCCGGATCCAACGCCAGACCCGACACCGGTGCCAGCCCCGGATCCAGCTCCAGTTCCAACACCTGCACCTACACCTGAACCGAAAGTTGCTGCGGATTTGCAGGCTGCACAGGCTGGTCTGTTAGCCAGTGACGATATGATCCACCGCATCGCCAACAGCGTGACCCAGCATCTGGACGCCCGTCATATGGGTGAAAACGGTCCACAGGCGTCAGGCAATAATGTCTGGATGGACGGCATTTATTCCGGTGGCGACCGTAAAGCGGGCACCACACAATACAGTAACGAAATTTCCGGCTTCCAGTTGGGCGCTGATACTTCATGGGCGCTTTCTAACGGTGATGCGGTCACCGTCGGGGCGGGTCTGGGTTATCTGCATAACAACCTGGATGTCACCAGCAGCAACGGCAGCAATGACATCGACGGTAATTACTACAGCCTGTATGCCGGCTGGACGCAACATCAGGCGGAAGGCAAAAACTGGCACCTGTTTGCTGATACCACCGCGACTTACGGCGATATGACCTACTCCGCTTCCGGCAAAGACGGCAATACCCATGCCGGTGGCGATTACGACGGTAATTCATGGTTATGGCAGGCGCGCGTCGGTGCGCAGATTAATCTGGCGAATGACTGGTGGGTTCAGCCGTACGGCGTTTTAGGTTACAGCCAGACGAAAACCGATGCCTATAACGACGGTTACAGCCAGGTTTCCAGCGGCAAATACAGCAGCGGTTTCGCCGGTGCGGGCGTGAAAGCGGGTAAAACTATCACCTTGAAAAGCGGCCAGACATTACGGCCGTATATCGAAACGGCCTACGTCGGGCGCTTCTCCGAAGATACGCATTTCCATACGTCGGACTACAACTTCAATGGCCAGAACCTTAACGGTGGCAGCATCGGCGTAGGGCTGAATGCTACCCTGAGCAAAAACTGGAGCGCCACCGCCAAGGTCGATACGTTAGTGGCCAGTGACGTGAGCAACGAAGTCCACGCGTACCTGGGTGCCGAATTTAAGTTTTAACTGTCTGTTAATACGTAACGTACTGAAGTCCTGAAACCGTGAGGCGTAACATTGTTACGCCTCACGCATACCAAAATCATGCCGCTGACAAATCGGGCATTCATCAACTAAATCAGACCACGCCATGAATGGCTTCTGACAACGCTTGCAACGCACGACCTCAAGCGGCAACGCTGTTACCTCTGACTGAACATTCGCTTCAAGCGTCAAAGCCCGCGGCAAACACACATCGGTACAGGCTTCACAGCCACTGCATCGCGAGTGTCGAATCACAAACGCTTCCTCGCTGATTTCAATAGCCGCTTTTGGGCAAATGCGGGAACATGCGCCGCACAGGTAACAACGGTGTTGATCAACAGTCAGTGCGAAACTGCTTTTGTACAGAAATCGGCCAGGTAAAACACGGATTGCGCTCCCTTCTCTCTTGTCTATTTGCAACCAACTCCTGCGCCCGGAATTAACGGGTTTCTGCTCAGGGGAAAGGACCATCCAGCCCGTTTCACCCATTTGTTTAAGGCGCAGGTTAAGTGCTGCCAGCGCTACCAGCCAGCCCGGAGCCGACTCGATATCGACCTCAACCGAACGGATAGCGTGTTGCGTGTGCCAGACAAGCAATTCTTCAACCGTCGGCGCGATAACGCTCAAGGGCGTGGTTAGGGTTGCCCCTTTGAAATGGCGTTCGGTCGTCGCCAGGTTTTCGATTGCCGAAGTTGGGCAAACAAAGGTGCAATTCCCGCAAGCGGTACATGTATCTGCATCGATCGACGGACTGCCGTTGTCATGCCTGATAGCCCCAATCGGGCAAACATCCAGACACGCCTGGCAGCTACTGTGGCGTAACTGATGATGCAAACAGGCCCGCCCCACACAGGGGCGAGCGTTGAGCAGGAGATCGAACATCAGTTAATGCTGAAGAAAACAACGCGCAGGATGATTTCCGCCACCACAACCGCCACACATCCCAGAGTAAGAACCGCTTTGCTTCCCCGGGCGCGCAGGAACTGGCTTTGCAGCACGATACCCGCAATCAGCACAATCCACGCGGTGAGATACGTTGTGTGCAGACTGGCGAAAGCCTCCAGCGGCTGATGAGGGAACGTCACCGCCAGGTTTTGGCGGCTGTCTGCGAGGTAGCTGAAATAGCTCATCTGTTCCAGCAGGCGAATCAGCGTGGCAGCCACCAACGCAATCAGCGCCCAGGTAGCAACCGGACGACGGATTTTTTCGCCCATTCGCACACATGCCGCAATTCCCCACAAACCCATGGTTGCGCCAAGCGTTATCAGCGTGCCGAAGAACATCACCCAGGTGTTGCAGTGCATCCAGGTCGCAACGAAGGCGTGAACGTAAATTGCCCCCATGCAATACACATCAATAATCCCCAGCACCGAAGCGAGCAGCAACAGCAGCAGCGAAATACGTCGCCAGAACAGCGCTAACAACGCGGCAAATCCAACTGCCGCCAGATAGAGGCTGGCGAAGATAATTTCCCGACTCAGCCAGGAGCTTTCCGCATGACGCAGCGCATTAAAAGCATTGAGCGGGTAGCCAAGATGCAGCGTGGAAGCTGTAAGGCCAAGGGCGGCGGCAATTACCGCAAACAGCAGAACCGGCAGCACATAGCGACGCAGTTCAACGCGGGTCAACGCGTTTTTGCCGAAGAAAAGGAATAACGACAGCATCACCGTCGCCCCCACGGAGGCCTGCACCAGCAGGGTAAAAACAATAAGTGGCCATTCTTGCATGATTAGATACTTCCCTGTTCTGCACCCTGGTGCGGTTTGATAACAAGATTCGGGTGCGTGATGGATGAATCCGGTAAGCCTTTGACGTCGCTCACGTTGCCGTACTTCGCCCGCAGTTCGTCAATCGGCCCGAATTTAATCGCGCCTAACGGACAGGTGGCAACGCACATCGGCTGCTCGCCTTTGGCCTGAAGATCAACGCAAAAATCGCATTTCGACATTTGACCGGTGGCTTTATTCATTTGCGGTGCGCCGTACGGACACGACCAGGCGCAGTAACCGCAGCCGACGCATTTGTCGGTATCCACCAGCACGATGCCGTCGCCGGGGCGTTTATGCATCGCCGTGGTTGGGCAGTTTTTGGTGCAGATCGGGTCGCTGCAATGGTTACAGGAAATCGACAGCGTATAGGCGAAAACGTTATTCACCATGCCGCCCTGCCCCGTTGGTGTAAAACCGCCGCCTTTGACTTCATAGATGCGGCGAAAACGGCGGCCCACTTCGAGGTTGTTTTTGTCTTTACAGGCAACCTGGCAGGCTTTGCAGCCGGAGCAACGCGAGGAGTCGATGAAAAAGCCGAGCTGCTTGTTGCTGACCGGCGGGTGTTCGATAAATTTACTCATGCTTTTGCTACCTCAACCAGCATCGTTTGATGTGAGTTCCCTTTCGCCAGCGCGGTGATGCGCGACGAACTCAGCACGTTGGCACAGCCGCCGTGATCCACGCCGTTCGCATCCGGCTGCCACCAGGCTCCGGCTTGTAGCGCAACCACGCCTGGCATAATGCGCTGCGTGACTTCCGCAGGAATCAGGCTCACGCCGCGATCGTTGTGAATGCGCACGCTGTCGCCCTGGGCAATACCGCGCTTTTCAGCATCCAGCGGGTTGATCCACAGCTTTTGGGTTTGCACTTCCTGCAGCCACGGGTTGGCATACTGAGTGGAGTTGGCGCGGTTTTTCCCTTTCCAGGTAATCAGTTGCAGAGGATATTTTTCTGCAAGGGCGTCTTCTGGCCCTTCATGCGCGGGAACATAGTGGGAAAGTGCAGGGATTTCCGGGTGCTGCATGTCATACAAGCGCTTAGAGAAAATCTCGATTTTGCCCGATGGCGTGGCGAACGGGTGGTTCTGCGGATCGCGAATGTTATCTTCAAAAGCGATATTAGGTTTGCTCTTAAACAGATGATGGCGCTGCACCTGAAGCGCTTCAAAAGTCGGCAGATTTTCGTCCGACATCGATTTGCGCGTGGCTTCCCAGATTTGCTCGATCCACTGCTTTTCATCACGCCCGAGGCTGAACTGCGGCTCGACGCCCAGTTTCGCCGCCACTTCACGTAGCCAGTCATAGTCGGTGCGTGTTTCAAACGGGGCATCGATCAGTTTTTCTGACAGCATCAGGTAGCTTGCGGTACCCCAGGTTTCACCGATGTTCCAGCGTTCCATAAAGCTGGTTTCCGGCAGCAGCAGATCGGCATATTTGGCGCTCGGCGTAAGGAACAGATCGCTTGCCACGATGAACTCAATTTTTGACTCGTCTTCCAGCACACGCACCGTCTGGTTGATATCCGGATTTTGGTTGGCGAGATAGTTTCCGGCGTGAGAGAACAAAATGCGGATATTACTCGTGAGGCTTTCGGCCCCGGTCAAACCATCCTGCGGCGTGACTTTGCTGGCGTCGTCTGCGGCCTGCACCCAGTTCATCACTGAGATTTTCTCTTTGACCGGATTATCCGGCATTTCCGGGCCAGTGGTAAATTTGCGGCTGGCATCACCGCCATAACCCGCCGCCCAGCCACCTTTAACGCCGACGTTCCCGGTAATGGTGGCCAGAATCGTAGAACCACGAGCGGTGCGTTCGCCGCAGTTATGGCGCTGTGGTCCCCAACCCTGAATTAACGCTGCGGGTTTGGTGGTTGCGTAATCACGCGCCAGTTGGCGGATGGTTTGTGCGGGGACATGGGTAATCGGCTCTGCCCATTCCGGCGTTTTCTTGATACCGTCTTTGGCCCCCATTAAATAAGCCACCAGCGATTCGTTGGCAGGAACGCCTTCCGGCATCGACGCTTCGTCAAAGCCCAGGGTGTAGCGTTCGATAAAGGCTTTATCGTGGAGGTTTTCGCTGATGATCACGTACATCATGGCGTCCATCAGCGCGTTATCGGTGGAAGGACGCAGTGGGATCCATTGGTCTGCAAGCGACGAAACCGTGTCGGAATAGCGCGGATCGATAACGATAAAGCGCGTGCCGTTTTGCTTCATCTTCTGATAGTAGTGGTTGCTATGGCCGAAGATCGTTTCCGTGGTGTTGTGGCCCCACAGGATAACCAACGGCGTCTCGCTGAGTGTATCAAGGCTGCTGCCGCTGGCGGCGACACCGTAGGTGTATGGCGTGGCGGCTGCGGTGTTGCCCATGCTGACGGAATGATAATACTGCAAATATCCCCCCGTCAGGTTCAACAAACGGCGCACCATACTGTCGCCGGAGAACGTGCCGCCGCTCACTGCTGTCCCTACGTGAACATAACGGGAAGCGGGACCATATTTGGCGGTAATACGTTTGAGATTATCGGCAATTAATGTTGTCGCTTCGTCCCAGCTAATACGCTCAAATTTACCCTCACCGCGTTTGCCGACGCGTTTCATGGGATATTTCAGGCGGTCGGGATGATAAACAAATTTACGGTAGCCACGGCCACGCACACAGGCACGCATAATGGGCATTTCCGGATCTAATTCATCGTCCGCAAGCGTGGTAATACGAGTGACAACGCCACCGGCCACATGCGCCCGAATATCGCATTTACCGCCGCAGTCGAAGGTACTACAGGTAGGCACGACGCGCTCATCGGCAGGTGACGTATCGCCTGTAGCGGGTGTTCCGGTGCCATCGGCACGGGCGGAGGGATTATAAAAAAACGTGGTAGCAGCAAGTGCTGTACTGGCTTTGACAAAATGCCGACGAGAAATCCCGAACGGCCCATCCTTGTATTCTTCGGTCATGACATTCGCTCACAATTAAAAACAGCCATACTAAATGAGCGGTTATTTAATTCACTGCGCCATATCATCCAAAGTAATTAGAACAAACAACTATAATGGACAATTAACTATTATCACCCAAGAAATTAATATAAATAAACCAGCGTTCATTTATTACGTGAATAATAAAACGGCCTCCACTTAGGGAAGCCGTTTTTTATCAAATACCCGCTTAACTATCCGTTCTGTTACCCACGCTTTTATCTTTCAAAAAAGCAAACATCAGGCCCAGCCAGATAACGCCCCCCAGCAAATTCAGCAGGCTGAACAAGCCGTTGCCGCCAAACAGATAAGCATGCTTACTCACCTCAATACCAACGGTGAAAATAAGCATCTGCAACATGCCCATCGCGGCGGATACAGTGCCTTTGCTCATGTCGCTGGCAAACAGCGTCAGGCGTACCAGGCCTGCGTTAGCAAGGCCGATGCCAAAGGCGTAAATACTCAGCCCGGCGGTCATCCACAGGTACGCATGAGAGGACGCCACGGTTGCGACGGCCGCCACTACCAGACCCGGCACAATCCACCAGCCGCCCATAATAATCAGCGAACGCACGCTACGGCGTGAAGTTAAACGCGCCAACACCAAGTTCCCGAGGATCAACGCGCCAAAGATCGGCACCTGCAGTAAACCGTATTCATAGGTCGACAGCTTTTCACCGCTGATGATGATAATCGGCGATTGCGCAATCCACGCCAACAGCGGCAGGCTGACAAAACCAATCGCCAGCGCCCCTGCGACAAAACGCCCGTTGCTCAGCACCAGTTTGTAATCATGGCCTAAATCACGCAGCGACAGCTTCTCGCCCAGACGCGTCGCGGTTTCCGGCATCGCACGGTGCAATCCGTAAAACGAAAACGCTGCCAGCACCGCAAACAGCACAAACATGGTTTCCCACGGTGCGTAGTGGATCCATGCGGCCCCCACCAGCGGGCCAAGCAGAGGCGCAATCAATGCCACGTTCGCCATCAGCGCCGTGATTTTGATACACACCGCTTCTTCAAAGGATTCCTGGATTGCGGCATACCCCACCGCGCCAATAAAGCACAGGCTGACCCCCTGCAAGAACCGCAGGATGGTGAATTGTTCAATGTTCTGTGCCAGCAACGTGGCAAGACACGTGACGATAAACCACACCACGCCGGTCAACATCACCGGACGGCGGCCAATACGGTCTGATAGCGGCCCAAGCAGCCACTGTAAAAACATGCCGCCCGCCAGATAGGCCGTCATGGATGTCGGCACCCATTCGATTCCCGCGTTGTACTGCTCGACCACCGCCAGCATGCCTGGCTGGATCATGTCATTACCGATATACGTAGAAAATTCATAGAGTACCAGGCACAGCGGGAACAGCAGTGCCTGGCGACCCAATCGCTTATTATTTTGCATTAGAAACTCAAGAGAAAAGAAAACGCTCGAAGTGTAATAAATTGATTGCGTGGTAGATAGTGAATTGTTGGATATACCAAGTGATTGTGCTGTTGTTTAAGGTTTTCTTAATATCCTCTGTTTACCCTCAATCCCTTAGATTGGCCCCGAAAGCCTGAGTTTTATCAGCAATGGCATGACAAATGAGACACCACTGATTTACCGCCTGCCGCTGCGGTTTTACTTTTCACCGTTCTTAATTTTGGCGTAATGACGCTGTTTTTCCTGTTGCAGGTTAAGGAACCCAAATCGTTATGATCGAACAACTCAATCAGACACTATTCTTGCTGATTAACGCCACGCCGCAATCCCCTGAGTGGCTCATAAAGATTGCGATTTTTATCGCCAAAGATTTGATAAGCATCGTACCACTGCTGATTGCCATTCTTTGGTTGTGGGGCCAACGCCAACAAATGACCGCCCAACGAATGATGATCATCAAGACCGCGATGGCTCTACTTATTTGCGTGTCGTTATCCTGGATTATTGGCCATATCTTTCCGCATGACAGACCGTTTGTTAGCGGGTTTGGCTACAACTTTCTCCATCATGCCCCGGACGACTCTTTCCCAAGCGACCATGGCACGGTGATTTTCACCTTCGCACTGGCATTTTTGCTCTGGCACCGAGTGTGGTCTGGGTTGGTGTTGTTTGTCCTCGCCTGCGCCATTGCCTGGTCGCGTGTTTACCTCGGCGTACACTGGCCGCTGGATATGCTCGGGGGTTTACTGGTGGGCCTGTGTTCTTGTCTGCTGGCTCAAATGACATGGAACCTGTTCGGTAAGCAGATATACGCGCGCCTGCATCAGGCATATCGTTTCTGTTTTGCCCCGTTCATCCGCAAGGGTTGGGTGCGTGACTAAGTGTTTTTGCAAAGGTAATATGCGTTTAATAACGCCCTCACCCTAGCCCTCTCCCCCAGGAGAGGGAACAAAAAGGTTTAGTTGCACATTATGGAAACCCGGCGCGACGAACGCATCAACCGCCTGATTCAGGCGCTTAAACGCAGCGACAAAATTCACCTGAAAGAAGCGTCTGCTTTGCTGGGTGTCTCTGAAATGACTATTCGCCGTGACCTGAGCAATGACGCTGGGCCGGTTGTCCTGTTAGGCGGTTATGTGGTTCTCGAACCCCGTAGCGTCACCGCCAATCACTACCTGTTAAGCGATCAGAAAACCCGCCGCATCGAGGAAAAGCGCCATGCTGCGCGTCTGGCAGCGGCATTGGTGCGCCCGCATCAAACGGTATTTTTTGACTGTGGCACCACGACGCCGTACATCATCGAAGCCATAGATGACGATCTGCAATTCACCGGGGTTTGCTATTCGTTAAACACATTTCTGGCGTTGCAGGACAAACCGGGCTGTCGGGTTATTTTGAGCGGCGGTGAATTTCACGCCAGCAATGCGATTTTCAAACCGATTAATTTCCAGGAATGCCTGAATAACTTTTGCCCGGATATCGCTTTTTTCTCCGCGGCAGGGATCCACATCCGCCATGGGGCGACCTGTTTTAATCTGGATGAATTGCCGGTAAAACACTGGGCGTTAGCGATGGCACAGCAGCGAGTGTTGGTGGTGGACAGCAGCAAATTTGGCAAAGTCCGCGCTGCATGCATGGGGCCCGTCTCTGCTTTTGACTTGATTATCAGCAACGAAAAACCTGACGCGGCGTTTGTTGACTACGCCGCGTCAGAGAATATTGAACTCAACTGGTAAAGGTTAAGCGAACCAGGAGCCGAACCAGCTGTGTAACTTCATCATCACAAAGTCCCACATACGGCTAAAGAAGCCCCCCTCTTCCACGGCCTGCATCACCATCAGAGGGCGCTGCTCGATTGATTTGCCGTTAAGCTGGAAGTCGATAGTGCCCACAACCTGGCCTTTTTTCAGCGGAGCGGTAAGTTGCGGCTCATTGAGGGTGAAACTGGCCTTCAGGTTCTTCAGTTGGCCGCGTGGAATCGTGACTGAGCCACCTTCACCCGCCCCCAAATTCACTTCGCTTTTATCACCGAACCATACGCGTTGCGTAACAAAAGTGGCATCCGGTTTAATCGGCGTGACGGTTTCAAAGAAGCGGAAGCCCCACGTCAGCAATTTTTCACTTTCGTTGAAACGAATACGGTCGGTTTTGGTTCCCAGCACCACGGAAATTAAGCGCATGTCGCCAGAGGTTGCGGATGCCACCAGGTTGTAGCCTGCGCCCGTCGTGGTGCCGGTTTTCATGCCGTCAACGTTAAGGTTCGAGCTCCACAGCAAGCGGTTACGGTTCGGCTGCTTGATGTTGTTAAAGGTAAACTCTTTCTCTTTGTGGATGGCGTACTCTTCTGGCACGTCGTGAATCAATGCCT
This sequence comes from Buttiauxella selenatireducens, assembly GCF_031432975.1. Taxonomy (GTDB): domain Bacteria; phylum Pseudomonadota; class Gammaproteobacteria; order Enterobacterales; family Enterobacteriaceae; genus Buttiauxella; species Buttiauxella selenatireducens. Next base: position 1,640,093 of record NZ_CP133838.1, on the reverse strand, counting down.
GACCCAGCAACGCCATATCACGCGCGGTACTGAACTGCCCTGGCGCATCCAGACCGTGTACAGTTTTAAAGGTGGTGTTCTTCAGGTTCAGCTTCTGCGCATAGTTGTTCATCAGGCTGACGAACGAATCCTGGCTGCCCGCGACATAATCTGCAATCGCAATACTGGCATCGTTGCCGGACTGGATGATCACGCCTTTATTCAAATCTTCAACCGAGACTTTATCGCCCGGCTTGAGGAACATCAGCGAAGAACCGCGCAACGCCGGGTTACCGGTGGCCCAGGCATCTCTTCCGACGGTAACCATGTCGGTCAGTTTGATTTTATCCGCTTTGATGGCCTGGCCAACCACATAGCTGGTCATCAGCTTAGTCAGACTCGCCGGGTCCAATTGGAGGTCGGCATTTCCTTCCGCCAACACTTTGCCACTGGCGTAATCCATTAAGATCCAGGCTTTAGCATCAACTTGCGGTGCGTCAGCAGTCTGTTCTGCACTCACCGCAGGCGCGGCTATCAACAGCAGGGTCGTACCTGCGAGTAATGATCGTAGCGAAGCAGGGATTTGCAAAGTTTTCATAACACCACCCAGTATCCATTCTAAAAAAGTCACGACGCGCGTCGTTACCCGAAAATTCAAGTTGCCAGTAAACTAGCCTGTGGAATCGCTTAAAGAAACATAACGTTGGTAAAGTTTTTTAAGTTTATTCGATAACTGCGCGACTTGCCGCCACGTTGATAAGATTTTTACCCGCTGTTGAGCTTACGTGCTGTTTTCTTCGCCAGCGCACGGCATACTGAAGTGCAAACTAACAATGAGGAAACAAAATGATCACAGTTTGGGGCAGAGACAATTCAACGAATGTGAAGAAAGTATTGTGGTGCCTGGAAGAGCTGGGCGTGGAATATCGCTCGATTCCGGCTGGCGGTAAGTTTGGCAAAACTCATGACGCGGAATATCTGGCGATGAACCCAAATGCGCTGGTGCCGTGTATTCACGACGACGCCACTGACCTGACATTGTGGGAGTCCAATACCATCGTGCGTTATCTGGCGGCGCAGTATGGCAAAGAGTCGCTATGGATTGCAGAACCTGCGGCACGTGCGCGCGGTGAAAAATGGATGGACTGGGCGGGAACGTCGCTTGCTGGCCCGCATCGTGGCGTCTTTATCAGCCTGGTACGCGTCGCACCTGAGCAACGCGATGAAAAGCTGGTTGCCGATAGCATCGTTCAGTGTAATTCACTGTTTGCCATCGTGGATGCTGAGCTCGCGAAGCAGCCGTGGTTGGGTGGCGATGAATTCAGTGCTGCCGACATTGCGCTGGCGCCAAGTATCTACAACCTGCTCAATCTCGATATCAAGTGGAATGATTTCCCTAACCTGCGACGCTGGTATCAGCAACTGACCCAGCGCCCGGCGTTCAAGAAAATCGTCATGATTCCACTGAGTTAAAAACTAACTCGCAGGGCTGATTTTCAGTAATTGCCCGTCAGATTCGTCGGTCAGGACATACAGATAACCGTCCGGGCCGACGCGCACATCACGAATTCGCTCCCCTCTGTCATCGAGTAACCGTTTTTGAGCCTGGACTTTGTCGCCAGAGAGCGTCAGCTCAATCAGGTTTTTCTCTTTGAGCGCCCCCACAAACAGCTTTCCTTTCCACTGTGGGAATCTGTCGGCGTGATAAAACGCCATACCGCTCACAGCGGGTGAGACTTTCCAGTAATAAAGCGGTTGTTCGGTACCCGCCACAATTTCACCTTTTGCTTCTGGGATCGGCAATCCGCTGTAATTAATGCCCCACGTAGCAATTGGCCAACCATAGTTTTTGCCCGGCATCGCCACGTTGATTTCATCTCCGCCGCGCGGGCCATGTTCATTGAGCCACAATTCCCCATTGGCGGGATTAAACGCCATGCCCTGCGGATTACGATGCCCATACGACCAGATCTCACTTCTGGCACCCTGTTTACCGGCAAAGGGATTATCGGGTGGCACATCGCCGTTTTGCGTCAGACGCACCAGTTTACCCTGCAGCTTATCCAAATCCTGCGCCGTCGAGCGTTGGTTGTTTTCACCCAACGCGATGAACAAATAACCTTTGCCATCAAACGCCATCCGTCCGCCAAAATGGTTACCGGTCGAAAGTTTTGGCATCTGGCGGAAGACGACGTTGAAGTTTTCCAGACGCTGCATATTGCTGCTCAGCGTGCCGTAGCCAACGGCCGTTCCGGCCTGGTCATCACTGTTGGCCTCCGCAAAACTCAGCCAGACGCGGCGACTTTTTTCAAAGTCTGGTGCCAAAACCACATCCAGCAAGCCCCCCTGCCCATGCGCCCAAACTTTTGGCACACCGACAATCGGATCACTTAGCCCTTCCCCAGGCTGCCAGCGACGTAATTGCCCATCGCGCAGCGTAATCAACATCCCCTGATTATTGGGCAGAAAAGCTAACGACCAGGGATGGTCGAGCTTACTTTGCAGCACCTGCACCTTAACGTCAGCGGCCAGCGTAACGCTTGCGCAGAGCAGTAAAGACGCGGTAATGAATGAGCGGAACGGCAGCCGTGGCATAGCATTCTCCTTTTCGGATCTACCCGATAAGGTTAGCTTTCAAGACATTCAGAAATGGGAGTTTTACAAAAACTTTACCAGAGGGGAGTTGCCTCCCCTCGAAATTTCAACTTTCGACTGCCAGCTGGTGACCCATAATATCTTTCAAGCTGGCGGAAAGTTGCCGCAGGCAGTTTTCCAGTTTATCGGCATCAATGGCGATATATTGCGGGCAATCGTGACACCCGGTCATCAGGCAAACGGCGGCTGACGATATCGCATTTATTCCCTGATGGATGCTCGCCATTTCTTGTTCGCTAAGATGGGATTTGAGGCGTAAAGACTTTTCACGGTACTCAGTAGACAAGTCGAACAAGTTATCCCGCAGATGCTCGGTTTCATTCACAGACATATAGCCTTTCGCTTTTCTCAACGAGAGATAAGCGGCTACGTCTATTTTGGCGATAATCATCTTTTTCAAGAGATCGCGCTTGAGTGACTCCCCAGTCATACATTTATCCCCCTGTGTGATGAGAACTGATAACACACACTTATAGTATGGATAAATAATAGGCTAGCCGGGCTTTTTCACCGTGTTTTTTGATCTTCCGCAACAAGTTTTACAATCACTAAAATTTACAAAAATAACAAAGCGTTAGACTGAAACTGGCGCGCGGCACGTCGCGGTTTGATGCTGCTCCTCGAACATTTGACGTAACACACTGTGTCCAAGGTTGTTTTGCCAGGTGAAGCTGTTTTGCAAAACGACGACGGCGAAATGATTCTTCCGATCAATACCAATATAACTGGAGTAGCCGCCAATATAACCGACCTGGAAAGTGATGGTTTGCTCGCCATACGTATCCGTCACCCAGGCAATGTTGGCGGCTTCTTTGTCACGCGGGTAATAGATTTGCATCGTTTCGTGGATAGCGTTATCCAGCGTGGCATTGCCGGTGTCTTCAAGATGCGCGGCGGCAAACGTAAGCAAATCGGCCGTGTCGGTATACAAACCACCCGCCCCGAGCATATTGCCGGAAAACTGCCAGTCAGGCACCACTTGCCCACGCGGAATAAACTTTGGCTGGCTGCCCGCATGGCCAATGGCACGCAACGGGTAGCTTTTGAGTTTTTGCGGCGTAAAACTGCTGTTCTGCATCCTCAAAGGCTCGAAGATAAGCGTTTGCACCAGTTGGTCGGCACGCTGCCCGGTTTGATAACGCAAAACATAATCCAGCACCGCATAACCCAGGTTCGAGTAATGGGGCTCGGTGCTGCCTGGTTTTGAAAAATCAGCCAGATCGGCCACCACTTCGTCACTGTCGAGATGAGAGTAAAAATTCTCGCCATTCCCCAGATAACGAATAAAAGCGGTCAACATGGGTAAATCCATATTCTGCCGGGGTAAACCGGAGGTATGGGTGACCAGTTGCAAAAGCGTGATTTTCTTTGCATCGGCACTTAACGGCACCGACGGCGGCATTAAGGTTTCAAGCGTATCAGACCAATGCAGTCGCCCCTGCGCCACTAATACCGCAGTCGCTTCGGCGGTCATGCCTTTACTCAGTGAACCGACAGCAAATAGCGTCTGTTCATTGACGGGATGTTTGTGCGTCGTATCGGTGACACCAAATTGCCAGTAATGGCGTTGGTTATTTGCATCAATGACCCCAACGACCATCCCGGGCGATTGCTGTTCAACCAGCGTGGGCAACCAATGGTTAATATCGCGGCTTGAAGGAAAACCACACGCGCGCTGTGCTTTTTGCGGCACCTCAGCAACAGGTGCCACGTTAGACAACGTGCCGCACCCCGCCAGCATAAAACCGAGCAGTGGCGCACTCAGGCGACGGGGCGTATTCATCAACTATTTCACCGCTACGCAAGGTTTGGCATCAAGGCCCATCATCAACGTGCGGTTTTCCCCCACTTTCTTCAGGCCGAAGTTGCTGCTGTGATAGCGGTAAAATGCCTGACCACCGGTCATATTTTGGTAGGAGTAGCGATTGCCGTTGAGCCAGGCATAATCGCCCTCTAACGCCAGTTTATCGCTGCTGCCGCAAACAAACTTTAATGCAGAGGCCGGTGGCGTGTTGAGCGGTGTTGGGATGACATTACAGGCTGATACCAACAAGGCACCCGTCAGCATCCCGGAAAGGGCTAAAATCTTGCGCATAATGCGGTTCTCTCTTTAAGCGGGACGTTACGATGTTGTGAAGCGCAAAGATAATAGAGCCTGCTTCCCTGGTAAGCAAAAGCTAAGGCACTTCAATGATTCCGAAAATTCAACTTGTGCTCCGGGAAAAACAACCAGTAGAGCCTCACGCCAAACACGTGTAGAATCGCCCGGTTTTTATTTTCTGTTTACTTTGTGAGCGTGACCTGTATGCAACAACCCCGTATTGGCTTTGTCTCCCTCGGCTGCCCAAAAAACCTCGTTGATTCTGAACGGATCCTGACTGAGCTGCGCACCGAAGGTTACGATGTAGTGCCTAGCTATGATGATGCCGATATGGTTATCGTTAACACCTGTGGCTTTATCGACAGCGCCGTACAAGAGTCGCTCGAAGCGATCGGCGAAGCGCTGAACGAAAATGGCAAAGTGATTGTGACCGGCTGTTTAGGGGCCAAAGAAGATCAAATCCGCGAAGTGCACCCTAAAGTTCTGGAAATCACTGGCCCACATAGCTACGAGCAAGTTTTGCAGCACGTTCACCACTATGTGCCAAAACCAAAACACAATCCGTTCCTGAGCCTCGTGCCAGAACAAGGCGTTAAGCTGACTCCGCGTCATTATGCGTATCTGAAAATTTCTGAAGGCTGCAACCACCGTTGTACGTTCTGCATCATTCCTTCAATGCGTGGCGATCTCGATAGCCGCCCGATTGGTGATGTGCTGTCTGAAGCAAAACGCCTGGTTGATGCGGGTGTTAAAGAGCTGCTGGTTATCTCTCAGGATACCTCGGCTTACGGCGTGGATGTTAAGCATCGTACCGGTTTCTACAATGGTGAGCCGGTTAAAACCAGCATGGTGAGCCTGTGTGAACAACTGGCAAAACTCGGCGTCTGGACTCGTCTGCACTACGTTTACCCGTACCCGCACGTTGATGATGTGATCCCATTGATGGCCGAAGGTAAGATCCTGCCTTATCTGGATATTCCTTTGCAGCACGCCAGCCCGCGTATTCTGAAGCTGATGAAGCGCCCCGGCAGTGTTGACCGTCAGTTACAACGCATTAAGCAATGGCGTGAAATTTGCCCGGACCTGACTTTGCGTTCAACCTTCATTGTCGGCTTCCCAGGCGAAACCGAAGAAGATTTCCAGATGCTGCTCGACTTCCTCAAAGAAGCGCGTCTGGATCGCGTGGGCTGCTTTAAGTTCAGCCCGGTTGAAGGTGCGACCGCCAACGAACTGGCAGATCCTGTACCGGAAGAGGTGAAAGAAGAACGCTGGAACCGTTTCATGCAGCTGCAACAGCAAATTTCTGCTGAACGTCTGCAAGAGAAAGTGGGCCGCGAAATTCTGGTGATCGTTGATGAAGTTGACGAAGAAGGCGCGATTGGCCGCAGCATGGCTGATGCTCCGGAAATCGACGGCGCGGTTTACCTGAATGGCGAAACCAAGCTGAAGCCGGGCGATGTGGTGCGTGTGAAAGTTGAGAACGCGGACGAATATGATTTGTGGGGAACGGTGGTTTAGGTTTCGCCCTCACCCTAACCCTCTCCCCCAGGGAGAGGGGATCGATCGAGTCTACTTTCGCCTTGTTTTCCCCCTCTCCCTCTGGGAGAGGGGGTTTTTCGTTTTCTCCCTCTCCTGGGGGAGAGGGCCGGGGTGAGGGGCAATCAACCCTTTATCTTTGGATCCAACGCGTCCCGCAGCCCATCCCCCAGTAAATTAAACGCCAGCACCGTCAGGAAAATCGCCAGACTTGGGAAAATGGCCACATGGGGTGCAATTACCATGTCCGCTCGGGCTTCGTTGAGCATAGCGCCCCACTCCGGCGTTGGTGGTTGTGCTCCTAGCCCCAAAAACGACAGGCTGGCGGCCGAAATAATCGACGTGCCGATGCGCATGGTGAAATAGACCACTATCGATGAAACCGTCCCCGGCAGAATATGGCGGAAGATAATTGTTGCATCTGATGCACCAATACTGCGGGCCGACTCGATAAACGTTTGGTGTTTTAGCACCAGCGTGTTGCCGCGCACCAGCCGGGCAAACGCGGGAATACTAAAAATGGCGACCGCGATAATCACGTTCGACATCCCACTGCCCATCACCGCAACCACGGCAATCGCCAGCAAAATTCCCGGAAAGGCGAACAACACATCGCAAATACGCATAATGATGCGGTCCCACCAGCCTTCAAAGTATCCGGCCAGCAAACCGAAAAAGGTGCCAATTAACGCGCCAATAAGTACCGAGAACACCCCTGCCGCCAGCGAAATTTTCGCGCCCACTAACACGCGGCTGAAAATATCACGCCCTAACGAATCCACACCAAACCAGTGCAGCATCGACGGACCATCATTGAGCCGGTCGTAATCAAAATAGTTTTCCGCATCGAATGGCGAAATCCACGGTGCAATCAGTGCGATGGCAATCAGGAAAAGCACAAATGTCCCTGCGAACATCGCCACCGGTTGTTTGCGTAAGCGACGCAAAAATTCGTGCCACGGGGTACGCACCTGATTTGGCCGAACCATCGGCATCGCATTCAGTACTGCCTGGCGTCGCCAGTTAAAGAGTCGCATCCTTACTTGTACCTGATAGCCGGGTTAATGGCAGCGTAGAGCAAATCCACCACTAAGTTGATAACAATAAATTCCAGCGAGAACAGCAACACTTCCGCCTGAATCACCGGGTAGTCACGCATCTCGACCGAATCCACCAGCAAGCGCCCAAGCCCTGGCCAGTTGAAGACCTTTTCAACAATGATGGAGCCACCGAGCAAAAATCCGAACTGCAAGCCCATCATGGTGATCACCGGGATCATCGCGTTACGCAGCCCGTGTTTGATCACTATCAGCGTTTCGCTCACCCCTTTTGCACGTGCGGTACGCATGTAATCTTCTTGCAGTACATCGACAAACGAGGCGCGAGTAAAACGCGCCATCACTGCCGCGACCGCCGCGCCTAGTGTGACTGATGGCAGAATGTAATGCTGCCAGCTATCCGCCCCCACCGTCGGCAGCCAGCCCAATTCCACGGAAAACACCTGCATCAGCAACATGCCCAGCGCGAACGCCGGGAAAGAGATACCGGAGACTGCAATGGTCATGCTCACTCTGTCCGGCCAACGGTTGCGCCAGACTGCGGAAATAATGCCGGTGAACAGGCCAAAAACCATCGCCCAGCTCATGCTGGTCAGCGTCAGCCAAAATGTGGGCATGAAGCGGCTGGCTATCTCTTCAGATACCGGACGGCGCGACACCATCGAGGTACCAAAATCACCCTGCACAATGTTGCAGATGTAGTGCAAAAACTGCTGCCACAGCGGCAAGTCCAGCCCCAGCTGTTTTCGCACCATATCAATGACCGTGGCGTCGGCGTCCGGCCCGGCAATCAAACGCGCCGGGTCGCCCGGTAGCATATGGACGAACAGGAATACCAGCACGGCAACGATCAGCAGTGTGGGAATCAGGCCTAACAGGCGTTTGAGGAAATAGTTAAACATGGCAGGCCCTCATCCCAGCCTTCTCCCCCAGGAGAAGGAGAAGGAGAAGGGGAAAGAAACACCGCACCGATTTGTCCCCTCTCCTGAGGGAGAGGGTTAGGGTGAGGGCTGGGGTAAGGGCAAAAACCGCCACCTTACTTCAAATCCGCATCATCAAAACTAAATCCGGCATCAGGCATCACATAAAAACCACTGAGGCTTTTGCTGTGTGCGGAAACCAGTTTTTCGACCACCAACGGCACCCAAGGAGATTCTTTCCAGATAGTGTCCTGCGCGTCTTTGTACAGTTTCGCTTTTTCATCACGGTTAGTGGTTTTCAGCGCCTCAACCAGATCTTTATCAACCTGAGGATTGCTGTAGAAAGCAGTGTTAAACAGCGTTGGTGGCCAGTTAGCTGAAGCAAACAGCGGCGATAAAGCCCAATCCGCCTCACCCGTCGACGCCGACCAGCCGGTGTAGAACATTCTCACGCCACTCTCTTTTTGCCCTTTACCTTCGACTTCAGCGGCACGTTGCCCGGCATCCATCGCCGTCACTTTCACTTTGATGCCCACCTGCGCCAGTTGCTGCTGAGTAAACTGCAAGACTTTCTGCGCGGTACTGTGGTTATGCGATGACCACAACGTGGTTTCGAAACCATTCGGATAGCCCGCTTCTTTTAACAGCTCACGCGCTTTTGCCGGGTCATAGGGCCATGGTTTGTACTTTTGCGCGAAGTCGATAGACGGCGGCACAACGCCTTCTGCTGGCGTGGCGTAACCGGCGAATGCGACTTTCACCAACGCCTGGCGGTTGATAGCGTAATTGATAGCCTCGCGGACTTTCGGATTATCAAACGGCTTTTGCGTGACGTTCATGCTGAGGTAACGCTGCATGATGGAAGGCGATGCTACCAGCTCCAGCTTGTCGTTTTTCTCCAGCACGCTGGCCTGCTCGTAAGGGATGGGGAACGCAAACTGCGCTTCACCGGTTTGCAGCATTGCCGCACGGGTGTTGTTATCCACCACCGGACGCCAGGTGATGGTATCCAGTTTAGGCAGCCCCTGTTTCCAGTAACCGTCGAATTTCTTCACCTTCACAAAGTCGGTTTGATTCCAGGTGTCTAGCTGATATGGGCCAGTGCCGACCGGATGGAAGCCAATCTCTTTACCGTATTTTTTCAGCGCCGCTGGCGAAATCATCGCCGTTGCTGGATGGGCGAGAATATTGATAAACGCTGAGAATGGCTGCTTGAGAGTAATTTTCACCGTGTTGGCGTCAACGGCCTCGGTCTTCGCAATCGCTTTATACAGGTTGTAGCGTTTGAGGTGGTTTTCTGGATTGCTGGCACGGTCTAAGTTGACTTTTACTGCCTCGGCGTTGAAATCAGTGCCATCCTGGAATTTCACACCCGGGTGCAGTTTGATGGTGTAGACCAGGCCATCGTCAGAAACGGTGTAGCTTTCTGCCAGCACGTTTTGCAGTTTCATCTCTTTATCGAGGCCAAACAGCCCCTGATAAAACGACTTTGCCACGGCTTGTGAAAGCGTGTCGTTGGCATCATACGGGTCAAGAGTCGTGAAATTGGATGCTACAGCGACGACGACATCTTTAGCGGCAAATGCCGGTGAGGCAATGACGCTGGTGGCAAGACCCGCCGCCAACAGCCACTTTTTACTTTTTATTGCTGTCATGGTGTTCTCCTGATTATCCTTGGCCAAAATATGATTATCTTTGTGCCCGAGCCACAAAGTGCCCAGGTCCGACATTCACAAGCGTTGTAACGTGTGGTTCATACCCCAATTTATGCGTGGTGCTGGGGATATCATCAGAAAGCAAAACGGGTTTTGGCCGACGATGCTCAGGATCAGCAACCGGCACAGCCGCCATTAATTTCCGGGTATACGGGTGTTGCGGGTTTTCAAACACAGCGCGACGGGGGCCGATTTCGACAATTTGCCCGAGGTACATCACCGCCACGCGGTGACAAATACGCTCAACTACCGCCATATCATGAGAAATAAACAAAAAGGCGATGCCAAATTCGCGCTGGAGATCGAGCAGTAAGTTGATGATTTGCGCGCGGATCGAGACATCCAATGCGGAAACAGACTCATCAGCAATCACCACTTTTGGATTGAGCGCCAGCGCACGAGCAATGCAAATTCGCTGCCGCTGCCCACCGGAAAACTCATGTGGGTAACGCCACGCATGTTCAGGCAGCAGACCGACTCGCTCCAGTAACCAGCCCACCCGTTGTTGCGCCTGATCTTTGGACATCACGTTATGTACCAGCAGCGGCTCCATAATCGAAAAACCGACGGTCAAACGCGGGTCGAGCGAGGCATACGGGTCCTGGAAAATAAACTGGATGTCCTTGCGGACGTGCTGCATATCGGCATTTGACAGCGTGTCGATACGCTGGCCGTTGAAGTGAATGCTGCCACCCTGCGTTTCAACCAACCGCAGCAGCGCACGCCCGGTGGTAGATTTGCCACTTCCTGACTCCCCCACCAGCCCCAGCGTTTCACCGGGCCATAAATCAAAACTCACGTTTTCAACCGCGTGTACCCGACGGGTGACTCGGTTAAAAATACCGCTGCGAATATCAAAGCGCGTCACCAGGTCACGCACTTGCAGCACCGGCACCGCACCTGGCGCTACCGTATCTTGTCCGGTTTCGGCTTCAGGTTGGTCAGGATGCTTTGGGTCCACCAGGGGAAATTTGCGCGGTAAGTCACGGCCATTCATCGACCCAAGGCGCGGTACCGCAGCCAATAACGTTTTGGTGTAAGGATGAACAGGTGTGTTAAATATCTGTTCAACGTGACCGGTTTCGACCGCCTCGCCGCGATACATCACCAGCACCCGGTCGGCGATATCTGCCACCACGCCCATATCATGAGTGATAAAAATCACGCCCATTTGCATTTCATCTTGCAACACGCGGATAAGCTGGAGGATTTGCGCCTGAATCGTCACGTCTAGCGCGGTGGTAGGTTCATCGGCAATCAACACTGCCGGGCGACACGAGAGCGCCATAGCAATCATCACACGTTGGCGCATGCCACCAGAAAGCTGGTGCGGATAACGACCCAAAATGGCTTTCGCTTCTGGAATACGCACGCGATCAAGCATGCGACGCGCTTCCTCCATCGCCGCCTGTTTATCCAGCCCTTGGTGTAAGCGGATAGATTCGGCAATTTGTTCGCCCACCGGAAACACCGGATTGAGCGACGTCATAGGCTCCTGGAAAATCATGGCAATATCCGCACCACGCACATGGCGCATTTGCGACGAACTTAGCGAGGCGGGTTCAATGACCTGGCCGTTGCGGCGGCGCAGCAAAATCTTCTCACAGTCAACAACGCTCGCGTTCTTATCCAACAAGCGCATTAAGGCCAGCGCAGTGACCGATTTCCCGGATCCTGACTCCCCGACAATCGCCAGTGTCTCGCCGCGTTTTAGCGAAAACGACAGGTCGGACACCGCCCGGGTGTCGACTTTTTCCTGGCGAAAGAGAACATTGAGAGCGCTAACTGACAGCACCTCGTCGCCGGGCAGTTCATGACTGTGGGGCATCAATGCTCCTGGCTGTTATAAATTCCGACGTTGGGGGCATCCCCGACATAACCGTAGCCGCGGTACATCCCTTCGCTGTTAAAAGGCAAGGCCACATTGCCTTCGCAATCGATAGCAATGACCCCTCCGCTGCCTTGCAGCACCGGAAGTTTTTCCATGACCACGCGTTCCGTGGCCTGTTGCAGACTCAGCCCGCCATACTCCATCAACGCCGCAATATCATATGCCGCGAGCGTTCTCATAAACACTTCACCCGTACCGGTGCAAGAAACCGCTACGTTGGCGTTATTGGCATAACAACCGGCGCCAATAATGGGGGAATCACCGACCCGTCCTGCCATTTTATTGGTCATACCGCCCGTGGACGTTGCCGCCGCCAGATTGCCATATTGATCGAGCGCGACGGCACCGACGGTGCCAAATTTGGTATCCGGATTGATGGGGTCATCGCCATTGTGATCAAGCACGGTGTGGTCATTTGTCAGGGCTCGCTGTAATTGATCCCAGCGAGCCTGAGTGAAGAAAATATCGGGTGAGACAGGTTCAAGCCCTTGTTGCTGGGCAAAATTCTCTGCTCCACGGCCGATTAACAGCACATGTGGACTGCGTTCCAGAACGAGTCTGGCGGCAAGAATAGGATTACGAATATGGCTAACGCCCGCCACCGCTCCCGCTTCCAGGGTGTTACCGTCCATCACGCAGGCATCCAGTTCGTGCGTGCCATCATGGGTAAACACCGCGCCGATCCCGGCATTAAACAAGGGGCATTCTTCGAGCAAGCGCACCGCCTCGGTCACCGCATCCAGTGCGCTGCCACCGGTTTCAAGCAACGCCTGGCCTGCCTCGACGATTTCCGATAGAGCGTTAATATAAAGCCGTTCTTTTTCGGGGCTGAGCTGCGCACGAGTGATAGCGCCCGCACCACCATGGATAGCGATTACTGCTTTATGCATGTCGACGTAGCCCTGTCAGAGAGTTAGGGAATTCCGGTTTTCACTTTCTCTATAAATATCAGAATAGTTGAAACGGATTGATACGATTTTCGAATATAGAAAGATGTAAATGTGATGTAAAGGAAATTGGTGCAGTTGAATACCCCTATTGAAGCGTTCTGTGATGCACTTTTCTCTGACATAATGTCCGACATATTTTTTCCCCGCGCCGCTGGAGCTTTTCATGGAATTTACCGCCGGACTTATCCCGCTTGAAACCGCAATGGAACAGATGCTGTCGCGTATTGTTCCTGTCACCGAATCTGAGTCTATCCCTTTGCTGAAGGCTGCTGGGCGCATTACGTCGCACCCTGTCACGTCGCCGATCGATGTCCCGGGTTTTGATAATTCAGCAATGGATGGTTACGCGGTTCGCCTGAAAGATTTAGCGCTGGGTGTGGCTCTGCCGGTGGCGGGAAAAGCGTTTGCCGGGCAACCCTTCGCGGGAATTTGGCCCGAAGGAACCTGTATTCGCATCATGACAGGCGCGCCTGTACCCGCAGGCACTGATGCCGTGGTTATGCAGGAAGAAACCACCATCACCGAAAGCGGCGTACGCTTTAACGAAGCAGTGAAAAACGGGCAAAACGTGCGTCTGCGTGGGGAAGATATTCGTCAGGGTGCCAGCGTGTTACCTGCCGGGAAAAAACTCACCGCCGCTGAGTTGCCGCTGATTGCCTCACTGGGCATCGCCGACGTCGCCGTGTTACGCAAAGTCCGCGCTGCGGTATTTTCGACGGGTGATGAACTGCAACTGCCGGGCACTCCGCTTGGCGAAGGGCAAATTTACGATACCAACCGCCTGGCGGTGCATATCATGCTCGAGCAGTTGGGTTGTGAGGTCATCGACTTAGGTATTATTCGTGATGATCCTGAAGCCTTGCGTGCTGCGTTTGTTGAGGCAGACAGTCAGGCCGACGTGGTGATCAGCAGCGGCGGCGTTTCCGTTGGCGAGGCTGATTACACCAAACAGTTGCTGGAAGAACTCGGAGAAGTCGGTTTCTGGAAACTGGCAATCAAGCCGGGTAAACCCTTTGCTTTTGGGCGTCTGAACAATAGCTGGTTCTGCGGCCTGCCGGGCAATCCGGTTTCTGCGGCACTGACTTTCTATCAGCTGGTTCAGCCGTTATTAGCGAAATTAAGCGGCCAGCAAGGTAATGCCCTGCCGCCACGTCAGCGTGCGCGTACGGTTGGCAGACTGAAAAAATCCCCAGGCCGCCTCGATTTCCAGCGTGGAATTATGCGTACTGGCGCTGATGGGCAATTAGAAGTGTTGAGCACCGGTCATCAGGGTTCACATATTTTCAGCTCATTTAGCCAGGCCAACTGTTTTATCGTCCTGGAGCGCGAACGCGGTAACGTTGATGCGGGTGACTGGGTCGACGTTGAGCCATTCAATCATCTGTTTGGGGGCTAACCATGCACTCTGAACTTAGCGATCAGGAAATGCTGCGCTACAACCGGCAGATTATTTTGCGCGGTTTTGATTTTGACGGCCAGGAAGCGTTGAAGGCAGCGCGCGTTTTGATTGTTGGGCTCGGCGGTCTCGGTTGCGGAGCCGCGCCGTATCTGGCTGCGGCGGGTGTCGGGCATCTTACGTTGTTAGATTTTGATACCGTGGCGCTGTCCAATTTGCAGCGCCAGACACTTCACCATGACGCCACGGTTGGGCAGCCGAAAGTAGATTCAGCGAAAGCTGCGTTGGCGGCGATCAATCCGCATATTCAGATTGAAACGATCAATGCGCTACTTGATGAGGCGCAACTGCTGGAGCTTATCTCCCGCCACGATCTGGTGATGGATTGCACCGATAACGTGGCGATCCGCAACCAGCTCAATCAGTGCTGCTTTACGATGAAAAAACCGCTGGTTTCGGGCGCGGCGATTCGTATGGAAGGGCAAATCAGCGTTTTCACTTATCAGGATGGTGAACCCTGTTATCGTTGCCTGAGCCGTCTGTTCGGTGAAAACGCGCTGACCTGCGTGGAGGCCGGCGTCATGGCACCGTTAGTCGGTGTAATCGGTTCATTGCAGGCGATGGAAGCCATCAAACTGCTGGCACATTACGGCACGCCCGCCGCGGGCAAAATCGTCATGTACGATGCGATGACCTGCCAGTTCCGCGAGATGAAACTGCCGCGCAATCCGCAATGTGAAGTATGCGGATCTCACTCGTCGTAAAGCCCCACGCTACTGACCGCCGTATGGCTTTTGTTTGGGCGAATACGGCGCACTGAATCACGCACCATCAGCGTACCGTTTAGCAGTAAGTTCCCGACAGGCGCATCCGGGCGGATTAAGCGTTGCTGGAGAATATGCACCGCTTCTTCGCCCAACTGGTCACGTGGAACATGCACCGATGTCAGCGGTACATCGTGGATCGCCGCCAGGTTAAAGCCGTCGATGCTCATGACTGAAATATCATGCGGCACACGCAATCCTGCATTTTGCAGCGCGCTTACCGCCCCCGCCGCCATAAAATCCCCTCCCACCAGCAACGCTGTTGGCAACAAATGACGGGGAGTTGCAGCCAGAAAATCGCTGATTAATTTTTCACTTTCTTTGGCGCTAAAACTTTGCGCAGTAATCAGATGGCGCGAGTCATCAAATTGCAGATTATTGGCGTCCCAGGCATCGCGTATCCCTGCAAGACGCAACTCCATGGTGTAACGCCGTAAGCACAGTAATGTGACCACTGATTTATGGCCCTGCTCAAACAGATAACTCGCGGCAAAGTCGCCAATTAACTGATGATCCGGCGCAACACCTGGCAGGCGCATTTTGCGATCCCGACAGTTAATCAACACGCAAGGTTTACCGAGATTCACCGCCAGATCGTGAATATGGGGATCGTCAATGCCCAGCAAGATCGCGGCTTCCGTTTCCACCTCATTCATTTTGTTCAGGAACATATTTGCGTCACTGTCGTTCTCTTCGAGCGCACAGTAACGCAGCCGAACTTCATGGGGTAAGAGCGCCTTGGTCAACCCCTGAATCACACGATAATAAAAGACATCAGACCGCTCATCAAAAGCGCGTTGAGGAGCAAAAACGACCAAACTATTAAGCAGCATGCGCCCGGCTGCCATACCCTCAAGCACCCCTTTTTGCCCGGCGCAATTCAGAACCTGCAGCCTGGCGTGTTCGCTGGTGTTCGATTTTCCCGCCAGCACACGTGAAACCGTGCTGATTGAAAGCCCTGTTTCGGCAGCAATTTCGGCGATTTTTAGCTTTTTACTCATTTTGTGATCTGCGCCCATTTCGACCATGAAAAAATTTTCATAGCGAAGTGTATGGCTTAATGGCTGAGGTTTTCGTTATCGAACGCACGATTTTCGCTTACATATGAAAATTTTTTCACCAAAGTCGCTACCTGGCATTTTCTGACTGTTTTACGCTCTTTCCATCGCCGTATCTGAACCTGCCATTTCGCGGCGACAAACCAATAAAATAATTATTAATCAAAAGCATAAGTATTTTTTAAACTTTTAAATTATTCGATTTACCCTAAATAATTCGAGTTGCGGGCAGGCGGCAAAGCCGTAAGTCCCTGGGAGCATAGCTAACTATGTGACCAGGGCGCGCGGAAGAAGCCAACGCATCAGCAACTTGAAGTATGACGGGTAGAATACGTGGAGAACGAAATGAGTCATGGCATAAATCCTGGTGTGACCGCCGTTAAGGCCAAACGCACCGTCCGTAACCTGCGTTGGTGGGTTCTGGTGCTGTTCTTACTAGGCGTTACTGTTAACTACATTACCCGCAACTCGTTAGGTATTTTGGCCCCGGAGCTTAAATCCAGTCTGGGTATTACCACTGAACAATATTCATGGATTGTCGCCTCATTCCAGCTTGCCTATACCCTCTTCCAACCGATTTGCGGCTGGCTGATTGATGTGATTGGCCTCAAGCTGGGCTTCCTGATTTGCGCAGGGATCTGGGCGGTGGTGTGTGTCATGCACGCTGGAGCCGGTAGCTGGCTGCATTTGGCTATTTTGCGCTTCTTTATGGGTGGCGCGGAAGCCGCAGCAACCCCCGCTAACGCCAAAACGATTGGTGAATGGTTCCCGAAAAAAGAACGCCCTATTGCCGCAGGCTGGGCTGGCGTTGGCTTCTCGATTGGTGCCATGCTCGCACCGCCAATCGTCTATTTCGCTCATGCCTCCTTCGGCTGGCAGGGCGCGTTCATGTTTACCGGTGTGCTGGCCATGTTATGGGTCATTTTGTGGTGGGTGTTCTATCACAACCCGGAACAACACCCGAACCTCAGCAAAGAAGAATTGGATTTCATCAAACAGGATAACGAGCCTGCTGCGGTGAAACTGCCTTTCCTGACTGCACTGAAAACCGTCGGTAAAAACAAGCGTTTCTACGGTATCGCTATTCCGGCTTTTATGGCCGAGCCGGCCTGGGCGGTGCTGAGCTTCTGGGTTCCGCTGTACCTGGCAAATGAACGCGGAATGGATCTCAAACAAATTGCCATGTTCGCCTGGCTGCCGTTCCTCGCCGCCGACCTCGGCAGCGTAGCAAGTGGCTATCTGACTAAGGTTTATACCCGCTGGTTTGGCTGCTCACGTACCAACTCCATCGTGGCAAGTTCAGTGACGGGGGCTTTCCTGATGATTTCCCTGGCGCTGGTTGCCATCACCAAAGATCCGTACGTCACCATTGCGCTGATTTCTGTTGGTGGCTTCGGGCACCAGATTATCTCCTGCATGTTGAGTGCTCTGGTTGTGGACTCATTCGATAAAGGCCAGATGGCGACAGTTAACGGTATGCGTGGTTCCGCAGCCTGGATAGCCAGCTTCTTGTTCTCACTGTTGATTGGCGTCACCGCCGACAAAATTGGCTACAACCCCCTGTTTATCGCCATGGGCTTCTTTGACCTGATTGGCGCTGTATTCCTGGTTTCTTTTATTGCTGAACGCCGCACTAAGCGCGCCTGATAGATGGATTGTGAACGATGAAAACCCTGAAAAGTTGGACACTGCTAAAATCTGATGCCAACCACGTTGAGTTAAGCGTGGATGGGAAACATCGCCTGAATGTGTTCGTGCTGGAGCAAGGCATGTTCCGCGTACTGATTAAACGCGAAAACAAACTGGCGTTAAACCGCACCTGGAGTATCGCACCAGAAAATGATGTGCCATGGGAAGGCCGCGACCGCGAAAGTCTGCAAGGTTTCACCCTGCCAGGTTTCACGGTAGAAGAGCTTGATGAAACCCTGCGCATCAGCACCGATAAGCTGCGCGTGACCGTCCACCAGCCGCTGTGGCTGGAGTGGGAATATCTCAATGAGGCTTCTGAGTGGCAATTGCTGGCAAGTGACCGCCCAACCAGCGCTTATCTGTTGAATGCCCATGGAGATGGCGTCGCGCATTATCAGCGTCGATATAAAGATGAACGTTATTACGGCCTGGGCGAGAAAGCGGGCCCACTTCAGCGTACCGGTAAGCGCTATGAAATGCGTAATCTGGATGCGATGGGCTACAACGCACAGTCTACTGACCCGCTGTACAAGCATATTCCATTCACCATTACGCGCCGTCCGGATGTGAGTTTCGGGATGTTTTACGACAACCTGAGCAACTGCTGGCTGGATTTAGGCAACGAAATTGACAACTATCACCTGCCCTATCGCCGCTGGCAGGCAGAATCTGGCGACGTCGATTACTACTTATTCCTCGGCCCTCAGGTTTTAGACGTTACCAAAGCGTTTGTGCGTTTGACCGGTAAAACGCTGTTTGGCCCGAAATGGAGCCTCGGTTACAGCGGTTCAACCATGCATTACACCGATGCACCGGATGCGCAAAACCAGCTGATGAGTTTTATTCGTCTGTGCAACGAACATGCAATTCCTTGCGATTCGTTCCAACTTTCATCGGGTTACACGTCGATTAACAACAAGCGTTACGTGTTTAACTGGAACTACGACAAAGTGCCGCAGCCGAAGGTGATGAGCCAGGCGTTCCTTGATGCCGGGATCAAACTGGCGGCAAATATCAAGCCGTGCCTGTTGCAGGATCATCCGCGCTATTCAGAAGTGGCAGAGAACGGGCTGTTTATTAAGGATTCCGAGCAAGACAGTCCAGAGCGTTCCAGCTTCTGGGATGATGAAGGTTCGCATCTTGATTTCACCAATCCTGAAACGGTGAAATGGTGGAAAAATGGCGTCACCACGCAGTTGCTGGAGATGGGCATCGGCTCAACGTGGAATGACAATAACGAGTTTGAAGTGTGGGATGGTGAAGCGCGCTGCCACGGTTTTGGCGAAGAGATTGCCATTAAAAATATCCGCCCGGTGATGCCGCTGCTGATGATGCGTGCCTCGCTCGAAGCCCAGCAAACCTTTGCGCCAGAAAAACGCCCGTATCTGATTTCTCGTTCCGGTTGCGCCGGGATGCAGCGTTATGTGCAGACCTGGAGCGGCGATAACCGTACCAACTGGAATACTCTGCGCTACAACACCCGCATGGGCGTGGGCATGAGCTTGTCTGGTTTGTATAACGTGGGGCACGATGTCGGCGGTTTCTCTGGCGATAAACCGGATGCCGAACTGTTTGTGCGCTGGGTACAAAACGGCGTGATGCATCCGCGTTTCACTATCCATTCATGGAACGACGATCAGACGGTGAATGAACCGTGGATGTACGCAAGTGTGACTCCCGCTATTCGCAGCGCGATTGAAACACGCTATCGCCTGCTGCCGTATTTCTACACTCTGTTGTGGCAGGCGCATGCGGATGATGAACCGATGCTGCGCTCCACTTTCCTCGATCATGAGCACGACGAAAAAACGTTCGAGGAGTGCGACGACTTCATGCTGGGCCGCGATTTGCTGGTCGCAAGTGTGGTCGAAGAAGGTCAACGTCAGCGTGAAGTGTGGCTGCCTGAAAACGGCGCGGGTTGGTACGACTACTACACCGGCCAATGGTATAGCGGCGGCCAGACGATTGTGGTTGATGCGCCACTGGAGCGCTTGCCGCTACTGGTACGCGCAGGTGCAGCCCTGCCGCACAGTGCGCGCATTACACATGTGGATGCAAAAGCGGATAGTGTGCGCGAGCTGAAGGTGTATCCGCTGCAAGGAACTGGCGTTTCACACGGTAGTCTGTTTGAAGATGACGGCGAATCATGGGGATACCAGCAAGGCAACGCGCTGTGGCTGAACTGGGAAATTCGCTGCACGGCGGAGGAAGTTCAGGTGGTGTTTAGCCGTAAAGGTGATTATCTACCGGCCTGGAAAGAGATGAAGTTGACGCTGCCTGCAGGGGAAAAACGCCGTTTGGTCGTTGATGGGAAAGAGCAGGATAGCTTCGTGTTGTAGTCAAAGTTTTGCCCTCACCCTAACCCTCTCCCCCAGGAGAGGGGATCGACGGTTTTCTCCCTCTCCCTTGAGGGAGAGGGCCGGGGTGAGGGGTTTTCTAAAACTTAACCGTCAATGCCTTTACTACGCAGGTAATCTTCATACCCACCGGTAAAGTCAATCACGCGCTCAGGCGTAATCTCAATCACACGCGTAGCCAGCGAGCTTACAAATTCACGGTCGTGAGAAACGAAGATCAACGTACCAGGGTACATTTCCAGCGCCATGTTCAGCGACTCGATAGACTCCATATCCAGGTGGTTTGTTGGTTCATCCATGACCAGAACGTTTGGACGCTCCATCATTAACTTCCCAAACAACATACGGCCCTTTTCACCACCGGACAGCACCTTCGCAGGCTTTTTAATATCGTCCTGGCTGAACAGCAAACGACCCAGGATGCTGCGCACCGCTTGCTCGTCGTCACCTTCTTGCATCCACTGGCTCATCCAGTCGAACACGGTCAGATTGTTTTCAAACTCGTACTCGTGATCCTGCGCGTAGTAACCGATCTGTACGTTCTCAGACCATTTCACCGTACCAGCATCTGGAGTATGTTCGCCCACCAGCGTTTTAAGCAGGGTAGATTTACCCACGCCGTTCGTCCCGAGGATAGCGAGCTTTTCACCCACTTCCAGCAGCATGTTGACGCCTTTGAACAGCGGGCCGTCATCAAAACCTTTCGCCAGGCCTTCAACTTCCAGAGCATTACGGAACAGTTTCTTGTCTTGCTCGAAGCGAATGAACGGGTTCTGACGGCTTGATGCTTTCACTTCATCAAGCTTGATTTTATCAATCTGGCGAGCACGAGAAGTCGCCTGGCGAGATTTCGATGCGTTGGCGCTAAAGCGGCTAACGAAGGATTGCAGGTCAGCAATTTGCGCTTTTTTCTTCGCGTTGTCAGACAACAGACGCTCACGTGCCTGAGTCGCAGCCGTCATGTATTCATCGTAGTTACCTGGATACACGCGCAGTTCGCCGTAATCCAGATCCGCCATGTGCGTACAAACCATGTTCAGGAAGTGACGGTCGTGCGAGATGATGATCATGGTGCTGTTGCGCTCGTTGAGCACAGTTTCCAGCCAACGGATGGTGTCGATGTCCAGGTTGTTCGTCGGTTCATCGAGCAGCAGAATATCAGGGTTTGAGAACAGCGCCTGCGCCAGCAATACGCGGAGTTTCCAGCCTGGAGCGACTTCGCTCATCGGGCCGTAATGCTGTTCTACAG
This sequence comes from Buttiauxella selenatireducens, assembly GCF_031432975.1. Classification (GTDB taxonomy): domain Bacteria; phylum Pseudomonadota; class Gammaproteobacteria; order Enterobacterales; family Enterobacteriaceae; genus Buttiauxella; species Buttiauxella selenatireducens. Next base: position 1,618,715 of record NZ_CP133838.1, on the reverse strand, counting down.
GAATACCGACGCCTAAGAGCAGTTCGCCCGCGCGTGCTTCAGCGGTATAACCATCCATTTCGCCGTACAGAACTTCCAGATCAGCAACTTTGTAGCCATCTTCTTCGCTCATCTCTGGCAGCGCATAAATGCGGTCGCGCTCTTCTTTCACTTCCCAGAGTTCTGCGTGGCCCATGATCACCGTGTCGAGTACGGTGAATTTTTCAAAGGCGAACTGATCCTGGCGCAGTTTACCGATGCGCTCGTTCGGATCGAGCGATACGTTGCCAAGCGTTGGCTCTAAATCGCCACCGAGGATCTTCATAAAGGTAGACTTGCCGCTACCGTTGGCGCCGATCAAGCCGTAACGGTTGCCGCCGCCAAATTTGACAGAAATATTTTCAAACAGCGGCTTACTGCCGAACTGCATTGTGACGTTACTGGAAACTAGCACAGAGATGTCCTGGTAAAAGAATTATTTAAGATGTGAGATCGGGCACATTATGCCATAACTCAACGTGCAGATCGCTCTGCTTATGCATTGGTCACAAAATAATCAATATGGAAAAAAATGTGATTTAATCCACATCTGATTTCCCAGGTCGAGCGAATGCACATATAATGCGCGGCTAAACCGCTCCGTTTCTTCACTAACTAGCCTGCATGGCCATAAATACTTCGCATACCATGAATATGAAACTACGCACTATTTTACTGGCATTTGTGGCTGTCGTGTCTTTTAGCAAAACAGCTTCTGCCGTGACCTATCCTCTGCCTACTGATGGCAGCCGCTTGATTGGTCAAAACCAGGTTGTCACCATTCCTGAAGGTAGCACCGCACCGCTGGAAGAATTCGCCGCACGTTACCAGATGGGTCTTTCCAACATGTTGGAAGCCAACCCTGGGGTTGACCCGTACTTGCCAAAAGCTGGCACTATCCTGAACATTCCTCAGCAGTTGATTCTGCCGGACACCGTTCATGAAGGTATTGTCATCAACAGTGCTGAGATGCGTCTCTACTATTACCCTGCTGGCACCAACACGGTTATCGTGCTGCCAATCGGTATCGGCCAGTTGGGTAAAGACACCCCAATGAACTGGACGACAAAAGTAGAACGTAAGAAAGCAGGCCCAACCTGGACGCCAACGGCGAAAATGCATGCGGAATATATTGCTGCCGGTACGCCACTGCCAGCCGTTGTTCCAGCAGGCCCGGACAATCCTATGGGTCTGTATGCGCTGTATATTGGTCGTCTGTACGCGATTCACGGCACCAATGCGAACTTTGGTATCGGCCTGCGCGTGAGCCACGGTTGTGTGCGTCTGCGTAACGAAGACATTAAGTTCCTGTTCGAAAAAGTGCCGGTCGGTACTCGTGTTCAGTTCATCAACGAGCCGGTTAAAGCCACCGTTGAGCCAGATGGTACGCGCTACATTGAAGTGCATAACCCACTGTCTACGACCGAAGCGCAGTTTAACTCTCGTGAAATTGTTCCAATCACGCTGAAAAACAACGTGACGGCAATCACTGCTCAGCCAGACGTTGACAGCACCGTATTGGATCAAGCTATTCAGAACCGTTCCGGTATGCCGGTACGCCTGAACTAAGCGAAGATTATCCTTTTGAAAAGCGGCCCTCGGGCCGCTTTTTTTATACCTGTAAAACAGCATCTTGTTATACCCAAAATAATTCAAGTTGCAGGCAGGCGACCAGGCCGTAAGTCCCCAGGAGCATAGCTAACTATGTGACTGGGGCGCGCGGGTGCAGTCAACGCACCTGCGGCTTGAAGAATGAAGGGTATAAACGTTCCAATCTGGAATGTTTGGTATGCTAATAATTCATGATGTGACCGGTAGCACATTTTTGAGTTTAATTGTATGATGAATGCGTTTTCTAAAAGGTAATCACTATGCGTAACTCATTTACCGCAATATGGCAGTACCTGCGGGCATTTATCTTAATTTACATATGCTTATATGCAGGCATTGCTATTTCATCACTGCTTCCTATTACTATTCCTGGCAGTATTATTGGCATGCTAATTCTGTTTATTTTGCTATCACTGCAAATCGTCCCTGCCAAATGGGTTAAGCCCGGTTGTCAGTTATTGATTCGTAATATGGCGCTGTTGTTTGTGCCGATTGGCGTAGGCGTAATGCAGTATGTCGATGTGATAAAGCAGCAATTTGGCCCTGTGGTCGTGTCATGTTTAATCAGTACGTTGGTGGTGTTAGTGGTCGTGAGTTGGTGTTCCCATTTAATTCATGGCGAACGTAAAGTAGTGGGTGAATGCGAGAGTGATAAAAAATGATGCATCATATTTGGTGGTCTTTACCCTTAACACTGGTGACTTTTTTCCTCGCCCGCCATGTCGCTGTACGTTATAAATCGCCGATCCTGAATCCGCTTCTGATATCCATGATTGTGATAATTCCAATCCTGGTATTCACCCGTACGCCTTACGAACATTATTTCGAAGGCAGTAAAATATTGAATGACTTGCTGCAACCCGCGGTTGTTGCACTCGCCTTCCCGCTTTACGAACAGCTTCACCAGATCCGCGCACGTTGGAAATCAATTATTACTATCTGCTTTATTGGCAGCATGGTGGCGATGATTACCGGTACTTCTGTGGCACTGCTGATGGGCGCAACCCCACAAATTGCCGCATCAATCCTGCCTAAATCAGTCACAACACCGATTGCCATGGCCGTCGGCGGCAGCATTGGCGGTATTCCGGCAATTAGCGCGGTTTGCGTGATCTTCGTCGGTATTCTGGGTGCCGTGTTTGGTCATACGTTGTTAAATCTGATGCGTATTACAACTAAATCGTCACGAGGATTAGCGATGGGGGCGGCTTCACACGCCCTGGGCACCGCTCGTTGCGCGGAAGTGGATTTCCAGGAAGGTGCGTTTAGCTCATTGGCACTGGTGATTTGCGGCATCATCACGTCACTGATTGCCCCGTTCCTGTTCCCTATTATTTTGTCGGTTGTAGGTTAAAACTTGCGAGAGATCGCGCATTTTCATTCTTTATTTCATATGTTGCATTTGTAATTGGATAAAGATCACATATAAAGCCTATACAGACCCGTAAACTGTCGATCAATAAAGACAGCTCAATTACTTGTTATGAGGCTCGATCAATGCGCTCACGTTTTCAGGCAGCTCTCGCACAACTCCCGGCTTCACTGCAAGCCGCACTGCAACCTTTGCTTACTGATGCTCATTTCCCGGCAATGTTTAGTGCGTCAGAAGTTGAATCACTGAAAGCTCAGACCGGGCTGGATGACGATGCATTGGCTTTTGCATTACTGCCACTCGCCGCTTCATGTGCCCGCGCTGATTTATCAAAGTTCTACGTGGGCGCTGTTGCTCGCGGCGTAAGCGGTAATCTTTATTTTGGTGGCAATATGGAGTTTCCTGGCACCACCATGCAGCAGACCGTTCATGCCGAGCAGAGCGCAATTACTCACGCGTGGATGCGCGGTGAAAAAGCACTTTCCGCCATCACCGTTAACTACACGCCGTGTGGCCACTGCCGCCAGTTTATGAATGAACTGAATAGTGGCGTGGCACTGCGTATTAATTTGCCAGGCCGTAATCCTGCCACCCTCGGCGATTATCTGCCTGATGCATTTGGCCCACGTGATTTAGAAATCAAAACCCTGTTACTTGATGAAATGGATCATGGCTTTGCATTGCAGGGCGATGAATTGAGCCAGGCAGCCATTGCGGCAGCAAACCGCAGCCATGCGCCGTACAGCAATGCACCATCAGGTGTTGCGCTGGAAATGCGTGACGGAACGATTTTCAAAGGCAGCTATGCAGAAAACGCGGCATTCAACCCTTCCCTGCCGCCACTACAAGCAGCGCTTAATCTGTTAAGTCTGTCGGGTTACGACTACAACGATATTCAGCGTGCCATCCTTGCTGAAAAAGCTGACGCACCACTGACACAGTGGGACGCCACCGCTGCTACGCTCAAAGCGCTGGGCTGCATGAATTTCGATCGCGCCTTGTTGAATTAATCATTACATTACCGCCGTTATACCCTAAATAATTGGAGTTGCATCAAGGCGGCAAACTCAGGATTCCCCAGGAGCTTACTTGAGTAAGTGACTGGGGTGAGTGAGTGCAGCCAACGCAGAGGCAGCTTCAAGTATGACGGGGATACACTTGCTCTTCACCACCAGGTAAAGTAGCCTTGGATTAAATTCCCTCCCTTTATTGAGCCGCAAGTCCATGTTGAAGCGCGTGTTTTATAGCCTGTTGGTCATAATCGGATTGGCTGTGGTAGCTGCGCTTTGTCTTGACCGCTGGATAAGCTGGAAAACCGCACCTTACGTCTACGACGATCTGCAAGATTTACCGTATCGCCAGGTCGGTGTGGTGCTCGGAACCGCCAAGTATTACCGGACTGGTGTAATTAACCAGTATTATCAATATCGTATCCAGGGTGCGTTAAATGCCTATAACAGCGGTAAAGTGAACTACCTGCTGTTAAGTGGCGATAATGCGCTGCAAAGTTACAACGAACCCATGACGATGCGTAAAGATTTGATTGCCGGTGGTGTTGACCCGGCCGATATCGTGCTGGATTACGCCGGATTTCGGACTCTGGACTCCATCGTTCGTACCCGCAAGGTCTTTGATACCAACGATTTCATCATTATCACCCAGCGTTTCCATTGCGAACGTGCGCTGTTTATCGCCCTGCATATGGGGATCCAGGCGCAGTGTTATGCCGTTCCTTCACCGAAAAATATGATGACTGTGCGTGTTCGCGAGTTTGGCGCTCGTTTAGGGGCGCTGGCGGATTTGTACATATTCAAGCGTGAACCGCGTTTTCTTGGGCCTCTGGTGCCGATCCCTGCAATGCATGAAGTACCGGAAGATGCGCAAGCTTATCCGGCAGTAACGCCTGAGCAATTGCTCGAATTGCAGAAAGAAGAGAAGAAATAGCACGAATAAAAAAACCCGCACATCTCTGTGCGGGTCTTTCCAGAACAATCAGTATTACTTCTTACGCGCGTATTTCAGTGAATCCAGTGCTACCGCGAAGATAATAATCGCACCCTTAATAATGTACTGCCAGTAAGGGTTCACGCCGATATACGTCAGGCCGTAGTTGATTACGGTGAAGATAATAACACCGGTCACCACACCCACTACCGTACCCACACCGCCGCTGAATGACACGCCGCCAACTACGCACGCTGCAATCGCATCCAGTTCGTACATGAAGCCAAGGTTGTTGGTTGCAGAACCGATACGTCCGGCTTCCAACATCCCGCCGAAGGCGTAGAACACACCAGACAGCGCATAAATCATGATCAAGTTCAGTGCGACGTTAACACCAGAAACTTTAGCCGCTTCCGGGTTACCACCGATGGCAAAGATGTTCTTACCAAAGCGCGTTTTGTTCCACAGGACCCAAACAAAGCCAATCGCAATCAACGCGTAGAACGTAATGTACGAAAGCTTAAAGTTACCCATCTTGATAAAGCCCTGGGTAAAGGTCGAGAACCCGCTATCGAACCCCGCAATTGGCGATGCACCAACAAAGTCGTAGTACAGGGAGTTGATACCGTAAACGATGATCATCGTACCCAATGTGGTGATAAACGGCGTCACGTTCAGGTATGCGATGATAATGCCGTTAACCAGACCAATGATTGCGCCGATAGCGCACACGATCAGGATAACCAACGGAATTGGCATGGTTTGCATGTCAGGGAAAACTTTGTTCACGTTTTCCATCGACTGCAAGAAGGTCGCAGAAACAACCGCGGCCAGGCCAACCTGACGACCTGCTGAAAGGTCAGTACCCTGAGTCACAATCAGCCCTGCCACACCCAGTGCAATAATGATACGCACCGAAGATTGAGTCAGGATGTTACTTAAGTTCATTAAGCTTAAAAACGTTGGATCCTGGAAAATAATAATCGCCAGTAGCACCAGCAATACGACATAAATGCCGCCTTCTTTCAGATAAGTTAGAAAACTTTTCTTATTTAACGCACTCATTTTAATAGCCCCTAAATTATCAAAGGTGCACAGACGCAAGACGTAATATTTCGTTCTGCGTGGTTGTTTTAGTGTCTACAATTCCGGCAACGAGACCATTACTCATTACCAGGATACGATCTGTAATCCCTAACAACTCTGGCATTTCGGACGAAATAATAATGATTCCTTTCCCTTTTTTGGCCAGTTCAGCAATGAGCTGATAAATTTCAAATTTAGCCCCAACATCAATCCCACGAGTTGGTTCATCTAACATTAAAATTTCTGGCTGGGTTAATAACCAACGGCCGATAATCACTTTCTGTTGGTTACCACCTGACAGTGAACCAATTGCAGTGCGGTGACCGGGTGTTTTGACACGCATTGAGTCGATTACCCATTGGGTATCGCTTTTCATGCGCGAATTATCCAGCAAGCCAACTTTGTTTTTATAATTGCGAATATTAGAAATCAGCGAGTTAAAGCCAATATCAAGGTACGCGTAAATACCGGTAGAGCGACGCTCTTCAGTAACCAACGCAAAACCGTGGTTAATAGCTTCATTCGCGGTATGGTTATTAATTTTTTTGCCGTGCAGCGTAATAGTACCGTCTGACTTTTCGCGGATACCAAAAAGCGTTTCAACAATATCAGTACGTTTTGCACCGACCAGACCGGCAATCCCGAGAATTTCCCCTTTATGCAAATCAAAGGAAACATCGCGAATCGATGGCTGACGCAAAGAGGTGAGATTACGGACTTCCATAATCACTTCACCCGGCACGTTTTCTTTTGTCGGGAAGCGCTGGTTCAACGAGCGGCCAACCATCATGGAGATGATCTTATCCATATCCAGCCCTTCTAATGGCTGGGTGGCAATCCACTGTCCGTCACGTAAAATAGTAATTTCATCACACAGTTGGAAGATTTCTTCCATTTTGTGAGAAATATAAACGATACCGCAGCCACGTTCTTTTAATTTACGAATGATTTTGAAAAGGTGGTTAACTTCCTTTTCTGTCAACGAGGATGTGGGTTCATCCATGATGACAATTTTGGCATTGTAAGAAAACGCTTTAGCAATCTCGATCATCTGCATTTGCGAAACTGACAGCGTGCCTACGCGGGCGCGCGGATCAATATCAATATCCAGTTCATCGAAAATGTGTTTGGTATCGCGGTACATTTTGTCCTGGTCGACAAAGACACCTCTGGTAGGGTAACGACCCAACCACATGTTATCCATTACGGTACGTTGTAAAACCAGGTTTAATTCCTGGTGCACCATAGAAATACCGTTTTCCAGCGCTTCTTTGGTGCTGGAGAAGTTAACTTCATTTCCCTGAAAAAGGATGCTGCCGGAATCTTTGCTGTAGATCCCAAATAGGCATTTTAATAATGTTGATTTACCTGCACCGTTCTCTCCCATTAATGCGTGAATGGAGTGAGGACGGACTTTTAAATTAACATTATCCAGTGCCTTAACGCCGGGGAATGATTTATTAATGTTGGTCATTTCCAACAAATATTCCGACGACGAATTTATAGTATTGTCGACCATAGTTATACCTATGTCACTGAGTATCAGGCCCAAATCCGGGCGCATAACGCGCCCGGTGTAAACCAACTACATTACTTATTTACCAGTAAATTCAGCCAGGTTGCTCTGATCAACACCGACATAAGGGATACGAACGATTTTGTTATCGATCTTCCACTTAGTGCCTTCAGCGGCAGGCTTACCATCGGCCAGGTTTTTAGCCAGATCGAAGGTTGCTTTAGCCTGGTTGTTAGCATCGTTCAGAACGGTACCGGCCATTGCGCCAGATTTAACCAGAGCCAGTGCTTCTGGCAGGGCATCTACGCCAAATACTGGGATAGAAGATTTGTTGTGCGCTTTCAGCGCTTCAACTGCACCCATTGCCATCGCATCGTTGTTGGCGATGACTACTTCGATTTTGTTCGCGTTCGGGCCAGACAGCCATGCATCCATCTTATCTTTTGCCTGAGCGGTGTCCCACATTGCGGTGTCTAACTGCAGCTGTTGGGTTTTCAGGCCTTTGGTATTCAGCTCTTTAATAACATAGGTCGTACGTGCTTCAGCATCCGGGTGGCCTGGTTCGCCTTTCAGCAGAACGAATTGAATCTGACCATCTTTGTTCAGATCCCATGCTGGGTTAGCCGCCCAATGTTTAGCAATCAGGTCACCCTGAATGATGCCTGATTCTTTAGAATCAGTACCTACGTAGTAAGCTTTGTCGTAGCTATCCAGCGCTTTGCGAGAAGGTTCTTTGTTGTAGAACACGATTGGAATGTTCTGGCCGCGTGCTTTTTCGATAACCGTACCCGCTGCTGCCGGGTCAACCAGGTTGATTGCCAACGCTTTAACGCCTTTTGCCAACAGCACGTCAATCTGATCGTTCTGCTTGGACTGGTCGTTCTGGGAGTCGTTCATCAGCAGTTCTACGTTCGGTGAAGCTTTTGCGTCTTTCTCAATCGCTTTGCGAACTACTGACATGAAGTTATCGTCGTATTTGTAAATGGTCACACCAATACGAGTATCAGCTGCATGAGCGGCTGCACCAAACAACATGCAAGACATAACGGCGGACAGGGTCAAAACCTTCTTATTCATGGTATCTCCGGTTTTTTGCAGGGTAGTTCAAGGGGTATTCAGGCAGGCAGCACTGTTATAAAAACGTTACTGAATGCCGAAAATTTTCTATATTAAAAAAACTCTTCCGTGTTCGGTAACGATCCATAACTGCTTTTATTGATAGTTTTTGCTGAACACCTATAGATAAACCGATTAATCACCGTTACATATAGTTTCAGCTGATAAAACGCTGACATCATAGTCATCGTAATGTTAATTAACTGTGAATTTACTCACAAATTGAAACCGGTTACATCAAAGACTTTGTTCAGAGAGTGATCGGTGCCGCAATTTGCCGTGGAGCCACTGAATGGCGACGGACTAAAGTCGGCATAAAACAGTGTGTTGCACCATTATCGAGCGTTCCTGCTGCGCCCTGTAACGCCAGTTCGGTCGCCAGTCGCGCCATTGAAACAATGGGGTAACGCACCGTGGTGAGTTGCGGATCGGTGTAACGCGCGATAGGAATGTCATCAAAACCAATCACTGACACATGATGCGGCACGATAATTCCGTTGTCTTTCAAGGCGGTTAATGCGCCAGCAGCCATGCTGTCGTTGTAAGCAAACACAGCACTGAGTTGCAGGTTACGGCCCAGTAATTCCACCATTGCCGCTTCACCACCTTGCATATCCGGCGAGCCCACGCCCACCCAGCTTTCTGGCGGTGTAATGCCCTGCTCCGTCATGCCGCGCATCCACCCTTCCCGGCGCTGTGCGTTATCTTCAATCGCGTGGCTGGACGCCAGATAACCAATGCGTTGATGACCTTGATTAAACAGCATTCGTGTTGCCATCAACGCACCGCTGACGTTATCGAGCCCCACACATCTGTGCTCGTAGCCCGGAACAATGCGATTAACCAATACCATGCCTGGAATGTGATCGAGGAACTCACCTAACTCTTGATCGCTAAGTGCTTTAGCATGAACAATCAATGCGTTACAGCGTTGACGAATCAACACCTCAATGGCATGACGCTCTTTTTCTTCCTGGTGATAACTGTTGCCGATGAGCACATATTTGTTGTGTTGCTGCGCCACAACATCCACTGCTTTAACCAGTGCGCCAAAGAACGGGTCAGACACATCCATAACCACTACGCCGATGGTGTCGCTAACCTGCGTTGCTAACGCCTGGGCGTTGGCGTTTGGCCGATACCCCAGTTGCGACACCGCCTGCATGACATTTTCACGGGTGTCTGCACTGACGAGCGCGCTGTTATTAAGTACACGGGAAACGGTCGCCACTGAGACACCGGCGATGCGGGCAACGTCACGAATGGTGATCATTTTTTTCACCAGTCGAAAGAGGAGTTAGTCTCATGAATACACCCTGTATTTGGCTAGGTGAGTATTCTGGCAGCGACTCAGGAATGACTACGTGAGGATGATCACATCAATGAAAACGGTTACATACAATTCGTTAACGTTTGTGATGTATATCATTATCTTGCTGGATGCTTCAGGGAGACCCCGGCAGCGCGGGCGGTTAGCTGTCGCCACAGCCACTCAACCGGTCCCTGGCGGAAGTAACGCAACCACAAAAGTGAGAACAGAATATTCATCGCCCAGACGAACGGTACAAACGCCAACAGGGAGAGGCGGTCAAACTTCATGTAACCATTCATATGGAAGAAGAAAGTGGTGCAAATCAGTGTTTGCAGCAGGTAATTCGACAGCGCCATGCGCCCAACATGTGCCACCGCGTTGACGACGCGCAAGCGCGAAAGCTGCGGCCAATAACCAAATGCCAGCGCGGCATAACCGATGGTTTGAAACGGCGCACTCAATTCACGCGGTGCCTGCAACAAGAAAGCGCACCAGCGATACGTCCAGCCAAGGTGCCACTGGGCGTAAATAGCCGGAATGTTGATTAACAACCCGACGATGATGAGCCACAAACCGGTGCGGCGGTAATGATGCAAACTGAACGTCCCGCGCAACCAGCCGCTACGCATTAATGACGCACCCAGCAGCATCATCCCGGCCAGTTGCCAGCCATATTGTGCGCCTAGCGCCACCAAATTCGAGGAGAGCAAGTCAATGCGATTACTGATGGCTTCGCTGCCGCCATTGAGTTTCCACCATTGCTCATACTGCAAATTAGCTGCATCAGGAACCCACGAACGGTTTGGCGCGTCCCCGGAGATAAAGCCCAGCAACAGCAGCACACCAATGCCGGTGATATACAACAAAACGCCAGTGTTAAACAGCGAACGAATGCCCGGTGCGTCACGAATCAAGCGCCAGCACACCAGTCCTACCAGCCCGTAGGCCAGCAATATATCGCCTTCCCACAAGAAGATAGCGTGTATGAAACCGAGCAGGACTAATAGCGTAAGACGTGACTGGATCCAGCGTTTGCCACGATGTAACAACATCTGTAGGCCGGCGCCAAATAATAGAGCGAATAAGGTGAGGAATTTAACCTGAGCGAAGAGATCCAGAATGGCCCATGTCCAGGCGTCTCTGTCGGTAATCGTACCGGACCATGCGGGATTGAGATACGCCGCCTTCGGTAAACCGAAGGCCACGATATTAAGCAGCAGAATGCCGAGAATAGCGACGCCACGGACAAAATCCAGCGTAACGTTTCTCTCCATACACCCTGCCTAATTAATGTTAGTTATGACGCACAGCGCGCAGAAATTCCTGACGTGTATTCTGGCTGGATTTGAACAATCCGCCTAACGATGTGGTGGTTGTCGCACTGGTTGCATCCTGCACGCCACGGGCTTTCACACAATAATGGACCGCATCAATAGATACCGCCACATTGTTGGTGCCAAGCAATGTTTGCAGAGCAATCAGGATTTGCTGAGTTAAGCGCTCCTGAACCTGCGGACGCTGTGCAAAGAATTGCACAATGCGGTTAATTTTCGACAGACCAATCACAGTGTCTTTCGGAAGGTAAGAAACCGTCGCCTTGCCGTCGATAGTCACGAAATGGTGTTCGCAGGTACTGGTGAGCGTAATGTTGCGCACAGTGACCATTTCATCGACCTTCATCTTATTTTCGATGACGGTGATTTTCGGGAAATTGGCATAATCGAGGCCAGAGAAAATCTCATCGACATACATTTTGGCAATGCGATGCGGCGTTTCCATCAAGCTGTCGTCGCTCAAATCAAGATTCAGCAACTGCATGATTTCCGTCATATGCTCGGCAATCTGACGTTTGCGGGTTTCGTTATCAAGTTCACGCAATTGCGGACGCAGCGGGGTTTCCAGGCCGCGTGCAACTAATGCTTCGTGAACCAGTGCGGCTTCTGGACTTAATGATGGCATACTATTTCTCCTGCAGGTGTGGCTGACCTCGGCCCTACGTGGGGCAAAGTGTACGCTCATTGTGCGTGAGCGCGGTCGCATAATCCAGTAGTGCGAACGATAATTATTGAAATCGTCGAAAGCTTAATTATTTACGCCAAACCAAACCACCGCCGATCAATAATGCAAATCCGGCGGCATATAATGCGGGCTCGAGTTGACCGGTTAGCGACGTGGATATCGCCGATAACATCGGCCCGACTAATTGCCCCATCGCGTATCCGGTGGTCAGCAATCCCGCCATGTAACGAGTATGCTGCGGAGCCAGTTCACGGCCATATTGTAACGACAGTTGCACCGCACATAAGAACCCGCCCCCAACCAGCAACGACCCCAAAACCAGCCCTGTCATACCCGGGATCATTTCTGAGGCAAACACGCCAAGTGCCTGTAACCAGAGCACTAACGCCAGCCGCTGATTGCTTTGCAGCCAGCGACGTGCAGCAATTCCAAGTAAAATGCCACACACCGCCGCCCCACCAAATATTGGCCAGACGAATTGTGCAAATGCGCTACCGGGAAAACGGACGCTGGCCATCTGCGATAAAAACGTGGCGGGCAGAATATACCCAAATCCGGCCAGGCTGTAGCTCCAGACCAGGCGTTTGAGCGGCACCGTTAAGACTAACGGTTCAGGTGCCGTTTCCGGTCGATGCAACTCCCCTTTTCGCGGCAAGTTGCGGGCAATCAACACAATGAAAAACAGCGCCAGAAAACCATAGACCAGCCAGGCAAGGCTTGCGGATAAACCGTAACTGTGAATCGCAACCGCCAACAAACCACTGATAAATATTCCGGCACCCGGGCCTGCAAAGACCGCAGCGCTTAAACCGGGTTTGCCTAAATGAGCCAGTTGCTCATTGCTCCAGGCGGCAATTAACACCATCGCCCAGCCGCTTGCTGCGCCAATCAGAAAACGAATCAGTGCGTGCCACAATGCCGCATCCACGGTGGCAGACAGTAGCGTCAATATCACCGCGCCCCAGACACCGAGCAGTAAACGTAACTCGACACGCCGATGCGCACGCATGGCATCCCACGCCCCCACCAGATAACCGAGGTAGTTAATTGCCGCGACCAAACCCGCACTGGTTAGGGTCAGTTGCCCTTCCGCTATCATCAGCGGGACTTGTGGCGTAAACGCAAAACGGCCAATGCCCATTGCGACGACCAACACCAGAAATCCCATCAATGCGATACGTGCCGCCACGCAACCCCCAATTGTTACGATTTCGTTGCCAGCATGATGCCGCATGGCTAGACTGAGGAGAAGTGAAACTTGTTCATTGATATTGAATATTTACCCAAAATAATTCGAGTTGCAGGAAGGCGCCAAGTGAACGAATCCCCGGGAGCTTACTAAAGTAAGTGACTGGGGTGACTGAACGCAGCCAACGCGCATGCAGCTTGAAGTATGAAGGGTATAAATAAGGAACCTCTGGATGGAACTTCTAGAAGAACACCGCTGTTTCGAAGGCTGGCAGCAGCGCTGGCGCCATGATTCCACAGTGCTGAAATGCCCGATGACGTTCAGTATTTTTCTACCAACGCCACGCACCACTCCTCCGCCGGTTCTGTACTGGCTCTCCGGTTTAACCTGTAACGATGAAAACTTCACCACCAAAGCGGGCGCACAGCGTGTTGCTTCAGAACTGGGTATTGTGCTGGTCATGCCGGATACCAGCCCACGCGGTGAGAACGTGCCAAATAATGAAAGTTACGATCTCGGCCAGGGGGCAGGTTTTTACCTGAACGCGACCGAGCAGCCCTGGGCTGACCATTTCCGCATGTACGACTATGTTAACGATGAACTGCCTGCGTTGATTGCCGATAATTTTAGCATCAGCGAGAAAGCCTCTATTTTCGGCCATTCGATGGGGGGTCATGGCGCATTGAGCATCGCGTTAAAAAATCCAGGACGTTATTGTTCCGTGTCTGCCTTTGCACCGATTGTGAATCCAACCCGCGTGCCGTGGGGGCAAAAGGCCTTTACCGCTTATTTAGGTGAGAACGAAGAGAAATGGCGCGAGTGGGATAGCTGCTGTTTACTGATGCAGGCCGATAGCGCACAGGCGATCCCCGTGCTGATTGATCAAGGCGATGCCGATCAATTCCTCGCGGATCAACTGCAACCTGCGCAATTTGCTGAAGTTGCGCGCCAGAAAAACTGGCCGTTAACGTTGCGCGTGCAGCCTGGTTACGATCACAGTTATTATTTCATCTCTTCATTTGTTGAAGATCATTTGCGGTTCCATGCGGAGCATTTGGCTTAGCTGATTTTGCCCTCACCCCGGCCCTCTCCCCCAGGAGAGGGGGAATACCGAGCAACCCCCTTTCCCACAGGCGAGGGAGAACTCCGGGCAATCCCCTCTCCCACAGGGAGGGAGAACTCCGGGCAATCCCCTCTCCCACAGGCGAGGGAGAACTCCGGGCAATCCCCTCTCCTGGGGGAGAGGGTTAGGGTGAGGGGAGGGGAAAAACTAGAACGAGTAATCCACCGCCATAAAGTAACGACGGCCATCTTCGTTGTAACTGTAATCATCACGACTCAAATCTTTGTCGCCCAGATTCAGCACACCGGCACGTAATTTGACACTTTTCGTCGCCTTCCACGCAGCACCGGTATTCCACACCACATAACCGCCAGGCGTTGCTGCACCGTCGGTTGTTGCACGCTGCTCCCCGGTATAGTTCGCAGAAACATAGAATGACCAGTCATCCAGTGGAGCCCAATCCACTGTACCGTTTGCAGTATGGAATGGCAGCGAAGCCAGAGGCTTATTGCCACCGCCACTCAAATCACGACCGTCGTTATAGGTGTAGTTCAGCGTCAATTTCCATTGGTCGTTGAACGGGACTTTCACCTCGGTTTCGACACCGCGTACGCGTGCTTTGTTGACGTTGTAGTATTTGAAGATCGGGCGGCCTGCGCTATCAAAACCAACGAAGTTAGGATAAGACGGTGCCTGAGTACGACTGGATGTCCGGTTAATATCGATCATATCGTCGAGATTATTCTGGAAGGTCGTGATGCTGCCTGACACCCCATCCAGCAAGCCTTCATCACCTGCGTAATACAAACCCAGCTCGAAGCTTTCACTGGTTTCCGGTTTTAGATCTGGGCTGCCGACAATCTTACAAGAGCCACGGCAAGAGTTGCTGGTCCAGTCCGGGCTAAGTTGCAGCAACGATGGCGCTTTAAATGCCGTTGCCCAACCGCCTTTCATGGTGATGGTATCGGTCGCGCTGTACACCAGATAGGCACGCGGACTCCAGTGATCGCCATAAGTCTCGTGGTCATCCATACGCACGCCGGTGGTCAACGCGAGCGGTTCGAATATCCGCCATTCATCTTCCAGGAACAGGGCGTACTGGCTGGCAGAGGTTTCGGTGCTATTGCTGCCGGTGAGGTTAACAGGGTCAGTTAACTTATCGTGACGCCATTCACCGCCAAAGGTCAGCAACTGGTTAATGTCACCCAAAGGCAGAACCAGTTTGCCGTCGAGGCTGTTGTTGCGCGACGTGATCGGTGAACTGTTGCCTGGATTGAGGTTATCAATCTTGTCGCCATAGAAACGCAGTTCGGTATTGCCGTAACCCCAACGCCCATTATGGGAAATCGAGTAATCCTGGCGCTCCATGCGGTTTTTGTTCAGGGAATCTGAATCCCTGTCCTGGCGGTCAAATCCATAACCAAAGCTCATGTCCTGGTTTTCGGTCGGCGTCAGGGCAAATTCAGCACTGCCGCTGCGCGTAGTGAAACCTTCAATACGCGGCGTCTCGCCCGTAGCGCTGGTGCTGGACGGCTCTTGCTTATCTTTCTCGCGCTTACCAAGGTTGCCGTAAACTTTGACCCCAAGGAGATCATCAATGATTGGGCCGCTGGCAAAGAAGTTGCTGTTATAAGAATCACCGCGATCGCGGTCTTCCTGAATAGTGGTATCCGCCGTCACGGTGCCGTGCCAGGCCTTACCGACTTTACGCGTAATGATGTTAACCACGCCGCCTAATGCATCTGAACCGTATAGCGATGACATCGGTCCACGCACCACTTCGATACGTTCAATCGCATCAACCGGGATCCAGTTAAGGTCAAAATCATTGTGACGGAATACGGCGTTACGCGAGTTCACACGCTTGCCATCCACCAAAATCAGCGTGTAGCTACTGTCCAGACCACGAATACTGACGCCCTGGCGGTTATCCCCTTCATTGGTCAGTTGCACACCCGGGACTTCCTGCAAGACATCTTTCAGGTTCTGGATAGGCTTTTTCTTCAGATCTTCTTGAGTAATCACGCTAATACTGGCTGGGGCATCTTTGAGGTTTTGCTCGGTAGCAGACGCAGTAACCACCATAGTGTCTTCACGTTCTTCGGCAATGACCGGAAACGCAACTGTGATTATTGACGCGCAAAGTCCTCCCCGGACGATGGGATTCAACCTTAACATTCCTTTCTCCATGAGGTGAATAGCAAACTTTAACAATGGACTACGCTCACATTCCTTGATGCGTCACAGGCTACTTTGGCCACAGACGGCAGGCTTAACTCATCGACATCCAGCCGAGGAAAAGCGTGGCGACACCATAAATTAAACGAGAATGGTTATCAATCAAATTGTTAAAATTTGTAATGTATCGCGTGGAGTTGTAACCGAGGAATTTGCTGAGGTTTGATGTTGCAAGAATCAGCCCTCATCCATTTTTCACCTGGTTTGGATGAGGGCTTGTGGTTGTTACTGGCCGTAATAGGCGCTTTTACCGTGTTTGCGTAAATAGTGTTTATCGAGCAATTGTGGCTGCATACCACTCAATTGTGGGGTTAATTGCGTGGAAAACAGCCCCATGTAGGCGCACTCTTCCAGAACCACCGCGTTATGCACCGCATCTGCTGCGTCTTTCCCCCAGGCAAACGGGCCGTGAGCATTGACCAACACCGCCGGAACCTGCAACGGGTCGATATCCCGCTCAATAAATGTCTGAATAATGACTTCGCCTGTCTGATGCTCGTATTCTCCGGCAATTTCTTCCTGCGTCATCAAGCGCGTACAGGGGATCGTGCCATAGAAATAGTCCGCATGCGTGGTGCCCCAGGCCGGTAAATCACGCCCGGCCTGAGCCCAAATAGTGGCATGACGTGAATGGGTGTGAACAATGCCGCCGATGCCCGGGAAACGGCGGTATAGCGCGAGATGCGTTGCGGTATCCGATGACGGTTTTTTGCAGCCTTCCACCACCGCACCGCTTTGCAAATCCACCACGACCATATCCTCGGCACGCATTCCGTCGTATTCCACGCCCGAAGGTTTAATCACCACCAAACCCTGCTCGCGGTCGATAGCGCTGACATTTCCCCAGGTAAACGTCACCAAATGATGGGCTGGCAGGGCGAGATTCGCCTCCAGCACCTGCTGCTTTAATGGCTCTAACATACGAATCCCCCTTCCTGCATGCGCTCTTCAATCCAGCGTCGCGCCTGAATGATCTCCAGCACGGGCTCTTTCGCTTTCTCCGTCCACATTTCCACCAAAAATGCCCCACGATAATTGAGCTGCTTTAATGTGCGGAACACGCCAACGAAATCGACGCAACCCTCGCCAAAGGGCACATCGCGAAATTGCCCTGCGCTGGTTGCTGTGACTAACTGAGTATCTTTGAGATGAATGGCCGCGATACGGTCAATGCCAAGCGTGAGCTCCGCCGACACGTCATTGCCCCAGGCGCTGAGATTGCCGACATCGGGATAAACGCTGAACCACGGCGACGAAAGCAGGTTGTCCCACTTCTTCCATTTGGTTATCGAATTCATAAATTCGGTATCCATAATTTCGACCGCCAGCATCACTTGCGCACCTGCCGCCTGTTCTACTGCCCACGCCAGCCCTTCCGCAAAACGTTGTTGCGTCCCGTCGTCACGCTCTTCGTAATAGACGTCGTAACCTGCAAGCTGAATGGTGCGGATCCCTAAATCACGGGCCAGCTTAATTGCTTTGCTCATCACCTCACGGGCTCGCTCGCGCACAGTTTCATCGTGGCTACCAAACGGGAAGCGGCGGTGTGCTGAAAGGCACATCGACGGAATAGTGACGCCACTTTCCAGCATCGCTTCCACTAACGAAGCGCGTTGGGTGGTGCTCCACTCCAGACGTGCAAGGCGTTCGTCAGTTTCATCGAGCGACATTTCGACAAAATCAAAACCACAGCTTTTTGCCAGCGCCAGGCGTTCCGGCCAGGAAAGGTGTTTCGGCAGCGCTTTTTCGTAGATACCTAATGGATGGACTCTCATCGTTATGCCCCCCAGATATCACGAATTTGCGTCTGGAAATCTTGTGCCACATGCTGCGGATTTGCAGCACCTGACAGTGCGCGTCCAGCGATAAACGCTTTCACTTTGATATCGCGGAACAGCGGAAGATCCTGCGGTGTGATGCCGCCGGTAATCGAGAGTTCAAGCCCAATATCCGACAGAGTTTTCATGCGCGCTAAATCGGCTTCACCCCAGGTTTGCCCACTGGCTTGTGCATCACGCCCTCGGTGGTAAATTGCCTGGCGGATCCCGGCTTTATGCCAGGCGCGGGCGTCGTCAAAAGTCCAGTTGCCAAACAACTCAATCTGGATCTCCCCTCCCCGCTCCATTGCCACCTGATGTGCTTTTTCAACCGTAGCCAGCGGCGCGGCACAAATGACCGTCATCCAGTTGGCACCCGCATCAAACGCTTGTTTGGCCAGCGTTTCTCCCGCATCAGCCACTTTCCAATCGGCGACGATAATTTTATGTGGGCAGAGTTTTCGTAGCTGGCGCACCGCTTCCAGGCCTTCGGTCAAACACAAAAGCGTTCCCGCTTCGATAATATCGACGCTATCGCGCAACAACAGGGCGTCGCTCAATGCAGGTGGGAGCTCGGTGTAGTCGAGAGCAAGCTGTAACAAAGGACGGCTCATAATGTGGATTCCTTGAGGGGTTTAAGCGATGCGCAGCGAGCGTGGTAGCTCTGCAACGATTCAACAAGTAATTGGTATTTTTGGTATTTTTCCTGGTAAGCCAGCCAGGCTGCGGGATCGGGTTGGATGACGCGCGTAGCGTGAGTGAGTTGCTGCTGCGCCTGCGCAAAACTGGCGAACTCCCCCGTACCGACCAACGCGGCCAGTGCCGCCCCCAGACAACCGGTTTCTTCAACCTGCGGCAGCTCTACGGGCAGGCCGCTGACATCCGCCAGCATTTGCATCCAGACGTCAGAATGAGCCGGGCCACCGGTCACGCGCAGCGTTTTGGCAGTATGAAAACGTTCACGCATCCGGTTGAGGTGCGTCATATGGCTGAATACCACACCTTCATATACCGCCTGAAGCAAATGCCCGCGATGGTGCGAGGACTGCAAACCATAAAAACCGCTGGTCATCTCAAGCCCTGCGTTGCTGCCGTACAAAAAGGGAAGAAACATCACGGCGCTACCCGCTTTGGGGAGGGCTGTAACCGCACTGTTGATTTCGTCAAAACTCAGATTTCCACACTGCGCAGTCAGCCATTCGAGGTTGGCTGACGAGGTTGGGCTGGCTTCGTGAACAATAAACTGACCGGGGGAGACAAAACGCCCGTAAACATGAGGATGGGATTCTTGCTGGCTTATGCCATTGGCAATACCGCTGGTAACCGCCCAGGTTCCCATCACTGCGTTAAGTGCGGTTTCATCATGCAGACCGGCACAAAGTGCGGTAGAAACCACATCGAACAAGCCGCCGACAACGGGAGTCCCCGCCGCCAGACCGGTTAAGGCGGCAACATCCGATGTGATTTCCCCGCAAAGTTGACTCGACCCTACCACTGGCGGTAGCGCCGGAAAAACTTCATCGATACCCAACCATGACAGGAGCTGCGGGTCATATTCTCCCGTGTTCATGTTGTAGAAATTGGACTCAGAAATATTGCTCTCTTCACATCCCTTCACGCCCGTCAGACACCAGCGCAGATAGTCATGGGCCATCATCACGGTGCCAATTTGTTGATAACGTTCCGGTTGATGCTGTTTTACCCAGCGCAGCAACGAAACGGGATGCCCTGTCCATAGCGTCTGGAGTGTGTGTGGGTAAAGCTGTTCAGGAATACGATCCCGCTGCCAGTCGCTGACGATATTCAGCGCCCGACGATCGGAGGAAAGCATCGCACGCCCTAACGGACGATCATTTTTATCAAGTAAAAACAGCCCCTTACCCTGAGCCGAAATGCCAATACCTTTGATCTGTTCGCCACCGATCCCACAGCGCTTGAGCAATGTGGCAATCGTGTCGGCACAACATTGCCACAGCGCGTGCATGTCGCGTTCTGCCCAGCCGGGTTGCTCGCAGAGAGTCGCTAAAGCCTGACGATGGATGGCATATTCCCGGCCCTGCTGGTCGTACAACCCTGCTTTGAGATAGGTCCCTCCGCAGTCGATGCCCAGCCAGAATAGTTGTTTCATTGTTTTTCTCTTTTCAGTGCAAACCTGCCGGTGGAAGACGCTAACGCTTATTCCCTGACAAGAACGACCCCATTCCCGGTCAGATAAGCGAAGCGTCATCAGATAAAAACTCAGTGTGCGGTGCGGGTTAGCGGTGCATCAGGTTCAGCCAGGTTAATGCTGTTCGGAGCATCACATTTCGCAGGCAACAACAGCGCCAGCAGCGAAGCTATCGCCAGTGAAATCGCCAGGCAGTAAACACCCGCATCTTTGCTGTAGAAGGTAATCAATACACCGACGGCATAAGGTCCGCAGAACCCACCAAGATTGCCCAGCGCGTTGATTACGCCTCGCGCACCACCCGCCATTTCTGCGCTAAACAGACGTGCGGGGATCGTCCAGAACACCCCAGCAGCAGACTGTAAAAACACACCGCAACCGACCAGCGCCGCATAGGAGAGCCAAATGTGTTCTTTGAGCACAACAGACATGAACATGCACAGTGCGAAGCCCATCAGCGGCAGCGCGACAAACAGTTTGCGTTTACCGGTACGGTCAGAAAGTGAGGAGAACAGGAACATGCCGCCCATCGCCCCGACATACGGCAGAATGGCTAACATCCCCACCTGCCCCATGGTGCTATGTGTTAACTCTTTGAGAATGGTCGGCAACCACAGGGTGTAGCCGTAAATCCCGGTCTGATAGAAGAAATTGAGTGCGATGAGTTGCCACATGGTTCTGTCTGAAAGCACGGTACGTAACGAAGCATTTTTGACGGCGGTCGTGGCGAGTTGCTTTTGCTCAGCACTGAGCGTGGCAATCAGCCATTTTTTCTCTCTTTCATCTATCCAGCGTGCTTCTTGTGGGCGGTCACAGACCGTCAGCGACCACAGCACTAATACGACAGCTGAAAGCAAACCTTCGATAATGAACAGCCAGCGCCAGTCCATTGCCGAGATAATCCAGCCGGAAAGCGGTGCAGTGATAATCCCGGCGATCGGCACAAACATGATAACAATGGCATTAGCACGCCCACGTTCAGCGTCCGGGAACCAGTTGCTGATCATTGTCAGCACCACAGGCAGCATCCCCCCTTCAGCAACACCTAACGCGAAGCGTAAAAACAGCAACTGGTACTGGTTTGTAATTAATCCTGTAAGAATCGAAATAATGACCCAGGCCACCAGCGACCAGCCAATAAACTTTTTGCCGCTACCGTGAACGGCAATTTTCCCGCCGGGCACCTGCAAAAATAAATAACCGATGAAAAAGATACCGCCAGCAAGCCCCGCCATAGTGGCAGAAATACCTAAATCACTGTCCATTCCTCCCGGCATAGCAAAGGCAATATTCACCCTATCCATGTAAGAAATAATACAAGTAATTAAGATTGGCGGAATAATCCTTAGCCAACGCTGGCGCGGGATGTCATTTTTTTGGGTAACAGAGTGAGTATTCATAATTTATTCTCGATTAAAATAAACAGAACCTGGCACGCCTTTCCATACAGGAAAAGAATGATTTTTACATCTGCGAATAATGACTTTTATTATTATGTTAACGTGCTATTTAATGCAGAGCGCAATGCCGCGACACCCTCTTTTAAAATAGCCACACGGTGTTCCACGGAAGCCATTGGATTTATTTCCAGTAGTTTAATACCGATAAAACTCAATGATGCAGGCGAAATACCTTTCAGCATGTCTCTGGCACGTTCCACTGTTAATAGACTATCAATGCAACCCGCTTCGCTGCCAGTAAATGGGGCGAAAGGGGCATGCGAATCCTGCCATTCACCGTACTCACCATGAGGTGCAGTGCCTGAAAACATCAGCGCGGAAAGCTTCCCGGCTTGCTGGCACTGTTTCGCGTGAGCCAGTGGGAGTGTTGTGTTGCGGCCTTCAATGGCGGAGCGGGCCCAGTTGATGCACATTCCCACATTTCGGTCAGTGATTGCTTTGAGCTCTTCTTCCAGCGGGAGAAAACCCTTGCGTGCTGCTGGTTGTGTCATGGCATCGCAATGTTCAACAACCAATTCGCACGACCAATCCCAACTTTGCAGTTCAGCAAGCGATCGTGCGAAACACTCAGCCATAGACGAAACATCGGTTTCACCCACAAGTGGCGCGGCCTGCAATTCCAGTGCGATCACCTTTTGTTTACCGAAGCGATCGTTAGTACGGTTAATTTTTTCCCATATATGGCGATAGTAATCCACGCAACTTTTACGCTGTGCTTCATCGCTCGATGCCAGGCCAAATCCGCCATTTGTACCGCGTCGCCGCATCGTTTCCATAATGGCGGTAACGACGATTTGCCAGTCATCCGGCGTATGTTTAAACAGATATTCATCGCCATAAGGATGTAAATTCTCAAGGCAAGGTTGCTCAAGACCGCGAATCCCCGGGACATCCGCTAATGTCCGCCAGAATAGCGTTTCTTGTTCTTCTCCTTGTTGGTGAAACGAAGGTGCGCAAGGATACGCGCCAATAATAAAACCGGCGTTGTTCTCTTTCATTGTGTGTCCTTTATCCTTTTTATATACAGAGCAACTTCTATATGCAGCCAGGTGGCAATCAGATGAATGAGAGCAGCCAATACCCCTGCATATAGAAGAGCGATGTGTATATTTAATTCAGTTCCGTTAACGCCACCTTAACAACAACTTTTCTTATTGGCGTTTCTTTATTTTTATTACAGGCTGGGCGGTGGACATCCTTCGGGAAAAATACGGCATAACTTCCCGGCACCATGGTTAAAAAAGATTCATTTTCCATTTGCTGATAAAAAGTAATATCGCGCTGTTCTTGATAGGGTATTGAAATAACATTCTGGACATTATCTGCCGCGACACCAATTATCTCTTCACCCCATGCCAGAAACTGAATATCAATATAACGACGATGTACTTCTGGAGAATTTTCGTGAGCCGGGCGGGTTGTTAAATCCAACACCTGCGCGTAAATATCACGGCCTTTTATTTCAATCACTCCCGGCTGAACGGTCCTAAAATCAGTCGTGCGCAAAAAGTCCAGTGCCTGTGTAATAGCCGCCGGGAAAACACATGGATTTTGATCCGCGATATGCCCAAAAATCATGGTATTTCTCCGCTATAGCGCCTGAATTCTTGCCCATACGCTGTCGTCAATGGTGATACCATTTTGGCGGTTTTCAGCCAGCAACCGGGTAAACTCATGGCCTGGCAGGCGCACCGCTTCGTCGGGATTTGCACGTTCGGCACTAACGACATAATCAACAATACGCTGCAATTTGGCGTCTCGTGTTGGACCGTCGATGAGCTTATCAACTTCAATGGCAATAAAGACCTGCGAGATGCCGTACTCATCGCTATTATCTTCCGTGACTTCAGCCACGGACGCACCGTTAGAAAGCAGCGTCGCAATCATATCCAGCACAATCGACAGCCCTGATCCTTTCCAGTAGCCCATTGGCAAAATACGTCGGTTCTTCTCAACAATACCCGGCTCACGCGTGAGATTGCCTTCATCATCAAAGCCGCCATCGACCGGAAGCTGACGCCCCGCCAGACGGTTCACTTCAAGCATTCCGTAAGAGAACATCGACATCGACATATCAACCATAGTGATAGGTTTGCCTGGAATGGCCACAATCAGCGGGTTCGTCCCGATGCGACACTCTTTGGCACCCCACGGTGGCATCACCGCAATCGAGTTAGTCCAGCAAATACCGATGTAGCCCTGCTCTGCCGCCTGCCAACCGTAGCTTCCGCCACGCATCCAGTGGTTCGCATTACGCAGCGCCACAAGGCCAATGCCATGATCCGAAGCCAGCGAAATCGCGCGATCCATCATCTTTTTCGCGGTCAGGTTGCCGATTGAGCGATGAGCATCCCACTGCTCAATTGCGCCCAGGCGAGTGACGCACGTTGGTTGGGCATCAGGAATAATGTCGCCCGCTTCCAGTTGCTGGATGAACCGAGGGAAACGGTTTACGCCATGTGAATACACGCCAGATTCGGTTGTTTGGGCAAACATCTGTGCGCAGTCACTCGCCGTTTCTGCGGCTACGCCACGTGCAAGCAATACTCTTTCGAACTCTTTCTTCAACTGCTCAAAGGTCACTTTCATGCCTGACTCCTGGTTTACTCACGGCTGATGTGAGTGAATTTAGAACCTTAAATTTCACTATGCGAAATCTGATTTCAAAAATATACAGTTCAATTTTTAACAAGTCAAAGCATGGGCATTTTTTAAAAATCATTTAAATCAATGTGTTAATATTTGTCTGTTGAGATCGTGAACTAAGCCACACTTTGCGCTACCATCAGAGCGCGGTGACATTTAGGGAAATGAGAGATGAGCGATAAAGAAAGTGATGTGACCAAAGAAAAGGACAGACCGGCTGGCAGCCAGAGTTTATTCCGAGGGCTGCAGCTCATTGAGATCCTCAGTAATTACCCCAACGGTTGCCCGCTGGCGCATTTATCTGAGTTGGCAGAATTGAATAAAAGCACCGTGCACCGCCTGTTACAGGGGTTACAGTCCTGCGGATACGTGACACCAGCGCCCGCAGCGGGGAGCTATCGCCTGACGACCAAGTTTATCTCGGTTGGGCAAAAAGCACTTTCGTCGTTAAATATCATTCACGTCGCAGCTCCGCATCTGGAAACGCTGAATATCGTCACCGGCGAGACGGTAAACTTTTCCAGTCGCGAAGACGATCATGCCATTCTGATCTATAAGCTCGAGCCCACCACGGGAATGCTGCGTACCAGAGCCTATATCGGCCAGCATATGCCGCTGTACTGCTCGGCAATGGGGAAAATTTATATGGCCTTTGGCCACCCAGAGTATGTCGAGCAATATTGGGAGAGCCATCAGCAGGAGATCCAGCCTTTAACCCGCAATACCATCACCAGCGTTGAGCAGATGTATCAGGAGTTAGAGCAGATCCGCGAGCAGAAAATGGCGATGGACCGGGAAGAGAACGAGTTGGGCGTTTCATGTATTGCGGTGCCGGTGTTTGATATTCACCATCGCGTGAGTTATTCGATTTCGATTTCGCTTTCAACGGCCAAGTTGCGCCAGGTGGGAGAGAAGAAGTTGTTGAAGCCGTTACAGGAAACCGCTGCCGCTATTTCGCGGGAATTGGGATTGAACGGTTAAAATGAGCACTAAATATATACTCTAAATAATTCGAGTTGCAGGAAGGCGGCAAAGGAGTGAATCCCCAGGAGCTTACTAAAGTAAGTGACTGGGGTGAGCAAGTGCAGCCAACGCACATGCAACTTGAAGTATGACGAGTATAAAAAAGGGCGCGATAATCGCGCCCTTTTCAATCTTACTTTTTAAACGTTTTTGGGAACGTCATTTCGCTGTATTTCACGAAACGAGAACCTTTAGTTATCTTGTAGCCGAACCAAATCGCCAGGAACAATGGAATACCGATGTAGGTTGCGGTTACGCCAGCCCAGTCAATTCTATCGGCCAGGAAGGCTTCGTAGTTCTGACCCAGTGTGATAATCAGGCACAGAATGAAGGCAAAGATTGGGCCCACAGGGAAGAAGCCTGAAACGTATGGCAAATCGTTGAGATCAAGCCCTTGTTTCACATAGCCACGACGGAAGCGGTAGTGGCTAATCGCAATACCTAACCACGCGATGAAGCCCGTCATACCGGAGGTGTTCAGCAGCCACAGGTAAACGGTCTGGTTGCCATACATCGATGTCAGGAAGCACAAACCCGCAACGACTGTTGTCGCAATCAGCGCATAACGCGGCACGCCGCCCACAGACAGCTTAGAGAAAATGCGTGGTGCTTTGCCATCACAGGCCAGGGTGTAAAGCATACGTGTTGATGCGTACATCCCGGAGTTACCCGCAGACAGTACCGCAGTCAGGATTACGGCGTTCATAACAGCCGCCGCAGACAGCAGACCTGCGTGCTCAAATACCAGGGTGAACGGGCTTACGCCGATGTCTTTCACATCATTACGCAGCAAGCTCGGATCGGTATACGGAATGATCAGGCTGATAATCAGAATCGCGAACACATAGAACAGCAGGATACGCCAGAACACCTGACGCACAGCACGTGGAATGTTCTTACCTGGATCTTCCGATTCACCCGCAGCAACACCGATAAGCTCAGTCCCCTGGAAGGAGAAGCCGACTATCATCGCCACGCCTATCATGGCGGAGAATCCACCAGCGAAGGGTGCATCACCAATCGTCCAGTTGCTCCAGCCCGCAGGTTGCGCACCTTTGAAGATACCCATAATCATCATCACGCCGACAATGATAAAGATGATAACCGTCGTCACTTTAATCAGTGAGAACCAGTATTCTGCTTCACCAAAGCCTTTAACGGAGATGTAGTTCAGCAGGAACATGATGCCGAGGAACAACGCACTCCAAATCCAGCCTGGGGTATCAGGGAACCAGTAGTTCATCACCAACTGTGCGGCGACGAGGTCAACTGCGATAGTGACCGCCCAGTTGTACCAGTAGTTCCAGCCCAGCGCGAAGCCAAAGCCTTCTTCAACGTATTGTTGCCCGTAGGTGGCAAAAGAACCAGAAACCGGCATGTATGCCGCAAGCTCACCCAGGCTTGTCATCAGGAAGTACACCATCAGACCAATCAGCATATAGGAGAGTAGCGCACCGCCAGGGCCCGCCTGAGAAATGGTTGCACCAGAGGCAACAAATAGCCCGGTTCCGATGGATCCGCCAATGGCGATCATCGTTAGGTGGCGCGCTTTTAGCTCACGTCGTAAGCCAGGCGCTTGTGTTGTTTTATCTTGAGAAACCATAGAAAATTGCGGTCCTTCCAAAAAATGAGGCGAGATTGTAGCAAAACAGTCTTATACATATAGTAGAAATACGAAAATATAAGAGAGCTTCATGATCGGGGAAGAATTATAAGTAAGGCACTTATGATAGAGGGAACTGGCGGGAGTGGGTAAATCTGCCGTGATGTGCGGGAATCCTTTCCCCACGCGGTCTGGTAGGATCTGCTACTTAAAATCCACCTTCATTAATTCAGGGATACTGAAATCGCGGGTCGTCTCGACACAGCGACTAATGTAGTCAACAAAACGCGGCGGCGGCGACATGCCCAAATCCAGCAGTTTTTTATTCGAAAAACGCACATTTAGCATGGAGAATTCACCGTACAAACGCATCGCTCTGAGCATCAGGCGTTCGTTGCACGGGCCATAAATCTCTTTGAAATTTCTACGATTCCTCACCAACTCGCTGTAATCAACCTGCTGATAAGTTGCATAAATGGGGTTTTGATTCAATGCAGATGCCATCGCTCGGTCTATTTCAACAAACTGGGTACTCCCGGCGTCTCCAGCGGAAATGTGGTAGACCTTTTCGGTCAGTTCAGAACGCCTGGCGAGTAGCAGAAGAGCTTCAGCGCAATAATCGACCGGAATAACATCAATCTTATCTTCCATCGAGCACATGAATTTCCCGAGCATTAACGCCATTCGGAAGACCCAAAAAATACTGCTCGACGGGCGACACCCTTCTTCGCTGTGTCCGACCACAATCGATGGGCGTGCAATCACCAATGGCAGTTGCGGGCAGTGCTCCATCATTAATTGCTCAATGGTGGATTTAGACCAGGTGTATTGCACTAAATGTTCTTCTTCCGGTTTGCGCGCCATGCTCTCAGTAACTAAGGTTCCGGCTTCTGGTACGCAAGACATGGCGGTTCCCACATGTACAAAACGCACTAAACCAGAAACATCAGCCATACGTTTTACAAACTTCAGTGTCCCTTCAACATTCACTTTCCAGATTAACGCATTATCACCAAATGACGCGACGGCGGCCGAGTTAATCACATGAGTCACAGAGGAAAGTCTTTCGTCATTCAAAAAGTTTTCTGAATATGCCAGGTCTCCCAGTAATATATTATTTTCATTAATTTTAGAGAGTAATACTTCACTACAACCAAAGTTAGCCAGATTATTTTTGATTCGAGCGACACCTTCATTAGCGCTGTCTGCTCTTACTAGCAGCAAAATTGATTCAATAGAGGCATCAGAAAGCGCCCGCGCTAACACAGCACCGCCCAGAAAGCCTGTTGCACCGGTAATCAGTAGTTTGCTCATTAGAAATACTCTGAATTTAAAAATGCCATATTAAGGGGCGATTTTTAAACACCGCATCAATAAGCCAGACAGAAAGAAGGAATGATGATTATTATTTGAGGTTAATTGCATTTCGCGAAAATAATAGAAAAATAAATTAACATCCGTTTAGAGACGGTATATTGAGTTTATTTATCATTAATACTATGCGTAACCCAATGGGCAACATTAAATTAACGAATTAAATATAATGTCTTCCCGATTATTAAATTCGTTGTTCGACAGCCAGGCGTTGATACGGCCTGAAGGGAAACAATCACGTCTGGAAACCCAGCACCACTGCTGCGTGTTGGGCTTCCAGCAAACATGGACCTTACTCGTCGCAATACTTTAAAAAGCGCTGCAATGCGTTTGAAATATGCTTCTGCCGATGATGAATGCGGTACAGAGTCCTCACCAGCCGTGGCAATGGCACAGGCACTTCCACCAGCGACCCCGCTTCTAACTGTTCTTCAATCACTCGGCGTGACAAGCAGCTAATGCCCAGACCATGACGCACTGCGTGTTTAATCGCTTCCGAATTACCTAACTCCATGCAGAGCTGGAACTGCGGCAAATGCGAAAGCAGCAAGTAGTCAACAATTTCTCGGGTACCGGAGCCTTTTTCACGCAGGATCCACGGCTGTTCTGCCAGGATTTCCAGGGTAATCGGCTGTTGCAAGAAAGGTGCGCTCGGCGGTGCAAAGACAACCAGCTCGTCTTCAAGCCAGGGTTCTGTGACCAATTCGGTCATATGGCTTGGCCCTTCAATCAGGCCGATATCGACACGGAAATCCGCCACCGCGTTTATCACATCCTGACTATTGCCGACGCTCATTTCCAGGGGGAGTGTCGGGAAATCGCGGCGATAATGGGCAATCATTTCCGGCAGAATATAGTTACCAATGGTGCTACTGGCGAAAACGCGAATGGCGCCGTTATCTTCTTTAAAAAGCTGTTCGACTTCCGCAGCCTGCTCCAGCAAACCCACGACGCGTGGATACAACAAGCGGCCATGTTCGTTGACCACCAGTCGCTTACCGACGCGGTCGAACAACTGCACCCCCAATTGCCCTTCGAGATCGGACAGTGCGGCACTCACCGCTGATTGCGACAGCGACAGCATCTGTGATGCCTGGGTAGTGGAGCCGCTTTTGAGGACTTCGGCAAAAACTTCAAGCTGCCGCAGTGTGATATGCATGGTGGTTACGCCTTAACACTTATTCAGATTGGTTATAAATATATAATCAATTTTATTTTTAAACCAGCAGCCCTTATTCTTTTGCCAATAAAGCCAAAATAATTCGAGTTGCAGGAAGGCGGCAAGCGCGAGAAACACGATGAGCTTACGCCGGTAAGTGATTCGGGTGAACGCGTGCAGCCAACGCACTTGCGGCTTGAAGTATGACGGCTACACAAAGGAGAAGGTTATGGCTACGTTATCAATTCCCACTCATCGACATTCATTGTGGCATTTTCTGCCAGGCCTTGCGCTGGCGGGAAGCATTACTGCACTGGCTCTGTGGTTGGGTAACATTCCTTCCGTTGCCGGCCTTGGGCTGGGAGCATTGACGCTCGCCATTCTGTGCGGGATGGTTATCGGCAATACGCTATACCCGAAAATCTGGCAGCACTGTGATGGCGGCGTGCTGTTTGCCAAGCAACACTTATTGCGTCTTGGCATTATTCTTTATGGTTTTCGACTGACGTTTTCGCAAATTGCAGATGTCGGTGTCAGCGGCGTCATTATCGACGTTCTGACATTAAGCAGCACCTTTGCCCTCGCCTGCTGGCTGGGTCAGAAAGTATTTGGTCTGGATAAACAGACCAGTTGGTTAATTGGTGCGGGTAGCAGTATTTGTGGGGCAGCTGCAATTCTGGCGACGGAACCGGTTGTCAAAGCTGAAGCCAGCAAAGTGACCGTGGCCGTCGCAACGGTGGTGATTTTCGGTACGCTGGCTATCTTCATTTATCCGATGATGTATCCGTATGTCGCGCAGTGGTTCACACCGGAAACGTTTGGGATTTATACCGGTTCGACCATGCATGAAGTGGCGCAAGTCGTGGCTGCTGGGCATGCCATTAGCCCTGAGACTGAAAATGCTGCGGTGATTGCGAAAATGCTGCGCGTCATGATGCTGGCACCGTTCCTGATTTTCCTGGCAGCACGCGTTAAACAGATGGCTCCTGCGGGTCAGGCACAGAAAAGCAAAATTACGATCCCATGGTTTGCCGTGCTGTTCATTGTTGTAGCGATGTTTAACTCGTTGCACCTGCTGCCAACCTGGGCGGTTAATGGTCTGATAACCCTGGATACTTTCTTGTTAGCCATGGCGATGGCGGCGCTGGGTTTAACGACTCACATCAGCGCGCTGAAAAAAGCCGGTGTGCGTCCACTGTTGATGGCTCTGGTGCTGTTTATCTGGCTTATCGTCGGTGGTGGCGCGATTAACCTCGGCATACATCATTTAATGGCCTGATATTTACTGTCTAACCCGCTATCATTGACGGTTTCCCGGTAGCGGGTTACGACAGGAGAAGAATGATGAAGTTTATTGGCGCACACGTCAGTGCCGCTGGTGGTCTGGAAAATGCTGCGATTCGCGCGCATGAGCTTGAAGCCACTGCTTTTGCCCTGTTCACCAAAAACCAACGCCAGTGGCGCGCCGCGCCGCTGAGTGACGAAGTTATCAGTCAATTCAAACGTGCCTGTGAAAAGTACAATTACGGTCCAGGCCAAATCCTTCCACACGATAGCTACCTGATTAACCTCGGTCATCCCGTCGAAGAAGCGCTGGAAAAATCCCGCGAAGCCTTTATTGATGAGCTGGAACGCTGCATGAAGCTGGGGTTATCCCTGCTGAACTTCCATCCTGGCAGCCACCTGATGCAAATCCCTGAAGAAGAGTGCCTGGCGCGTATCGCGCAGTCGATAAACATTGCACTGGATAAGACTGAAGGCGTGACGGCGGTGATTGAAAACACTGCGGGCCAGGGCAGTAATCTCGGTTTCCGCTTTGAGCATTTGGCAGCGATCATTGAGGGTGTAGAAGATAAATCCCGCGTCGGCGTTTGTATCGATACCTGCCACGCCTTTGCTGCGGGATACGATCTGCGTACTGAAGCCGATTGCGAAAAGACCTTTGCTGAATTCGACCGTATTGTTGGATTTAAATATTTGCGCGGTATGCACCTGAATGACGCGAAAAGTGCCTTTGGGAGTCGTGTCGACCGCCATAACAGCCTGGGAGAGGGCAATATCGGCCATACGCCGTTTGCCTGGATTATGCGCGATAATCGCTTTGACGGGATCCCAATGATTCTGGAAACAACTAAC
Source organism: Buttiauxella selenatireducens (assembly GCF_031432975.1). GTDB lineage: Bacteria > Pseudomonadota > Gammaproteobacteria > Enterobacterales > Enterobacteriaceae > Buttiauxella > Buttiauxella selenatireducens. The sequence continues at coordinate 1,586,846 of NZ_CP133838.1, read as the reverse complement.
CCGGATATTTGGGCCGAAGAGATTGCCTGGCTAAAAGCTCAGCAACATGAAGAAGCCACGGCTTAAACAAAAAAAAGCTCCCTGCAATGCAGGGAGCTTAGCGTATGACCGATAAATTATGCAGTTTTAACCGCTAACTCTGTTTCCGGACGTTTCAGGAAGGCATAAGACAGACCCGCCAGCAACGTACCCGCCACAATCGCAATCAGGTAACCCACAACCGGGGTAATCGCACCAGGGATCAGCAGAACAAACAGACCGCCATGCGGAGCCATCAGTTTTGCGCCTACCGCCATCGAGATTGCGCCTGTTACCGCTCCGCCCACGATACAGCACGGCAGTACACGCATCGGGTCACGGGCAGCGAACGGGATTGCCCCTTCGGTGATGAAGCACAGGCCCAGAACCATTGCCGCTTTACCGCCCTCTTGCTGCGCCTTGTCGAATTTACGACGCGCGACAAATGTTGCCAGGCCCATGGCTAACGGTGGAACCATCCCTGCGGCCATAATCGCGGCCATAGGTGCGTAGGTTTGGGTACTCAGCAGACCGACACCAAATGCGTAAGCTGCTTTGTTCACCGGGCCACCCATGTCGGTACACATCATGCCGCCAAGAATTGCGCCCAGCAGTACCGCATTCGCGGTGCCCATGGTTTGCAGCCAGTGAGTCAAACCTTCGAGGATTTTCGCAACCGGCGTACCAATAACGTAAATCATCGCCAGGCCAACAATCAGGCTTGAGAACAGCGGGATGATCAGAATTGGCTTCAACGCTTCCATACTGGCAGGCAGTTTCAGCTTAGTGCTAATCAGCTTCGCGATGTAACCAGCGAGGAAGCCCGCAATAATACCGCCGATAAAACCAGATCCGGTGCTAACGGCTAACATGCCGCCGATAAGACCAGGAGTTAAGCCAGGACGGTCAGCTATGGAAAACGCAATGTAACCCGCAAGAACGGGCACCATCAACGCAAAGGCCGAACCGCCACCGATTTGCATCAGTGCTGCTGCCAGCGTGCCGGGTTCTTTAAACGCTTCAATACCGAAAGCAAAGGACAGTGCGATACACAAGCCGCCCGCAACTACCATCGGCAGCATGTATGAAACACCGGTTAACAGGTGACGATAAGCACCCGCCGCCTCTTTCTTGCCTTCTTTAGCGTTCGAAGCACTCTGGGCGTTCGCAACGAAAGGTGTTGCTTCAACAACCGCTTTATCCAGCTCTTGTGCGGTTTTCTTCAGCGCCAAACCTGTTGAAGTGCGGTACATCGGCTTGCCAGCAAATTTAGCCAGATCCACTTCGATATCCGCAGCGACAATCACTAAATCAGCGTCAGCCACTTCTTCTGGTGTAATCGCATTACCCGCACCGACTGAACCACGTGTTTCGACTTTTACCCACCAGCCACGCTTTTTAGCTTCGGTTTCAATCGCTTCAGCCGCCATAAAGGTATGCGCGACACCTGTCGGGCACGCTGTCACCGCAACGACGCGTTTTGGGCCTTTAGCCGCAGCCACTGGCGCTATATTTACCGGTGCCTTGTAAGGTTTGGCTTTGCTTTTTGCTTCACTTAAAAACAGTTCTGGATGTTGTACCGCACGGTCGATATCACCGAGGAATACATTTTTGCCATTCAGCGAGTTATCAGCAGGAATCGCGGTACCCACCACAATCGCCATGTCAGCTTCGTTCGGATTGTCGATAATCTGCAAGTGCGCTTTCTGCGCCGCGGAGCCGAGCAACGTTTTTGCAAGGTATGCGCGAGCTTGCCCAAGACCGGGTTCGATAATCAGCAGCGTTTTCATTGTTCCTCTCCTGCTGTCAGTTAAAAGGTTTCAGATCAACACGAGCCATCATGGCCGCCAGTTGAGTACGATCGGTGATACCGACGTTGCTCTGACTTACCGCCAGCGCCGCAACTGCCGTCGCCAGACGTAAAGTATGTTCACTGGATTCACGCATTAACAGGCCGTAGATAAGTCCACCCACCATGGAATCCCCGGCACCGACGGTGCTGACGACTTCGCAAGTTGGCGGCTTCGCTATCCATTCACCGGAGGCGTTAACCCAAAGTGCGCCTTCGGCACCCAGAGAGATAACCACATGAGCAATACCCTGTTCACGCAGCGCATGGGCGGCATCAATCACATCTTTCATATCCGGAAGCTTACGGCCTGCCCAGATTTCCAGCTCGCGGCGATTCGGTTTCACCAACCACGGCGCCGCTTTCAGACCCGCAACTAACGCTTCGCGGCTGCTGTCGAAAATAATGCACGGACACAGGCTACGCAGACGGGTCATCCAGTCGGTAAACGCTTCCGGGGAGACGCCTGCCGGTAAGCTGCCACTGACGCAGACCATGTCAAACTGACCAAGCCAGCTTAGTGAATCAGCAACAAAACGATCCCAGTCCGACTGAGTCACTTCAAAACCGGAGAAATTCAGGTCGGTGACTTCACCGTCTTTTTCTGTCAGTTTTACGTTGATACGAGTACGGCCCTGTACAACCTGGAAGCGGTTAGCAATTCCCAACTCGCTGAACAGTTGCTGGAAGCCATCCTGGTTGTCTTTCCCAAGGAAGCCGCCAACCGTGACATCGATACCGAGATCTTTCAGAACCTTAGCAACGTTAATGCCTTTACCAGCAGCGTGTAAGCCGGTGGTACGCACCAGATTAACTTCACCACGCTCAATTTCCGGTGTGTAACCGACCAGGTCGTAAGCCGGGTTTAGCGTAATGGTTGCGACGCGACGACTCATGCTGCCCCCTCGCCCAGACCGGCTGCAACAGCTTCACCAATCGCTTTCAGCGCAAGTTCAGCATCGTCACCCTGTGCGGTAAAGCGCAGGTGGTGGCCTTTCTTCACGCCAAGCGCCACCACTTTCATCAAACTGCGTCCATTGGCAGGTTTGCCTGTGCCATCAAGGTTGGTCACGGTAATCTCACTATTAAATTGTTTGATGGTGTTCACCAGCACGGTGCCCGGACGAGCATGTAAACCGTGTTCATTACGAATCTGGAAATCTGCGCTCAGGCTGTTCTGTTCTGGTGCGACATCGCTGGTCAGCATCGTCAGCAACGCGGGCGCATCCGCATTCAGCAAGCGGTCAGCTGTATTGTTAATCAGCATGTCGCTCAGACGGTTAAGCACCTGTAATGGTTGATCGTCGGCCACAGCAACCGTCATCAAAAGCGATACCGGTTGGCCTTCAGTTTCAAACGCGCTAACAGGACGGCTGATTGCCACAGCACTAGCAAGGTTGCCTTCCGTGCTGTCGTTCAGCCAAATCCCCTGGCCCAGGTAAAGTGGTTTGTTGGAAATGACATTGCTGACAAACGCCGTGTTTGCCGCACCTGCCTGCTTGATGCGCCCGGCATTTAATGCCTGCAGCGTCATCAGGTCGGTGGCAGTCACATCAAGTGCCAGTAATGAGTTGTCAAAAAGCAACGATGCAGACTGTTTTTCGCCCATCAGCAACGCACGGAGCTCTTCTGCTGAAGTTGCGTTTTTGAGTTGTTCAGCAACGTCGTCATCACTAAGCACATGCGTCAGCTGACGCAGTAAACCAAGGTGCTCGTCAGAGCTCGCGGCGATACCAATAGCAACATAGGCGGTTTGGCCTTCGCCCCACTCGATTCCCTGCGGAAACTGAAATACCTGAACACCCGTTTTCAGCACCAGGTCGCGGGTATCGGTGGTGCCGTGTGGAATGGCAATACCATTACCCAGGTAAGTGGAAGTTTGCAGCTCGCGAGCCAGCATACCTTCCACGTAGCCAATGCTGACGTTGCCCGCTTGCGCGAGTGCTGCGGCAACCTGACGTATGGCTTCTTCTTTATTTCCGGCGCTCGCCCCCGGATGAATGTCCTGCACAGATAACTGGAACATGGGTCTCCTCTCCTGCTAAATTGAAACGATTCAGCTGTAATGAGAAAAAATGCGCCATCCCACTCCTGAAACCAAATAAGACGACGCTGAAACGTTTCAATTAGTGTGCATATTCATCATGATTCAGGCAAGACATGTTGGTGTTTCGTTACTGAAATTTAGAGCTTCCGCACATTTCACTCAAACCAGGATGTAAAAGCTGAACGAGTTAAAGCGGATTCGTCTATTGAACCGTTTTCTCTTTGACTAAGTATGGCGGCAGTTTCATAAAAAGCTAAACGGTAGTCCCCCACTGTGATGGTGATCCGAAGGGGCTTTTCGTGCCGCCTTTGATTTGATCAACTGTTTATTTACTAACAAGGCGCGTAAACTCCGCGCGTTCATTGATTAGCGACGCCGAGAGCATGCAAAACTCCCCCATAGCAGCAACCCGTAAGCCCCTTGATTTAACGTCTTCCGCCTTTTTGATTGTCGCTTTTCTAACCGGGATTGCAGGTGCATTACAAACACCAACATTGAGCCTGTTTCTGACCGAAGAAGTTCATGTTCGTCCAGCAATGGTGGGTTTCTTTTTCACCGGCAGCGCAATCATTGGTATTGCTGTCAGCCAGTTTCTTGCGGGTCGTTCTGACCGGAAAGGCGATCGGAAAGCACTCATTTTTGTCTGCTGCTTATTAGGCGCGCTCGCTTGCGTGCTATTTGCCTGGAACCGTAACTATTTTGTGTTGCTGTTCGTCGGGGTTTTTCTCAGCAGTTTTGGATCAACCGCTAACCCGCAAATGTTTGCCCTGGCGCGAGAACACGCCGACCGTACTGGTCGCGAGGCCGTCATGTTCAGCTCGATTCTGCGTGCGCAGGTATCGCTTGCCTGGGTGATTGGCCCCCCTATCGCTTACGCCCTTGCGTTAGGTTTTGGTTTTACCACGATGTATCTTAGCGCCGCGCTGGCGTTTGTGGTTTGCAGTGTGATGGTGCGGATGTTGTTACCGTCGATGCGAAAAGAGGTGGTGACGAAAACAACCACCCTTGAGGCTCCCCGCCGTAATCGCCGTGACGCTCTGCTGTTGTTTGTCGCCTGCACCATGATGTGGGGCTGTAATAGTCTCTATATCATTAATATGCCGCTCTACATCATTCATGAATTACATCTGCCGGAGAAACTGGCGGGCGTGATGATGGGGACGGCTGCTGGCCTTGAGATCCCCACCATGCTGATCGCCGGTTACTACGCCAAACGCTTCGGTAAGCGTTTCCTGATGCGTATTGCGGCAGTTGCGGGTCTGATGTTCTACATTGGGATGCTGACGCTGCACAACGAAATCATGCTGTTGGGGTTGCAACTGCTGAACGCGATTTTCATCGGTATTTTGGCGGGTATCGGCATGCTCTATTTTCAGGATTTAATGCCGGGCCAGGCTGGAGCGGCAACCACGCTATATACCAATACCACGCGTGTCGGTTGGATTATCGCGGGGTCGATGGCCGGTGTCGTGGCTGAAATCTGGAATTACCACACCGTGTTTTATATCGCGTTAGGAATGATAGCCATCACCGCTTTTTGCATGGTGAAAATCAAAGACATCTAAGGGGCGGTCGCCGCTTCGAGATAAATCAGGTAATCCATGGCTTGCTGGCGCGTTGTGCCACACATTTCACGCGAGGCTTGCAGGCTTGCACAGACCTTGGGTCTTAGCGGTGAAAGGAAGATTTTACAACGCATGTCGGCACCAAGCTGAACGCATGATGTATTGGCCGGTTTGCCGAATGTACAATTATTCAAAGTATAAAAATACACTAAACCTCACTAGAGCTGATAACATCAGGCTCTAGCTTTTTTATCCAGCACAATCCAAAGGTATGCAATGACGATGAAACCTAAACTGTATTCGTATGTACGTTTTTCATCTGCGAAACAGCGCGAGGGGAATTCATTAGAACGGAAAATGGATACTACGAAAAAATGCCATTCGTTATGAGATAGAAAAATATTAATATAATCACCATACTTAATCAGCTTAAACCGATATTATCATTTGGATGTCAGTAAATAATATTGATGCCGTAAGGCAATAAATAAAAGAACATCTCGTCAAACAAAGTTGGTGTTGAAAAATCATTAAAAAGAGCAATGGATTACATCATAATGATATTTTATTACGATGTAATTCCACTTAAGTTACATTACTTACATTGTTCAGGGTTATTTATTTTGTACGTCTTGCTTATTCGGAATATGTTGGAAGGTATATCCTCACCAACAAGTAGTGCCGAACCAGGTAAAAAACGAGAGCCGTACACTTGCTTTATAACTAGCGGAACGAAACTTTCATGTTCAACTTGAATCGGGTGTCCTAACTGGCAATTTAAATCAACTTCTAGTTCTAAATCAGCCCCCGCTTTAAATGGAGCTCTAAGTAGCGCATCCAAAAACTGATCTTTAAGTTCCGAGGGAAAACCAGCAACTAAGCTAAAAAGATTCTCTTTATTAAAATCAAAACTAACGCAATGATCTGCACCTGCAAAATCAGTATTTACAGTGGCTGTATATAAATTTTGCTCAACCATTGCAAACAAACCTAACCTTACACTTAACATGGTTATTTCACAGCCTGGTTCAAGCCCCATACGTGAGATCTTAGTTCCAAAATCAGGCGTAAAATTTCTGAGTCCGGGTTCCAACAAATATTTAGGAAGTAGAAATTTTTCAATTTCATCCCAACGACTTTCAAATTCGGAAAAAGGTATATCCAATAATGGAAGTGCTGAATCAATGCTAAAGACGACCAACCTACGCCCATTGCAAAGAGCAAAGTGCTTAGTTTTTATTTCAGGATGGATTGCGTAACTGTATGCCTGCTGAATGTGTTCCTTCGAATCTAAATCCTCAAGCGGATTTTTTGCATCTAAAACCAGAACAGGGTTGTTTCGGAAATTCAGTGTGTAGTCAGGAATTATAGAAACAGAGCATTTCCTAGTCCCTGCAAATATAAAAGGATGTTTCAGATGTTTACTTCTAGTAATATTTTGATCTCCTGTGGGAAAATATCCCAAACGACGAAGGATCGGTACAATTATGACCTCGCGGACTGAATCTTCCTTAAAATTACGATCATCAAACAAACTCTCACTAAAATTATCAAACATAAAACCACCCAGTTACTATGAAATTGAAATTTTATTACCCAGTATATACCCAATAAACCTCAAGATGCAGGTTTCAGCACCTGAAAGTGATCGTTAATTCGGGATGCCAGAGACTCCGCTATATCCGGCAGCGTCTGACTAAAAAATTCAGATATCGCGTCCCTGAACTCCCGCGTGCAACTGAAGTAGCGATTATTTCGGGCATGTTCGTTCATGACCTTCCACATTCGTTCTATCGGGTTCAGGTTCGGGCTGTAAGGCGGGAGATAATGAAGCCTGATATTGACCACCTCTGCCCAGTCTTTCACCAGCTGTGAACGGTGGTAGCCGGCCCCATCCAGAATGACATGAACTGTCTTATTGTAGTCCGGGTATTCTTTTCGTATCTCATTGAAAAAACGCGATACGTTATATTCATTGATTGTCTTATATTCGCAAATTAATGGCTGCGCCGGAGCCTTCAGATTCAGGGCTTCCATGATATTCAGACGGGTACGGCTGCCCGTGGTTTCTACCGCTTTTCTGTGGCCTTTGCGTATCCAGCCATAGCTGATTTTGGTGGCCTGAGTTGGGTGAACTGCATCAATAAAGAGAACAGGTTCATCGCCTACGGCTGCTTTTAGTTGTTCATAATATTCAATGAATTGCGTCTGTTTCTCTTCACTGAATTTATGGGGGATACCGGACGGTTTTTTGTAAGAGAAGCCATGACGATGCAGCCACTTGTTCATGCCCGGAACACTGAAAGCAACGTCCCATGTACGGGCGATAAACGCGATAATTTCATGGGTATGGTGAAACAAATTATCGGATAACTGACTGATTAAAAGAGAAGTTTGTTTAGCGCTTAGCTTACTGACTGAACCACCATTCTCTGGTTTTAACTTACCGTTATTCAGAAACTCGCTGATATGGTGGTCAACGGTTGTCTGATGCAGGCGCAAAGCCTGAGCGATCATGGCAGAACTCCAACCTTCAGAGGCCAGAAGGATGGCTTTAATGCGATCACAAACGCGCTTATCACGACTGGAGTCATGAAGTTTTTCGAGCTCGATTTTTTGTTCGGAAGTGATAAATATTTTCATGGTGTGAAAGCATGATCCTCATGAAAGCCAAAATCAAGCATCTTCAATGATCACAGGTATATACAGATAAAGAGAAAAAGTATTATTTTAACCAATTTTACATTGGTTCAGTTAGCAGACGAAAGCATCCTAATGATGAATACTCTTTTTCGCTATATGCTAGCGAAAGACGGCTACATATCCCAAAAGCATCAAGATTTGAGGAGATAAAAAGAGACATCCCATTAATACAGCAGACCTGTAATTACTTAGCAGGTAAATGGGCTAATGGTTATATTGTCACAAGTAAACATAGACATGTATTTTCCGAATGTTGTAATGCGGTCATTAAAGGTTGCGGCCTCGTAGACGAGAATAATAAACCCTACAACCCGCCAGCAAACGGAATCCGTTCCATTCTAAAAGATGGCAGAAAATGCAAGATTAAAGATGTGGTGCCAAATGAGATTACGCTCAATGATTTTTCGCTTAAACGGCTAAGGGATGAGCTGAAAAAAATAATAGTAACGAACGCCAGGTAAACCAGATTGAAGCTCTTCTCTCGATCACAAAAGCCAGTAAGTCAGGTTGCTTACCGACCACCTATGTCCAGAGTAATGGGGGACGATTGTATGCTGAAGGTGCATTAAATCTACAGAATTGCAGCCGTATCATACGAAAAGCCGGGTTGGTTGATCATTATGATATCGATATAGAGAATTGCCATTACACCTTGTTGGCGCAAATGTGCGGTCGGATCAATGTCCCCACACCTCATATCGACCATTACATCCGAAACAAAAAAGCAGTGCGAACCGAGATAGCTACGCTTTTTAAATGCTCTGAAGATATGGCGAAGGAAATCCTGATAGCGTTAATTTATGGCTCAAACCTGACCAGTTATGGAGTACTGAGTAAACTCAATCTGAAACGTGACGAAATTGATATCAAGGGTAGTTGGATAGACAAGCTGTATAAAGAAATAACAAGGGTTACTAACAATGTAGTTGCTGATTACACGGAAAAAACCCCAGGGCATTTCAAGATAAGAAATGACGCAGGCATGACGAAAGCAACAAAATGCGAAAACCAAAAATGTGTTAGAAAATCCAAACTGTTAGCACATATTTTGCACGGTGCTGAGTCGTTAATTCTTCAACATATGATTCGCTATCTGGGGGAGAATATTGTGCTACTTCAGCATGATGGGGTGACATGCAAAGAACCTGTAGATACTGACGCGCTTTCTGAGCATATAGCTAAAATGACAGGCTATCGAGTCCAGTTCGACATTGAAAAGCTCACACTCGATTTGAGTCGAGATGATATTGGTACTTTCGAACCTGTCAATCATGAAGAAATATTCCAGACATATGCAGCATAAGATCAATTTAATATAAGTAGCTCCCAACCTCCCTCTTCATGAGGGAGGGGCAATACTCTTTTCAGCGCCAGCAATCTGTATCGATTAGTCCATTTCTATAAGTAATTTTAAAGCAGTCTCACGGCTATAGTTGGCTAACTATTAGCATACATCATCTCGATATTGAACGATAAACCGCGATGAGATCAATTCTAAACGGCTTCCAGGGTGCAGTCATATCGTCAAACAAAATCCAATACAGTGATAAAATTTTCTGGCTTCATACGTAATATTCTCTTTGGTTATAAGATTGCATCTTTTTATGTATTGACGGTGAGGTAAACACCTGATGAATTTACGATCACATGCAAACAAACGAGCGGTATGAGCACAACGAAATTTAAAAAATCTGGTTGAGTTTTGCAATATTCATAGGCGCTGGCTTTTGAACTGAGCCAGCTTTAAAAACTCATAAATTACGCAATGACCGCGCTTTCTAACATTTCAAAAAAATCAATGAATTAGAAGGAGTCTCAATCATTGAAAGAGAAACCATAAATGATATGATCAAAAGATGTGCGTAAGAGAGGCACTTTTCAAGGAAAATAGCATGACTTGCCCCGACCATTTATACAAATATAGAGCCTTTGATACACGAACGTTAGAATTAATCCTTGAGAACAAGGTCTATTTCGCTGATCCAAATAATTTTAATGATCCTCATGAATTTCAACCCGAGTTGGTTTTAAGTGATGACCCTTTTTTAAATATGTGCGTATTACATTCCTTAATAAATCAGAATCAACATAATAGGAACATGACTCATCAGTCAGAAAATTACCCTGAGTCTGCCAACATTGATAGTGAATATGATGCTTTCCTAACTGACCTAAAAAGTCAACAGATTTTCGAGAAAGAATATTCAATCGAAACGGTCCAAGAAAAAACGGTAATTCAACTTAAAGAATATTTATCTCGTGGAGTTCTTTCACTTTCAGGCAGTAAAGAATCAACACTTATGTGGTCACACTATGCTGATAACCATTTTGGGTTGTGCTTGGGATATACCATTCCAGAAGTTATGACTGACAAGATATATAAAGTTAATTATGATGGGAGTAGATTCGTTCAATCAAAAGATATCATGATTATGCTTGGCAGTAACACCGCAGCCCGGCAGAGAATAATAAATTCATCTTTGGTTACAAAATCTGAGTGTTGGGCTTATGAAGAAGAATACCGGCTTTTCGAAGTAAAACCAGGTGTAACTGATATCGGCCTTGATTTAAAAGAAATCATCTTCGGACTCAGAATGAAAAAATCTGTACGTGATGCAATCATCAACGCTATCAAGCATTCAGATAATAAACGACTTTCAGAGGTGAAATTTTTCAAAATGGAAGTATTGAACCCAGGGGGTTTTGAACTTCACGCCGTCCCAATTGATTAATTTTAAAATACAATTCTAACTGAATTCACGCCATTTTTGCGTGCATCCAGTTAGAATTAAAAACCATACGGAATTTTATTTTTACGTATAACTACCATTGTATGAATGTAACATTTATAGAAGAGTCAACCAGAAACTTCCACTGTTAGATCTTTATATTCGTTTTTAAAAAGAACAACAGATAATACAATCCATCTCAATATTCTCCACCAAAGATACACTACATCATATCCTTGAGAAGTATTATCATCTAGAAGTCCATGTGCTACTGAATTTCTTATGTTTGAGCCAACATGGTTAGTCAAAAGCATTTTTAATTCAAATAAGAAATTACAGTCAAAGACTTCTTGAGCTGTATTTTTACTTAATAATGTATTAATCGATACTTCTGTACTTTTCGAATTATTATCAATAATTGCCGTATAGTCGCCTTGATCATAAAGTATCTTTCTTATGGTATCCTCTACTAATGGCGCAAGAAGATGAACAGATACTGAATAATTACCTTCAAAACCAAATTGTAGCGCTTGTGAGAAAAGCTCAGTTTTGTTTGGTGAGATAAATCCACATTTTTCGCAAATTTCTTTTACCATACCATAATCAATATAATGATCGTCGGTCAATTTATATAAAGCAGGTAAAATATATGCACTTACATTGTAACTGACTTCTTGGGCAAATCCCTGAGATAAAGGAACAATGATATTCTCAATTTCAGCTACATCAGCACTACCAACATCAATTCCATCTGATCCCCCTACAACTCTCCCGTCTGAATCTATCACAGTCTGAGAGAAAAGGTTTTGAAGTGGGTGGTTCTTTATCAGATCTAATGTATTTTGAATCATAACACTTTTATCAAAGCCCTGCTTTAAAAAGCAGAAATGCACAATTGCGGTCATTACATCAGGTTTATCTGAAACATGTTCAATGGCTTTCTTTACTTCTTCTGAAATATTCACTGGTTCTGTTTTAATAATCACCATTGATTCAGAGGCATGTTTTCCTTGAGTTCGGATTTTTCTTTTTAACCCGATTATCTCTTCATCTACTCTAAACATAGCACGAATATACAGCTTCGAATGTTTATAATGTTTTAATGCATTTTGATAACATCCAATTGCAATTAATCCATCATACTGATTACCCTCATCAGTTAATGCTCTTGCCTGAGCAATATTGACCAACTGACATTTGTGATCACCATTACCTGCATTAATTTCAGTTTTATATCGTTCATTCAAAATGATCAAACATCTGTTAGCACTTGTGTAATCATTCTTGTTAAGAAAATAATAAATTCCCTTTCTCATCCTCTTATTTATTAATTCATAAATGTCTTTTTTTAATCCAGTGGAAGTGATCAACGAAGCCATTTCAACAAATAGAAATGAGTTTGCTGTACTCATGAAACAACTCATTATTTTATCTTCGACTTCTTTGCAGAATTCATTTTCAGGATGAATGAAAGATAGTTGAAGTGCTCGTTGAAAACAGTTACTTACGCATGTATGCCAATTATTATCCTCTATAGTTAAAGAGGAATACGATTTTATTGCTTCTAAAGCATAATTCCTATCTCTCCCCTTTTTATACAGCCATAGGAAATCATATAGTCTCCCACGAAGCGGTGAGTAAATAATTTTTGGTGCAAGTTCTTTAATTACCTCGAGATCTTTATCACTTAAAATATCTGAAAAAATTTTGTTTGTACTTAAATCACGGTAAGGAGAGTTTCGTTTTTTAATGTCTATTTTTGCATTAACAATATTAACCAACAAATCAATAACATCTTTACAACTAGATCGATAATTATTCGAAAAATTCTTGATTAGCTCAAAGCAAGAATAACCATCCATTTTTGTACCATTGACTATGTTTGCAATATAATCAATATCATCGTAATTAATTGTATTGTTCATTACATCACCATACAGAATTTTTAATGTTATTAAATTAACATTGTTGTATATTTAGTGGAAATTAAAGATTAATATTTTATATGGGGGGTGACACATAGGTCAATACCAGCGGAAACACCATCGATTTCGTCGAGATTGATATCTTAGAAGATGTGGAAACTAAATTTTATCGGCACCGCTAGTAGTGGTGATTTAGTTTTAGCTTACCACGGTATCCGCTCTACAGTTGCACACGAATACAAAAAAATACAGCTCATGATTAATATTGACTACACAGGCTATGAATTTTTTCGCCTAACCGCTACAACAATACTGTAACACCCTATTCTAATTTCAACCCGCCTTACAACTTATCATTACCCTGAGGTGCGGTATCAACTTCCAGTTTAATCAGGTAAGTCATTGCATCATCCCGATGTGTAAAACACATTTCACGACTGGCTTGTAAGTTTGCACAAACCTTGGGACGCAATGGCGATGTGAAGATCTTGCACATGAAATTATCCGAAAGTTGGACACAGCGCGTATTAGCTGGTTTTCCGTAAGGCATCCCTGGGATCGGGCTTGAAATTGAAGGGGCAATACAGCAAGCTCCGCAGTCAGTACGGCATTCCATCAAAAACCTCTCCCACTTGTTCCTGCCTTAGAAAACGACATTAACAGAATGCCTTACAGGTCGATAGCGACGACAATAAGCATTACTTGGTATACGTTCCACACGAGGCAGTAAGTAACCATGCCAATCAGGGTCAACAATTTTCATACTTGGTATAATTGACTATTAGGCTTGCCATTGGGCATGCCGGGGATTGGGCTGGATACGGAAGGCGCGGTGCAACATGCGCCGCAATCGGGACGACAGTCCATCTGCAATGCTCCGGTGGGCTGACAAGGATCTGGACTGTAGCAGTAGCAACGCGGCTTTACTACGTTAACTACATAACTCCAGCCCAAAATAATTCAGGTTGCATCGCGGCGGCAAGTGAACGCATCCCGATGAGCTTACTAAAGTAAGTGATTCGGGTGAGTAAACGCAGCCAACAAAGAGGCAGCTTGAAGTATGAAGGGTAGCGAAATCTGCTTGCCTGAACTGCGCCCCGCGAGTAATTTGACGCAATATTTTCGCTCCTCAATTTTTTACAGGAAACATCGATGGCAAGAGCTAACGAAGTCAAAAAAGGTATGGTACTGAATTACAACGGCAAGCTGCTGATTGTTAAAGATATTGATATTCAGGCACCCAGCGCACGTGGCGCAGCAACGCTTTACAAAATGCGTTTTTCTGATGTCCGTACTGGCCAGAAAGTTGAAGAGCGCTTCAAAGGCGACGATATCGTCGACACCATTACCCTGACCCGCCGTTACGTTGATTTCTCTTACATTGATGGCAACGAATACGTGTTCATGGATAAAGAAGATTACACCCCGTATATCTTCACCAAAGATCAGATTGAAGAAGAGCTGCAATTCATTCCTGAAGGTGGCATGCCTGACATGCAGGTTCTGACCTGGGATGGCCAATTGCTGGCGCTGGAATTGCCACAGACTGTGGATTTAGAAATCATTGAAACCGCACCTGGCATCAAAGGCGCGTCAGCAAGCTCCCGCACCAAACCTGCAACCATGTCTACTGGGCTTGTGATTCAGGTTCCAGAATATATGGTTACGGGTGAGAAGATCCGTATTCATATCGCTGAAAAACGTTCTATGGGTCGTGCAGACTAATTTGCCGCTAAGAATGTAAAAACGCGCCGGAAGGCGCGTTTTTTTATGGTGTTTTACTGTTTAAGCAAACACACCGATCTCCGGTTAAAACGGGCTGTACAACGCTCGCCCATCCAACAATAGCTTAACGTTACTTCAGCAAATCCGGGAATAACGTCTGTTTCAGAGCCAGTTCCACACCACGCACTTCAGCCAGACCTTTCAGGCGGCCAATCGCTGAATAACCTGGGTTGGTTTTCTTGTGCAGATCGTCAAGCATCTGGTGTCCGTGGTCCGGTCGCATTGGAATCGGACGCACATCCCCTCTGTTTTTACGACGCTGTTCTTCAGTCAGAATCGCTTTTACCACCGCAACCATGTTCACATCACCTTGCAGATGCGCGCCTTCATGGAAGGTTTTCGGGTTTTCTTCGCGGCATGTTGCACGCAGATGGGTGAAGTGAATACGATCACCGAAAGTTTCAATCATACGTACCAGGTCGTTGTCTGCGCGAACGCCATAAGAACCGGTACACATGGTGAAGCCGTTATAAATGCTATCAACGGTTTCTTTCAGCCATTGCATATCTTCAATAGTCGATACGATGCGTGGAAGACCGAGGATAGGACGCGGTGGATCGTCCGGGTGAACCGCCAGACGCACACCGACTTCTTCCGCTACCGCAACAATCGCACGTAAGAAGTACGCCATGTTCTCGCGCAGTTGCTCTTTATTAATGCCGTCGTATTCAGCAAGGCGCGCACGGAACTGGTCCAGGGTGTAACCCTCTTCCGCGCCCGGCAAACCCGCGATGATATTGCGCGTCAGTTTTTCTTTTTGGGCATCTGACATGCTGTTGAAGTAGTCCAGCGCCTGACGCTGCTCTTCTTCGCTGTAATCTGCCTCAGCGCCTTTGCGCTTAAGGATGTGCAACTCAAATGCTGCAAAAGCAATCTGGTCAAAGCGCAACGCTTTTGAACCATCTGGCAATTCATACTCAAGATCGGTACGCGTCCAGTCCAGAATTGGCATGAAGTTGTAGCACACGGTGTCGATGCCACATTCTGCCAGGTTACGAATGCTTTGCTGGTAGTTTGCGATATGCTTATCGTATTCGCCGGTGTGAGTTTTAATTTCTTCATGTACCGGAATACTTTCTACCACTGACCAGGTCAGTCCTTTCGCTGCCAACACGGCTTGACGCTCTTTAATGTCAGCAACTGGCCACACTTCACCATTTGGGATGTGATGCAGAGCAGTAACGACACCGGTCGCGCCCGCCTGACGCACATCATCCAGAGATACCGGGTCTTTTGGGCCGTACCAACGCCATGTTTGTTCCATCGACAGTTCCTCAGTTAAGTTGTCATACCAATTCTTAATACCACATTGACTACTACCATACTGAATTCTTCTTTTCGGTCAAATTTTGCGGTTACATTGGTTGATCCAGCTCACATTAAATGGATAAAGACGGCACACCAATTTAATTTGCTGTCATATAACTTTAGACTGCGCAATGTTACCAATTCGTTAATCAGGATTTACATTTATGAATACAATTGCTTCGGTCACGCTCCCTGCCGATGTTCAGCAACCACGCTATGATCGCCAGGCGTTAAAAACCCGCATTGTCCATTTTGGCTTTGGGGCGTTTCACCGCGCGCACCAGGCATTGTTGACCGATCGGGTGCTCAATAAATTGGGAGGAGATTGGGGCATTTGTGAAATAAGCCTGTTTAGCGGCGACAAGTTGATGAGCGCGTTGCGAGACCAGGACCACCTCTATACCGTGCTGGAAAAAGGCCGCGAGGGTAATCAGGCGATTGTTGTCGGTGCAGTTAACGAATGCCTGAATGCAAAACTCGATGGCCTTGATGCAATTATTGAGAAATTCTGCGAGCCGCAGGTGGCGATTGTTTCCCTGACCGTGACTGAAAAGGGTTATTGCATCGACCCCGCGACCGGAAAACTCGACAGCAATAACGAACGGATTATTCACGATCTACAGCATCCCACCGAGCCACATTCAGCGCCCGGTATTTTGGTGGAAGCCCTCAATCGCCGCCGTGAACGAGGATTACGTCCCTTTACCGTGCTTTCATGCGACAACATTCCTGACAACGGCCATGTGGTACGCAATGCGGTGATTGGCATGGCCGAAACCCGCAGCCAGGAATTAGCCGACTGGATCCGTGAGCACGTGACTTTCCCAAGCACTATGGTTGACAGAATTGTCCCTGCTGCAACGCCAGAATCTTTACGCGAAATCACTGAAACCCTAGGCGTTGAAGATCCGTGTGCGATTTCAGGTGAACCATTTATCCAATGGGTTATTGAAGATAACTTTGTTGCTGGCCGTCCGGCATGGGAAGAAGTGGGCGTTGAAATGGTCGACGACGTGATGCCGTGGGAACAGATGAAGCTACGCATGCTCAACGGTAGTCACTCCTTCCTCGCGTATCTCGGCTACCTCGCGGGCTATCAGCATGTCAATGATTGCATGGCTGATGACAATTTCCGCCTGGCCGCGCATCGTTTAATGATGCACGAACAAGCGCCAACACTCCGCGTTGCGGGCGTTGATTTGCAGCGATATGCGCATGACTTACTTGAGCGTTTCGAAAACCCGGCGCTAAAACACCGCACCTGGCAAATCGCGATGGATGGTAGCCAGAAGCTGCCGCAGCGCATGTTGGAAAGTGTACGCTGGCACCTGCAACAAGGTGACGAATGGCCATGCCTGGCATTGGGTATTGCCGGATGGATGCGCTATGTCAGCGGCACCGATGACGCTGGCAACGAGATTGATATTCGCGATCCATTGGCCGGGAAGATAAAAGCACTGGTTGAAGGCAGCGCTCCTGAAGAACGTGTTCACGCTTTGCTCAGCCTGCAAGAAATCTTCGGTAGTGACCTGCCTGCTGATGAACAATTTGTCGAAAACATCTGTGCCGCATGGAACGAATTATGTCGCAATGGCGCACGCGCAGCCGTCGCTAAACGGGTCGGCTAATTTAACAATCAATGCCTTTAAACGTGCTTCACAAGGATGTGATGCCCACTCAGGCTTCCTTTTCTCGCAAATGTTGTTCAGGATTGTGATAATCAATCACGTAAGGTTCACTTAACCTGTCCGGAGCGCCTGTGACTAAAACCAACCTCATTACCGGTTTTCTCGGTAGCGGAAAAACCACCACCATTTTACATTTGCTGGCCAATAAACCTGAGCATGAAAAATGGGCTGTGCTGGTCAATGAATTTGGTGAAGTCGGTATCGACGGTGCGTTATTAGCTGACAGTGGTGCATTATTGAAAGAAATCCCAGGCGGCTGTATGTGTTGTGTGAATGGGCTGCCGATGCAAGTTGGCCTGAACACGCTTCTGCGCCAGGGTAAACCCGACCGCTTGCTCATCGAACCTACCGGTCTGGGTCATCCTAAACAAATTCTCGACATGCTGACTGCCGAGGTTTACCAACCGTGGATAGAACTCAACGCCACGATTTGTTTGCTCGACCCGCGCCAGTTGCTTGATGAACGAGCTGTGAATAATGATAATTTCCGCGATCAGCTCGCCGCGGCCGATATTATCATTGCGAATAAAGAAGACCGTGCCAGCGATGAAAGCCGCCGTGCATTGGCCGAATGGCAACAGCGCGAAGCGGCGGGCCGTGAAATTATTCCCGCTCATAACGGTAACATCGACATCAGCCTCCTCGATAAACCGCGTCAAAATCTACGCGAACTGCCTTCCAGCCCCGATCATCATCATAGCCACGCCGTATCTAAGGGGCTTGCTGCATTAAGCCTGCCCGAGCATCAACGCTGGAGGCGCAGCATTAATAGTGGCCAGGGCTATGTCGGTTGCGGCTGGATATTTGATGCAGACACTGTCTTTGACACCGTTGGGATTCTGGAATGGGCCAGGCTTGCCCCAGTCGACCGCGTTAAAGGTGTCCTGCGTATTCCGGAAGGCTTAGTACGAGTTAATCGTCAGAGTCTTGATTTCCATATCGAAACACAAAACGTTGCGCCGCCAGATAGCCGTATTGAGTTGATCCATAGCGGTGAAGTTGACTGGAATACGTTGCAATCATCGTTGTTGAAGTTACGTTTAAGTTTGTAAGCCTACCCTTTCGCCCTTTGTTAAAAAATCTCGTGACATTGTATGAATACTATTCGATTTCCTCTTATCCTGGTGCTGAATGCACTGGGATTTGCACTCTTTTTTAGCTGGTATCTGCCTTCAGGACACGGCTATTGGTTCGTTATTGATTCCAACATCTTCCATTTCTTTAACCGTGAACTGGTTAACAGCCATGCCTTCCTGGTACTTGTCGCTGTGACCAATAATCGGGTGTTCGATGGCATTTCGTTATTAGCGATGGGTTCGCTGTTTTTCTTCTACTGGCGCAAAGAGCAAGCAACCGGTCGCCGTCGCATGGTTATCATGGGCATCGTGATGTTATTTTGCGCAATTATTATTAATCAACTCGGCCATCTGATTCCAGAATCTCATGTCAGCCCTACGCTGTATTTCACCGATATTTATCGGGTCAGCGACCTGCTGCATTTCCCGACAAAGGATGCTTCTAAAGACAGCTTCCCTGGCGACCATGGATTAATGCTGCTGATTTACACCGGCTTCATGCTGCGATATTTCGGCAAAAAAGCGTTCGCCATTGCCGTTATTATTTTTCTGATTTTCATGATGCCGCGCATGATGATAGGCGCACATTGGTTTACTGATATTTTTGTCGGTTCACTATCTATTGCGCTTGTTTGCTTGCCATGGGTGCTTTTAACCCCAGTAAGTGACGGGTTAATTAACCTTCTGGACCGCTATTTACCTCAATTGCACAAAGCAAATGATTAACATCCGATAAACACGATTAAATTTTAATCATCAGAGAACGGAATGATCTCTGGTGATTTTTCATTCTCTCGCCAAAATCGCCTAATATTTAACCTTTCTGCTTCTCCAGACAAAAGAAGCATTTGCACATTTAAGCAGCAATTTCGCTTAACAAATACGCAATATTTCTTATCATTCCTTAACATCACAATTTCTTATAAAAAATCAGATAAAAGCTCTCGCCACGCAAGTGCTGATAGGGTACCCTCGAATACGTTTTGTGCTTAAAGCCAAATCATTCGCAGTGTGAATAAATTTGTGCGTCATACCACAGTTTTGTGCATAAGCAATTGTTTCATGACGCTCAGGTAATTAGTCTCGTCACGTTGGCATTTTGTATAACGATATTTATCGTTAAGGACATCAAGGGATAACAAACATAATGGTCACATCTCAGCCTATTTTGAGATATATCTTGCGGGTAATTCCCGCCGTTGCTGTGGCAGTGATGCTGTCAGCATGTAGTTCGACAAACACCGCAAATATGCATTCTGAGACGCATGCAGTCGGCAATAAAGATGGTTTTTTACTGCAAGCTTCTCAGGATGAATTCGAAGAGATGGTCCGTAATGTAGATGTGAAATCACGTCTCATGGATCAATATGCAAGCTGGAAAGGCGTTCGTTATCGTCTTGGTGGCAGCAATAAAAGCGGTATTGATTGTTCTGCATTCGTGCAGCGTACATTCCGTGAACAATTTGGTTTAGAGTTGCCTCGTTCAACTTCTGAACAACAGGATTCAGGTAAATCGATTTCACGTAATAAATTACGTACTGGCGATTTAGTTCTGTTCCGCGCAGGTTCAACCGGTCGACATGTTGGTATTTATATCGGCAATAATCAGTTTGTACATGCTTCCACCAGCAGTGGTGTGACGATTTCAAGCATGGACGAGCCGTACTGGAAGAAGCGCTATAACGAAGCACGACGCGTACTGAGCCGCAGTTAATGCGGTTCTTGCAAACAGTTACTCCCTTGGCTGTTTGCGAGACAACACTTCGACGAGACAAGAAACGCTGTTTACACAGCGTTTTTTTATTGCCTGAATTTCGTGGAGTGCAATAAATAAACGATTCCACAATGATTATAACTTTCGTTCGAAACTTTATGACTCAATGGTAGTTTTTGCGTTATAGTCCAAAAAAATACAAATAAACAATAAGTCTCTTGCGCCTGCAGGAACCCGTTATCCATGTTTTCTAAAAATATATTTTCACGTTACTTTACCTCAATCCGGCAAATAGCCACCTTCAGTATTTTGGCGGGCATCCTTGCCGCGCTACTGATTGGTGGTATGACCAGCCTGACATTGCACAGTAAGCGTGAGACGGGTTATGACACACTTACTGATGACGTACGCAATTATCTCAATGCCTTTTTCGATGAACTCGAATCCACTGCCACCAGCATTCAACCGTTAACTCTCTCTGATTGCCATCAAGTCTCAAGTGAACTGACTTCGCGCGCCGCCTTTAATGCCAATATCCGCGCCTTTGTATTAGTCCGTAACGATGAAGCCTATTGCTCATCGGCCACCGGAAGCATGTTGATGGGCATGGACCAGTTAGTGCCTGATATCAACATCAATGAAAATATCGACCTGACTATTATGCAAGGCACGCCGATGGTGCCAGGTAAGCCGACTATTGCCGCGTGGTTTAAAAATCCCGTAATGGAAGGCCGGGGCGTTTTCGCCACCCTGAATGTCAATCTCACCCCCTATTTATTATTCACCACACGCCAGAATGATCGGGTGTCGATGGCCATTATCGCGGGCGATAAAGCGCTAACAACGATATCCAATAACGTGATGAATGTGTCAGAGCTCCCCTCTCACCCTACTCGCGTCATCTCTATTCCGGGTTATCCCATTAAGATAGAACTGTACGGTGAAACCTGGCCTGTGGAAGACATTCAAATTTCCATTCTTACAGGTTTAGTTTTCGGCATTCTCTGCGGTGCATTGTGCGCCTATTTTTTGACGGTACGCTTACGCTCAGGCAAAGAGATCCTGACCGGTATTAAACGCGGGCAGTTCTATGTGGTGTATCAACCGGTAGTGAATGCCAAAGAGCTAAAAATGTCTGGTGTCGAAGTGTTGATGCGTTGGAATCATCCTATTGCAGGCCCTATTCCTCCGGATGCGTTTATCGCCTTTGCAGAAGCCCAGCAATTGATTGTTCCCCTCACCCGCCACTTGTTTGAACTGATTGCGCGTGATGCCAAAAAGCTCCAGCATGTTTTACCGCCTGGTGCACGACTCGGTGTTAACCTGGCCCCCAGCCATTTGCACTCCCCCACCTTCAAAGAAGATATTCAAGCTTTTGCCGCCTCGTTGTCGCCCCATCATTTCCAACTCATTTTTGAAATTACCGAACGCGATATGATTAAGGAAAACGAAGCCAGTTGCCTGTTTTCCTGGATGCACGAGCAAGGGTATGAAATTGCTGTCGATGACTTTGGTACCGGGCACAGTGCGCTTATCTATCTCGAACGCTTTAAGCTGGACTATCTCAAAATTGATCGTGGCTTTGTTAACTCGATTGGCTTTGAGACCGTCACCTCTCCGGTGCTCGATGCCGTGCTTACGCTGGCACGCAAACTCAGCATGACCACCGTTGCGGAAGGCGTTGAAACCCGCGAGCAAGCCAAATGGTTGATTGACCAGGGCGTGAATTATTTACAGGGTTACTATTTCGCCCGCCCTCTTACTCTTGTGCAATTGCAGGAATGGGAAAACCAGCAAAAAGATTACGATGAGTGGGTTATTCGCCGTTAATTTCTCTGTCTGACAACCAATATCCACTGCCTGCAAAGATGCAGCTTGAAGTATCACGTGCTTAACTTATGATTTACCATCATGACGTTATAATGCGGTGGTACATTACCTGGATATTGATATTGTTTCGGGATGAAACAATAAGGTAATCTCCTCCCTGACAAGGAATGACCTATACGATGTTTTCCCGCACCCTCGCCCTACTGAGCCTTTGCCTGATTGCTGCGTCAAGTCAGGCTGAAAACATCAAGGAAAGTTATTCCTTTGCCGTTTTAGGTGAACCTAAATACGCCGTCAACTTCACGCAGTTTGATTACGTCAACCCTGCGGCGCCAAAGGGTGGGAACATCACCCTGTCGGCGATTGGCACCTTTGATAACTTCAACCGTTATGCGCTGCGTGGCAATCCCGGTGTACGTACCGAAGCATTGTATGACTCGCTTTTTACCACCTCAGATGATGAGCCTGGCAGCTATTACCCACTGATCGGCGAAATGGCGCGCTATCCTGCCAATTTTGCCTGGGCTGAAATCGAAATTAATCCGCGTGCCCGTTTTCATGATGGGACGCCCATCAAAGCCAGTGATGTCGCTTTCACTTTTAATAAATTCATGACTGAAGGTGTGCCGCAGTTTCGCCTGGTTTATAAAGGTGCAAAGGTGCGAAGCATCTCGCCTTTAACGGTGCGTATCGAGCTGGCAGAACCCAGTAAAGAACGGATGTTAGGGTTATTCTCGCTTCCGGTATTTCCTGAAAAATTCTGGAAAGATCATAAACTCAGCGACCCACTGTCTGCACCTCCTCCAGCCAGCGGCCCGTATAAAATAACGGCATGGCGCATGGGGCAATATATTACATACTCCCGCGTCAGTGACTATTGGGCCGCCAATTTACCGGTAAACCGTGGCCGCTGGAATTTTGATTCAATCCGTTACGATTACTATCTCGATGACAATGTCGCTTTTGAAGCCTTTAAGGCCGGTGCCTACGATTATCGTCTCGAAGTCAGCGCAAAGAACTGGGCGACGCGTTATACCGGAAAGAACTTTGCGAATCGTTTCATTGTAAAAGAAGAGCAGCCCAACGATGCCGCTCAGGACACGCGCTGGCTGGCGTTTAACATCCAGCGCCCTATCTTTGAAGACCGAAAAGTTCGTGAAGCGATTGGCCTGGCGTTCGATTTTGAATGGATGAACAAAGCGCTGTTTTATGGCGCATACAATCGGGCGAACAGTTATTTCCAGAACACGGAATATGCCGCGCGGGATTATCCAAATGCTGATGAACTGACAATTCTGGCCCCCATGAAGAAAGATTTACCGCCAGAGGTATTTACCACTATCTACAACCCACCAAAATCGCGCGGGGATGGTTTTGACCGCAACAATCTGCTCAAAGCCCTGAACTTGTTGAAAGAAGCGGGGTGGGTACTAAAAGACCAAAAACTCGTCAATGTTAAAACAGGTAAACCGTTGAGTTTCGAGTTGTTGATTGGCTCCACCGGCAACACACAATGGGTTTTACCGTTCCAGCATAATTTGCAACGACTGGGTATCACGATGGAGGTTCGCCAGGTGGATAACTCGCAGCTTACCAACCGCCTGCGTTCCCGCGACTATGACATGATGCCAACACTGTACAGCGCCATGCCTTATCCCAGTGCGGATGTGCAAATTTCGTGGGCTTCGGAATACGTCGACTCGACTTACAATGCGCCGGGAGTGAAAAGCCCGGTGGTCGATAAACTGATTTCTCAAATTGTGGCTCATCAGGGTGACAAACAAAAACTGCTACCACTGGGGCGCGCGCTAGACCGGGTACTGACATGGAATAATTACATGATTCCGATGTGGTACATGGCAGCAGACCGCTTCGCCTGGTGGAGTAAATTCTCCAAACCGGCCATTCATCCGTTATACACCACAGGCTTTGACACCTGGTGGTATGACGTTAACAAAGCCGCTCAATTACCGGCAAACCGGCGTTAAGGGTATCTATGGGAAGCTATCTGTTACGTCGTTTGCTGCTGATAATCCCGACACTGTGGGCAATTATCACCATCAATTTTTTCATCGTACAGATTGCACCTGGTGGCCCAGTGGATCAGGCGATCGCGGCGATTCAATTTGGCCACGGCGCAGGGGTTCCCGGTTTAACGACGGATACTATGGGAAGCGGTCATGCCCGAGTCGGTGTCGGAAATGTTGGCGACAGCCAGTACCGCGGCGCTCGTGGCCTTGACCCGGAAGTCATTGCCGAAATCACTCACCGCTACGGTTTCGATAAACCGATTCATGAACGCTACTTCAAAATGCTCGCGGATTATCTGCGTTTTGATTTTGGCGATAGTCTGTTCCGCAGCGCTTCCGTTCTGCATCTGATTAAAGACAGCTTGCCGGTGTCTATCTCGATTGGTTTGTGGAGCACCTTAATTATCTACATGGTGTCGATCCCGCTCGGTATCCGAAAAGCCGTCAGCAATGGCAGTGCTTTTGATGTCTGGAGCAGCACGTTTATTATCATTGGCTACGCGATCCCCGCATTCTTGTTCGCTATCTTGCTGATTGTGTTGTTTGCTGGCGGCAGTTATCTGGACTGGTTCCCGCTGCGTGGCCTGGTATCGACGAATTTCGATACCCTGCCGTGGTACGGCAAAATCATGGATTATCTCTGGCACATTACATTACCGGTGCTGGCGACCGTGGTCGGGGGCTTTGCGACCTTGACGATGTTGACCAAAAACTCGTTTCTGGATGAAATTCGCAAGCAATACGTGGTCACTGCGCGAGCCAAAGGGTTGGATGAAAGTAAAATTCTCTATCGGCATGTGTTCCGCAACGCAATGCTGTTAGTGATCGCCGGTTTTCCTGCCACGTTCATCAGTATGTTTTTTACCGGCTCGTTGCTTATCGAAGTGATGTTCTCGCTAAACGGACTGGGCTTGCTGGGATATGACTCGACCCTTTCCCGCGACTATCCGGTGATGTTTGGGACCTTGTACATTTTCACCCTGATTGGCTTGCTGCTGAATATTCTGAGCGACATTACTTATACGCTGGTTGATCCACGTATTGATTTCGAGGGCCGTGGATGAGCTATTTAAGTCCTGTTAATCAAGCCCGCTGGGCACGGTTTCGGCATAATAAGCGCGGCTATTGGTCGTTGTGGGTTTTCGCCATTCTTTTTTTACTCACTCTGGGTTCAGAACTGATTGCGAATGATCGCCCGTTGGTCGTGCATTATCAGGAACGTCTCTATTTTCCGTTTATTGCCAATTACAGCGAAAGTGATTTTGGTGGCCCTCTGGCGACACCTGCGGATTATCAGGATCCCTGGCTTGCAGAACGCCTGAACCAAAAAGGATGGGTGGTGTGGGCACCGATCCGCTTTGGCTACAATGCGATTAACTTTGCCACCGCCGTCCCCTTCCCTTCCCCCCCGAGCAGCCAAAACTGGCTTGGGACTGATGCCAACGGCGGCGATGTGCTGGCGCGGATTTTGTATGGCACGCGTATTTCCATTCTGTTCGGCCTGATGTTGACGATTTTATCCAGCGTCATTGGGATACTGGCCGGGGCAGTACAAGGTTATTACGGCGGACGAGTGGATTTGTGGGGCCAGCGATTTATTGAAGTGTGGTCGGGGATGCCGACACTCTTCCTCATCATTCTGCTTTCAAGCGTCATCCAGCCGAATTTCTGGTGGCTACTCGGTATTACGGTTCTGTTTGGCTGGATGGGTCTGGTCGGTGTGGTGCGCGCTGAGTTTTTGCGTACCCGCAACTTCGATTACATTCGGGCAGCTCAGGCAATGGGCGTGAGTGACGGGTCGATAATTATCCGCCATATGCTCCCCAACGCTATGGTCGCTACGCTGACATTTTTGCCATTTATTCTTTGCGGTTCGATTACCACCCTCACCTCGCTGGATTTCCTCGGTTTCGGCTTACCGCTCGGCTCACCATCACTGGGTGAACTGCTGCTGCAAGGCAAAAATAATCTTCAGGCTCCGTGGCTTGGCATCACCGCGTTCCTCTCGCTGGCCATCTTACTGACACTCCTCATTTTTATTGGTGAAGCCGTGCGTGACGCCTTCGACCCAAGCAAGGTGTACTGAGATGACAACTCCATTGCTGTCCATCAATCATCTGTCTGTCGCCTTCCGTAGCGGTAATATCGTCCGGCAAGTGGTGGACGATTTATCCCTTGAAGTGAATGCCGGTGAAACGCTGGCGTTAGTCGGGGAATCGGGTTCCGGGAAAAGCGTTACTGCGCTATCAGTGCTGCGTTTGTTGCCTGCTCCGCCGGTGATTTATCCGTCAGGGGAGATTTTTTTTAAAGGCCAGGAACTGTTGCATGCGCCTGAGCGCACGCTGCGCAGCGTGCGTGGTAATAAAATTGCCATGATTTTTCAGGAACCGATGGTTTCGCTTAATCCACTGCACAATATCGAAAAGCAGCTTTACGAAGTGTTATCACTCCATCGGGGGATGCGCCGGGAAGCCGCTCGCGCTGAAATGCTGTCTTGTCTTGATCGAGTCGGTATTCGCAACGCGGCAAGCCGTTTAACTGACTTCCCGCATCAGCTTTCTGGGGGGGAACGCCAACGTGTGATGATTGCCATGGCGTTGCTGACGCGCCCGGAATTACTGATTGCCGACGAGCCCACAACGGCATTGGATGTCACGGTTCAGGCGCAGATCCTGCATTTGCTGAAAGAACTCAAGCAAGAGCTGAATATGGGCCTGCTCTTTATCACTCATAACCTGAATATCGTCAAAAAGCTGGCTGATAACGTTGCCGTGATGCGCAACGGAAAATGTGTTGAACAAAACTCGACGGCCATATTGTTAGCGAGACCGCAGCACCCGTATACCCAACAATTGCTGGCAGCAGAACCGGCGGGGACTCCGCGCCCGGTCGATGAAACCAACACGCCGCTATTAACGGTTCATGATTTACAGGTCGCTTTCCCGATACGCCGCGGGCTGCTCAGGAAAACAGTCGGCTTTAACTATGGGATAAAAAATCTGAGTTTTGCGCTGCGTGCGGGTGAAAGCATCGGGTTGGTTGGGGAGTCAGGCTCCGGGAAAAGCACGACGGGACTTGCACTGCTACGCCTTATTCACTCCAGCGGAGAGATTTGGTTTGACGGTAAACCGTTGCACGACCTTAATCGCAAAAAACTGCTGCCGCTGCGTAACCGTATACAAGTGGTCTTCCAGGATCCCAATTCGTCACTCAATCCGCGGCTTGATGTTTTGCAGATCATTGAAGAGGGTTTGCGCGTCCATCAGCCTGCGTTAAGTGCGGCTGAACGTGAGCAGAAGGTGATCGTCGCTATGCAGGAAGTGGGGTTAGATCCGCAAACCATGCACCGCTATCCGGCTGAATTTTCAGGCGGGCAAAGACAGCGCATCGCCATAGCCCGCGCACTCATTTTACAACCGGAATTGATTATTCTGGATGAGCCGACGTCATCTCTTGACCGTTCCGTACAAGCGCAAATTCTGGCATTGCTGAAATCGTTACAAGAAAAGCATCAGCTGGCCTACATTTTTATCAGCCATGATCTGCGCGTGGTGAAGTCGTTGTGCCATCAGATTGTGGTACTGCGGCAGGGAGAAGTGGTCGAGCAAGGGGCATGTCAGCAGATTTTCGCTGCACCTCAGGCGGAATACACACGCCAGTTACTTGTGCTTGCCTGACACGCAGGTTTTACAGTTAAAAAGGATTCGCGCTGGAGAAAGACTCCGCAATGGCAACGCCAAAATTTTTCAGTCGGCACGTTGCGGCAAGTTCATCCTGGCGATTCACAAACAAGCAGGGCTCGCCTTCACATTCCACAACAGAACAATCCACTTCAATATCTCGCAAGGCAAGGCTTAGCTTGTGCATCGTCGGCCATGCGGCATCGCTGGTGTCGCTCAGCAGTTTTAGACCAATCAGGCAATTTTCAGCATTCGGCCCATTTTGCGGAATCGGTTCAACTCTGGACCCTGCAAAACCCGCCAGCCAACGATACCTGTGCGGTAAACGATGAACGATGGAAAGTTGTAACGTATTCACTATGGTATTCCCCTGGAAAAACTAAAAATATTTTCACAAACGATTTACATAAAGGTTAACACAATGTTGACGACTTGTGTGTAAACACAGTTGAAAACCGCTTACATCCGTTGTAATTATTTGTCTACCATTTCATTTTTAACGTTTTACTTTTGTGGTGCTGCACACGTTTCGGCGCTATATGTAACGCTTTCTTCGATCTAACTCAACCTTTTTAACTACAAGAATATGACTTTTTGTTGTTGATGCGTTTACATTTGAGAAACAAATTGTAGGCATTCGAAGGGAATTTTCGTTGATTTAGATTAAAGAACGGGTATCTGGCGATACCCGTTTTTACACTTTAGGACTAATTAGTGGCGAGTCGGGGACGGCTGGCGTAGAGATAGAAAACGATGGAGCATGTTGCGCACACCGCAATCGACCAAATCATTGGCCACGCGGAGTTAAAGGTTGCGATAGATAAAAGCGCACCGGTTAATGCACCGATACCAAAGCGGAACGTGCCCGCCAGCGAAGAGGCCGTCCCTGCCATATGGGGAAATTCATCAAGAATGACCGCCATCGCATTTGACGACACCATCGACACACAGCCAACAAATACGGCCACTCCCAGCACCATTGACCAAAAACCTAGCCCCAGTCCTGTGCTCACGACCAGCCAGATTGCCATAGCAAATTGCACAAACAACCCGAAGCGGAACATCGCCAGTGGACCAAAGCGGCGCACGAAGCGGCTATTGATCAGTGTCATCACGATCAAAAACACGATGTTAAGCGCAAAGTAGTAACCAAAATGCTGCGGCGCGACGTGATTGAGCTCGATGTAAACAAATGGCCCTGCGCTCAAAAATGAGAACATCGCCGCAAAGCTAAAGCCACTCGCCAACATATAGCTCAGCACACGTTTGTGGCGGAACAGTGTTGCGAAGTTGCCTATCGTCGTGCGCAAATGAAACTTCTGCCGCCGTTCTACCGGTAGCGTTTCATGGATCAGGAAGAAAATCATCGCTGAGGCAAGCAGTGCTGCCAGCGCCAGAATCCAAAAGATGGCATGCCAGCTAAACCACACCAGCACCGCCCCACCGACCATGGGTGCCACCAGCGGCGCAATCGTCGTGATCAGCATGACGAACGACATCATGCGTGAAAACTCTTCTTTTGGATAAATATCGCGCATCAAAGCGTTGATAACGACACTTGCGGCAGCCGCAGCAAGACCATGCAGGAAGCGCATCGCAATCAAATGATCAATCGTTTGTGAGAGTGCACAAGCAATCGCCGCCGCCGCAAAGACTAACGTACCTCCCAGCACAACCGGTTTACGGCCAATGCTGTCTGCCATCGGGCCATAAAAGAGCTGACCGATAGCAAAGCCAAGAATATATGTACTTAGCGTCATTTGCGCGCTGCCTGCTGGCACGCCAAATTCCGAGGCGATGACCGGTAACGCTGGCAGGTACATATCTATTGATAACGGCATCAACATGGCCAGCAGGCCAAGTATCACCACAATACCGATTGACGAGTTTTGCTTACTGCTCAACACATCCTCCTGGAATCAACGCGGCGGTAAGCCTACGCTGGCAATTTCTTCTTCAGTTAATGGACGGTATTCACCCGGCGCGAGATCCGCATCCATGGCAATGGCGCCAATACGTTCACGATGTAAACCCACCACATGGTTGCCCACTGCCGCGAACATGCGTTTTACCTGGTGATAACGCCCTTCGCTAATGGTCAGTCGGACTTCCTGCGGGGTAATGACTTCAAGTACCGCAGGCAGCGTCAGATCTTTTTCATTATGCAGTTGAACTCCAGCAGCGAATTGTTCTGCCGTGTCATCGGAGATCGGATTCTCAAGCGACACTAAATAGGTTTTTTCGCAATGATGGCGCGGAGAAGTAATACGGTGTGACCATTGGCCATCATCGGTCATCAGCACAAGGCCAGTAGTGTCGATATCCAGACGCCCGGCAGCGTGCAATTTATGCGCCATCGGCTCATCCAGGAAATACAGTACGGTTGGATGATCCGGGTCTTCGGTGGAGCAAACATACCCCTGCGGCTTATTAAGCATAAAGTAGCGAGGGCCATTTTGCTGAGTCAACGAACGGCCATCAAACTCAACCTGATGTTCAGGGTTCAGTTTGAAAGAAGCGTCACGCACAACTTCACCATCAATGGTGACACGGCTCGCACGGATTTCACGGCCAGAAATAGCACGGCTCACGCCAAGCTGCTGAGAGATAAATTTATCGAGTCGCATTAAAATATTGCCTGTTTCAAAGAGGTGCCAGCACGAAATGGCCGACAGGGCGTAAGCCCGTTTTCAAGTGGTAAAAATCGTTCGCCTGTTAATTAGTTTGCCAGTATAGCGGCAACAAAAACTCTCTCAAGGTAAAACGCTTACCATGGCATAATTGAACGCGTTATTTTTCTTCAGATTGAGTGACAATGTCTTTTACCTTACGCCCCTACCAACAAGAAGCTGTGGACGCCACCCTGCACTATTTCCGCAAACACACTACGCCTGCGGTCATTGTGTTGCCGACGGGTGCCGGAAAAAGCCTGGTGATTGCCGAACTCGCCCGAGTGGCTCGTGGGCGCGTACTGGTGCTGGCGCATGTCAAAGAGTTGGTCGCACAAAACCACGCTAAATATTGTGCGCTTGGACTGGAAGCCGACATTTTTGCAGCGGGTCTGCAACGCAAAGAGAGCCACGGCAAAGTGGTTTTTGGCAGTGTACAGTCGGTGGCGCGTAATCTGGAGCAGTTCCACGGTGAGTTTTCCTTGCTGATTGTGGACGAATGCCACCGCATCGGTGACTCCGACGATAGCCAGTATCAGCAAATCCTTGCCCATTTACGCACGGCAAATCCTAAGCTGCGTTTGCTAGGGCTAACCGCCACGCCTTATCGCCTTGGGAAAGGCTGGATTTACCATTTTCACTATCACGGCATGGTCCGGGGTAACGAAAATGCCCTGTTCCGTGACTGTATATATGAGCTCCCGCTGCGCTACATGATTAAGCACGGCTATTTAACGCCGCCCGAAAGGCTCGATATGCCCGTCGTGCAGTACGATTTCAGCCGTTTGCAGGCGCAATCTAACGGCTTGTTCAGCGAAGCGGATCTTAATCGCGAGTTAAAACAGCAAAAGCGCATAACGCCGCACATCATCAGTCAGATTGTTGAATTTGCGACCGACAGACGCGGCGTAATGATTTTTGCCTCGACGGTTGAACATGCCAAAGAAGTCACCGCCTTACTGCCCGCAACCGATGCAGCACTGATTACCGCCGATACCCCAGGCCCTGCGCGCGATACATTAATAGAAGCATTTAAGAACCAGCAATTCCGTTTTCTGGTCAACGTCTCGGTGCTCACCACCGGTTTTGACGCTCCTCATGTCGATTTGATTGCTATTTTACGACCGACCGAGTCAGTGAGTCTGTATCAGCAAATTGTGGGTCGTGGGTTGCGTCTGGCACCGGGAAAAAAAGATTGTTTGATTCTGGATTACGCGGGTAATCCTCATGATTTATTCACCCCTGAAGTCGGGGCAGCGAAAGGCAAAAGCGACAATGTGCCAGTGCAGGTATTCTGCCCATCCTGTGGTTTTGCCAACACGTTTTGGGGCAAGACCACCAGCGATGGCACATTGATTGAACATTTTGGCCGCCGTTGTCAGGGGTGGTTTGAAGATGACGAAGGTACGCGTGAACAATGCGATTTCCGCTTCCGCTTTAAAAATTGCCCACAATGTCATGCTGAAAATGATATTGCCGCGCGCCGCTGCCACCAGTGCGATCAGGTTCTGGTCGATCCTGATGATATGTTGAAAGCCGCATTGAAATTAAAAGATGCGCTGGTGCTGCGCTGTGGTGGCATGACGCTGCAACATGGCGGTGATGACAAAGGCGAGTGGCTAAAGATTACCTACTTTGATGAAGATGGCGCGGATGCCAGCGAGCGATTCCGCCTGCAAACGCCCGCCCAGCGAATGGCGTTTGAACAGATCTTTATTCGTCCTCACAGCCGTACCCCCGGCGTGCCGTTACGCTGGTTAAACGCCGCGGATGTCGTGGCACAGCAGTCATCTCTCCGTCACCCAGATTTTGTCGTTGCGCGTAAGAACGGCAACTTCTGGAACGTGCGGGAAAAGGTATTTGATTACGAAGGTCGCTTCCGCCGTGCGAATGAATTGCGCGGCTAAAGGTACTTTTCATTGAAGCCTGGGGCAGATATGGCTATAATCCCGCCCGCTTTTGCATCCGCAAGGCAGATCACTTACCTGTTGCTGGGTCGCCTGTAACAGGATTATTTAAGAGAGAAACAGTTAATGTTTACTATCAATGCAGTAGAACGCAAAGAGCAGGGCAAGGGTGCGAGCCGCCGCCTGCGTGCAGCTAACAAATTCCCGGCAATCATCTATGGTGGTTCCGAAGCTGCGATCTCTATCGAACTGGATCACGACAACGTAATGAACCTGCAAACTAAACCAGGTTTCTACGAAGAAGTTCTGACTCTGGTTGTAGACGGTAAAGAAGTTAAGGTTAAAGTTCAGGCTGTTCAGCGTCACCCGTTCAAGCCAAAACTGAGCCACATCGACTTCGTTCGCGCTTAATCGCGAATTTAGCTCGAAAAAAACCCGCTTCGGCGGGTTTTTTTATGGTTACTTACCAGAGTTCCGGCGCTGCAACTGATCGCGCAGATTCGGCGGTGTGCCTTTAATGGTCAGCGTATCGGTCGCGGGGTCCCAGAAAATGCGTTCGCCTAATAACATCGAATCAAAGTTAATCGTCAATCCACCGCCGCTACCGGCGAATTTGGTTAACTGACGCAACGTGCTACGGTCAGCGGGGAAACTCTCTTCCAGCTCATAGCCTTTATCAGCAGTGAACTGCTGGAAGTTTTTATCATCGACTGCCCAAGGCAACTCATCCGCAAGTGAAGAAAGCTCGATCTCTTCCCCCGCCTGGAGCTGCTCATTGCAATACGCATAAACCTGCTGACGCGCAGCCTGACGCTCGTTTTTATCCAGTTGCGCTTCGTTAGTGAAATCATCTAACGCCTGCAACAGGCCCTTGTTTTGCGCTTTGGCGTTCAAACCTTCGCTGGCACCCAGGAAATCCATAAAGAAATCGGCAACTTTGCGCCCTACTCGCCCTTTCAGGAAAGTCAGGTAACGCGTGGACTCAGGATTGGTTTCCCATTCGGTCAAATCAATACGCGCCACGATATCTGCGTGGTTGATGTCCAGATAATGGGTGGAACTGATATCCAGCTCTTCGTTGACACGCATGCTGCTTAAATTATTCAGCACCGCCACCAGCAAATATTCCACGGCCAAATAACGGTATTGGCAAAACAGCACGATGCCGCCGTCAGCAAAAGGATACTTCGCCAGCTCATCACGTAAGCGACCCGTCGCAGCACGACTGAACGCCAGGAAATCCTCATCGCCTTTACGCTGCGAGCGCAACGCTTCTGCTAATTCACTCTCTTCGCTGAACAGACCATATGCTTTATTTTTTGCACTGTAGACGCGGTGCAATTCGGCCATCATTTCTTCTACGGCGCCGTTCGTTGCCAACAGAGAATCGCGCAGCACAACTTCAAGTGTCTGTTCGCCGCGTTTGATCAACTGGTGTAAGGCAATCTGGTTGATATCCAGACTCATGATAAACTCTCCTTTTAGACTCGGCGGTATTCAACCATTGCCAGAAGCCTTCTGCAACATCTCCATCCCCTAAATAATTTGAGGCTCAGGAAGGCGGCAATTGAGTAAATCCCGATGAGCTTACCTTAGTAAGTGATTCGGGTGACAAATCTGTCAGGAACAGATTTGAACGCTGCTTGCAGCGGCCCCGAAGGGGTGAGGCTCACGATGGGCCGAATAAGAGAGCAGCCAACGCACCTGTGACTCAAAGTATGACGGGGAGATAAAAAAGCAGAAAAATCGCGCCTGCTACGGTAAGATAACGCCCTTTCCCGATTCTAATTGATTGTTAATTTATGCCACAAATATCCCGTTATAGTGACGAACGCGTCGAAGAACTGTTGAGTGAACTGGCAAGCGTGCTGGAAAAGCACCAAACGCCAACCGATCTTTCCCTGATGGTACTGGGAAATATGGTCACCAACCTGATTAATACCAGCGTAGCTTCTGCTCAGCGTCGCTCGCTGGCTCGCTCTTTCGCTGAGGCATTACAAGCCTCCGTGAGCGAAGACAAAGCTCATTAAGGGATCGTAGTTACACGTTATGGTGACTAACCGTCAGCGCTACCGCGAAAAAGTTTCCCAGATGGTCAGTTGGGGACATTGGTTCGCCCTGTTCAATATCCTGCTGGCAACGCTGCTGGGTAGCCGCTATCTGTTTGTCGCCGACTGGCCGACAACGCTCACGGGTCGTATTTATTCCTGGCTGACGGTTATCGGCCATTTCAGCTTTGTGGTTTTCGCCACGTATTTGCTGATCCTCTTCCCGTTGACGTTTGTTGTGATGTCACAACGTTTGATGCGTTTTGTCTCTGCAGCGCTTGCCACCGCAGGTATGACGCTGCTGCTTATCGACAGTGAAGTCTTTACTCGTTTCCATCTCCATCTTAATCCGATTGTCTGGGAACTGGTGATTAACCCAGACCAGAGTGAAATGGCGCGAGACTGGCAGCTGATGTTTATCAGCGTGCCGGTGATTTTACTGATTGAAATGCTGTTTGCGACCTGGAGTTGGCAGAAACTGCGCAGCCTCGGGCGTCGCAGGCACTATGCAAAACCGGTCGTCGTGCTGTTCTTTGTCGCCTTCTTCAGCAGCCACATTATGTATATCTGGGCAGATGCGAATTTCTATCGCCCGATTACCATGCAGCGCGCGAACCTCCCACTTTCTTACCCGATGACGGCCCGCCGCTTCCTCGAAAAACATGGCCTGCTGGATGCTAAAGAGTACCAGCGCCGCCTCGTGGAACAGGGTAATCCTGAAGCCGTTTCGGTGCAGTATCCGCTGAGTGACCTGCAATTCCGCGATATGGGAACGGGCAGTAATGTATTGCTGATTACTGTCGATGGTCTGAATGCCGAACATGCACAGAAAGATCTGCCGAATCTGAGCCAATTCGCGAGCAACAACATTAACTTCACGCAGCATATGAGCGCGGGTAATGGTACCGATAACGGCATCTTTGGTCTGTTCTATGGTATCTCGCCGGCCTACATGGACGGTGTTTTATCCTCCCGCACCCCTGCGGCATTGATTACGGCATTGAACCAGCAAGGCTATCAATTGGGGCTTTTTGCTTCCGATGGCTTCGATTCTTCAATGTATCGCCAGGCTTTGTTATCTGACTTCTCTTTGCCTTCTGCGCAAAGCCAGTCTGACGCACAAACGGCCTCACAATGGATTAACTGGCTGACGCAATACGCATCTGACGATAACCGCTGGTTCTCCTGGGTTGCCTTTAATGGCACCAACATCACGGCAGACAGCAATCAGCAAGCCTTCACGCGTCGCTATACCCGTGCGGCAGGCAACGTTGATGAGCAAATTAAACGTGTGCTGGATGCATTGGAAGCTTCCGGGAAGCTCCAGAATACGGTGGTGATTATTACCGCTGGTCACGGTGTACCGCTGGGTAAAGAGCAGGATTCTTTCGCCTGGTCGCGCTCGCGTATTCAGGTGCCGCTGGTTATTCATTGGCCTGGCACTCCAGCGCAAAATATCGCAAAACTCACCGATCATCAGGATGTGATGACCACGTTGATGCAACGTCTGCTACACGTCAAAAACCCAGCGAATGAGTATTCACAGGGTGAAGACCTGTTTGCTGCAACTCGACGTAATAACTGGGTAGTGGGTGCGGACAATAACAGCCTTGCGATTACTTTGCCGACCATGACGTTGGTGCTCGATAACAACGGCAACTATCGGATGTACGATTTGAAAGGCGAAACCATCAAAGAAACCAAGCCACAGCTGGGTTTATTGCTGCAAGTCCTGACCGACGAGAAACGCTTCATCGCCAATTGATTGTTTATTTATGAACCAGTTAGCAACGCGTTATCTTGCAAACAATGACAAAATAGGTACTATTATTTTTCAGTCGGCACGTAGCGCAGCCTGGTAGCGCATCGTCATGGGGTGGCGAGGGTCGAGAGTTCAAATCTCTCCGTGCCGACCAAAAACACTTTAGAAAGCAGCCTGTTATGGCTGCTTTTTTTATATCGCTAATGTTTCGAATGATGCAATTCTCCAGGCATATTCGCCAGCGACCCCACCATCAACAAATCTGAAAAACGGGTGGTATATCGTGGTGACAGCATTTCCCTTTTCATCTGCCACGGTTGTTGGATGCCTTGTCCTGCAAAGTAAAGCGTCCCTTTTCCCCTTTTCTTATTAATGCCGTCCATCGCCTGCATTAGCGCCTCACTATTCAGTCGTGGCGAGTTCTCATCAAAGAGATTGAGTTGAGCCACACCCTGGCTAAAAAAGTCGCCGAGCATCACTCCGGCTTTTTGATAGTGGTGCCCATCTCTCCAGATAGCACACAGGCAACGCATTGCAGCGCTGATAATGTCTCGGGAGTCCTGCGTCGGTGTCAGGAGTTTCACCATTGCCTGGTTGCCATAGTAAGGCTCATTCACACAGAAAGGTGATGTTTTGACGAATACGGAAATATGGCGGCAATACTGATGCTCAGCTCTAAGCTTTTCTGCGGCACGCACCGCATAGCTGCATACAGCCTGCCGCATGTGCTCATACTCTGTAAGACGCTCCCCAAATGAGCGAGAACAGATGATTTCCTGTTTCGTCGGCACAAACTCTTCAAATCCCAGACAAGATTCACCACGCAGCTCACGCACCGTGCGTTCGAGCACCACGCTGAAGTGCTTACGTATAAAACGCGTATCAGTATCTGCAAGTTGCAGCGTGGTTTTGATCCCCATCGCATCAAGCTTTTTACTGATACGCCGACCAATACCCCACACTTCACTCACCGGGAAATAAGCCATCAGCTTGCGTTGTTTTTCGATGTTCGAAAGGTCAACCACACCGCCTGTTTGCTGCGGCCATTTTTTAGCGGCGTGATTAGCGAGCTTCGCTAACGTTTTGGTTTGAGCTACCCCGACTCCCACCGTTAAATGTGTTCGCAGCAAAAGAGTTGCGCAAATTTCCCGTCCTAAATCCTCCAGATTGCGGCAATGACGCACACCAGAAAAATCACAGAATGCCTCGTCAATAGAGTACTTCTCAACGCGAGGGCATATTTCTTCCAGTGTTGTCATCACGCGGTGCGACATATCGGCGTACAGCTCGTAATTACTGCTGAAAGCGATAACACCATGATAGCGGAAGAGATCTTTCTGCTTGAAGTAAGGGCCGCCCATTTTGACCCCACATCTCTTAGCCTCAGCATTGCAGGCGACCACGCATCCATCGTTGTTACTTAAAACGACCACCGGCCTGCCTTTCAGATCTGGTCTGAAAATGGTTTCGCAGCTGGCGTAAAATGAATTTACATCTACCAGGGCGAACATAACTGGCTCGTCGATTTCACGATGTAAGTGACCACACCAAATACCTCTAGCGCCTCATCAGGAGCAAGGGATATAGATTTATAAGCACAATTGAGTGGCTTTAATTGAATGGTGGGTCTGGTTTGCAATTGCCTGACGATGAATTCACCGTTAACTGGCGCAATCACAATATCGCCATGCGCTGCCGTTCTGGCACTGTCGACGACCAGTAAATCGCCATGACCAATTCCCCCTTCAATCATCGAATCATCAGACGCGCGGACGAAATAGGTCGCGGTGGGATGCTTAACCAGCAGTTGATGAAGATCGATGCTTTGCTCTGCATAGTCCTGAGCCGGTGATGGAAATGCTCCCATATTCATGATCCTGGTTCAATTAATAACTGTATATATATACAGTATCGTTAAATAAACATCCCGATCAAGCCGCTTGCAGGAAGATTCTTATAACGATTTGAAGTGGCGGAAAATTTAGTTGGCAGGAATACACATGTTAATGAGTGGAGCTAATCGCGGGTCAAATTTGTTCTACCGATTCAGCCTTCACCGTTCTATGCTTATCTGATGGAGAAAATAGCTGAACTAAAACGTACCAAGCGCCTTGCGCTTTCTTTACTGTTGATTGCTGCTGTAACGTTTGTGACCACCCTCTTTTTGCCACCTAACTTCTGGGTTAGCGGCTTAAAAGCGATTGCTGAAGCCGCGATGGTGGGGGCTCTCGCGGACTGGTTTGCCATTGTGGCGCTGTTTCGTCGCGTACCCATTCCGTTTATTTCTCGCCATACGGCGATTATTCCGCGTAATAAAGACAGGATCGGCGAAAATCTTGGCATCTTTGTGCAAGAGAAGTTTCTCGATACTCAATCCCTGATTGCCCTGATTCGTCGCCACGAGCCGGCACACATGATTGGCCAATGGTTCAGCAAACCCGACAATGCTCAGCGGGTTGGTCAGCATCTACTGCAGGTGATGAGCGCTTTTTTGGATATGACCGACGATGCGCGGATCCAGCGCTTGATCCGCCAGGCCGTGCATAAGGCCATTGATAAAGTCGATTTGACGCATTCAAGCGCCCTGCTGCTGGAAAGTCTGACGAAAAATAACCGCCATCAGGAACTGCTCGATTCAGTTATCGCCCAAATGATCACGCTGATTAAACGTGAAAACACGCGTGCTTTTATTGCCCGCCAGATTGTGCGTTGGCTGGAAACAGAGCATCCGCGCAAAGCCAAAATGCTGCCAACAGAGTGGCTGGGGGAACACAGTGCGGAATGGGTTTCCAGTGCGGTAAATTCATTTTTAGATGACGTCAGCCACGACCAGGGGCATCAGATCCGGCAGGCGTTTGATCGAGCGACGTTAAAGCTCATCGAGAATCTTAAACACTCGCCGCAAATGGCTGAAAAAGCTGACAGCATTAAAAATTATTTAAAAGAAGATGAGGCATTCAATCGCTATCTGGGTGAACTGTGGGGAGATTTACGGCAATGGCTGAAAACAGACGTTAACTCTAATGACTCACGCTTGAAACAGCGTATTGCAGAAGCAGGGCTTTGGTTGGGGGAAACGTTAGTTGCTGACAGCGCGCTGCGCGCTTCACTGAATGAGCATCTGGAGCAAGCCGTGCAAAAAATGGCACCAGAGTTCGCCACATTCCTCACTCACCACATTAGCGATACGGTCAAAAGTTGGGATGCACAAGATATGTCGCGGCAAATTGAACTGAATATTGGTAAGGATTTACAGTTTATCCGCATTAACGGCACGCTGGTTGGGGGCTCCATCGGGCTGGTGTTGTACCTGCTATCACAGATACCTGCGGCGCTATCGTTACTGAATCTATGAAGATGAGTTAAAACTGGCGGGAATATTCTTGAGGGAAGAATAAAGCAACGCCCGCATAAGCGGGCGTCAGGAAATCAATGGTGTTGTTTCGGTTGGTCGTTATGACCGACTTTTGAGAAGACGTTAAAGACTTCACCCAATCCATAGATAAGACCGAGGATCACCGCCATTACGATTGGCACCATGACCACGGCAAACACCAAGCTTTTCAATAACTCTAACATGGATGCCTCCAACAAAAGTGAGAACGAGTATTCTAACGACCTGACAGAAAAACGCACTCTCCTTTTGTGCGATTTGCCCAACCCCTCGCAATAGGTGAAAATGACTTTTTTACTATTGCGGAGAGGTTATGCAAGCTGAAATTTTACTGACGCTGAAACTCCAGCAGCGGCTGTTCGCCGATCCACGTCGTATCGCGCTACTTAAACAAATACAACATACCGGCTCAATTAGCCAGGGCGCAAAACTCGCAGGTATTAGCTACAAAAGTGCCTGGGATGCCATCAATGAGATGAATCAGTTAAGCGACGAGACCTTGGTTGAGCGGGCGACGGGCGGCAAAGGCGGCGGCGGTGCGGTGATTACGCGCTATGGCGAACGCCTGATTCAGCTGTATGAATTGCTCGCGCAAATCCAACAAAAAGCTTTCGATGTGCTGCGTGATGACGCACTGCCACTTGATAGCCTTCTCGCCGCTATCTCCCGTTTTTCGCTGCAAACGAGCGCCCGTAACCAACTTTTCGGCACAATTCTGCATCGCGATAGTGAACAAGTACAACAGCACGTTGATATTCTACTGGCTGATGGCACCACACGTCTGCGTGCAGCGATTACGCGCCAAAGTGCCGAACGTCTGGGGCTAAGCGAAGGCAAAGAAGTACTGGTGCTAATTAAAGCGCCATGGGTGGAAATTACCACTGACGCCCAACGCGCCAGCGGCGCAGACAACCAGCTCACCGGCACTATCACCAATATTCAACAAGATGCCGAACAAAGTGAAGTTCTGGTGCAACTGCCCGACGGACAAACGCTGTGTGCAACGGTTCCTAATCACGTGGTAGAAACCCAGAAACTGGTAGAAGGTGCTGAAGCCATAGCATTTTTTAATGCCGATCGCGTGATTATCGCCACTCTGTGCTAAATCCGTCCGGTGAATTGACAACGAAGTGTGCAATCCGTAAATCTGAAACTTATCACTGCAAAACATGGGATAAAACATGTCTGTGTTGCACATCTCGCAAGGTATATTTCACCTAAGCGACATCCGAACTCTAAACCTTAATAATTTAACCATTAACGCCGGTGAAAGCTGGGCGTTTGTGGGTGCGAACGGCAGCGGAAAATCCGCGCTTGCCCGCGCACTCGCAGGATCTCTTCATCTGCAAAAAGGTGAACTCCAATGCACGTTTACACGCGTTGCCCACCTTTCATTTGAGCAACTGCAAAAGTTAGTCAGCGATGAATGGCAGCGTAATAACACCGATTTATTGAGCCCTGACGAAGACGATACTGGCCGCACTACAGCGGAAATCATTCAGGAAGAAGTCAAAGATGCAGCCCGTTGTCAGCAATTAGCTGAGCTTTTTGGTATCACACCCTTATTAACCCGCCGCTTTAAATACCTTTCAACGGGTGAAACTCGCAAAGCACTGCTCTGTCAGGCGCTTATGCCACAGCCTGATTTGCTCATTTTTG
Source organism: Buttiauxella selenatireducens (assembly GCF_031432975.1). Classification (GTDB taxonomy): domain Bacteria; phylum Pseudomonadota; class Gammaproteobacteria; order Enterobacterales; family Enterobacteriaceae; genus Buttiauxella; species Buttiauxella selenatireducens. The sequence goes on along the minus strand of NZ_CP133838.1, from coordinate 1,545,460 downwards.
ATGAGCCGTTTGACGGGTTGGATGTGAAATCTCGTGAGCAACTCGCCAGGTTATTGGGCGAGCTGAGCGCGCAGGGTTACACCGTGATATTGGTGCTTAACCGCTTCGATGAAATTCCGGACTTTGTACAACACGCAGGCGTGCTGGCCGATTGCGCGCTGATTGAAGTCGGCGAGAAACAAACATTGCTCGAGCAGGCGCTGATTGCACAACTGGCCCACAGCGAAAAACTGGCGGGCGTTGCGCTACCTGAAGCCGACGACCCAAGTGCGCGCTATACACTTCCAGAAAACCAGCCGCGTATCATTCTGCGCGATGGTGTCGTGGAATATAATGACCGCCCTATTCTGCATAAGCTCTCCTGGACGGTAAATCCCGGCGAGCACTGGCAAATCGTGGGTCCAAACGGCGCGGGTAAATCGACATTACTCAGCCTGGTTACTGGCGATCATCCGCAAGGCTATAGCAACGATCTGACGCTATTTGGCCGTCGTCGTGGCAGCGGCGAAACCATTTGGGATATCAAAAAGCATATCGGTTACGTGAGCAGTAATTTGCATCTGGATTACCGCGTCAGCACCACGGTACGAAACGTGGTTCTTTCCGGCTATTTTGACTCGATTGGAATTTATCAGGCCGTATCTGACCGCCAGCAAAAACTGGCTGGCCACTGGCTGAACATGCTTGGTATGGACAACGCCATCGCCGATGCGCCGTTCCACAGCCTTTCATGGGGCCAACAACGTCTCGCGCTTATTGCACGTGCATTGGTTAAACACCCAACCCTGCTGATTCTGGATGAACCGCTGCAAGGTCTGGATCCGCTGAATCGCCAGCTAGTACGCCGCTTCATTGATATTTTGATTGGCGAAGGAGAAACCCAGTTACTGTTTGTCTCTCACCACGCTGAAGATGCGCCGGAGTGCATCACTAAGCGACTGACCTTCGTCGCCGATGGCGAGAAGTATCGCTATCAGATTGAAGACGTGTCGCCTGCACGATAACCCCCCTTCCTGACAAGGCGGAGAGCGGTTTCGCTTATCCGCCCTAATTTCAGACAACCCGCAGCATCATGGTAGTGACCCTTTGTTTTATAATCATTTTCTCCGAAGGGGATTGTGTTTAAAACATTAGTGTAAGCGATTCCACTAATTTAGCGCATGTCACACTTTTGACATCTCTGTTATGCTATGTTTATTACATACCATACGCGTAATGGAGCGAAAAATGAGAGTATTGGTAACAGGTGGTAGCGGTTACATTGGCAGTCATACCTGCGTGCAACTGCTACAAAATGGCCACGATGTCGTCATTCTGGATAATTTGTGCAACAGCAAGCGTAGCGTTCTGCCAGTGATTGAACGTCTGGGTGGTAAGCATCCTCTGTTCATCGATGGCGATATTCGCGATGAAGCGCTGCTGGCTGAAATTTTCCACGATCACCAGATTGATGCCGTGATTCATTTTGCCGGGCTGAAAGCCGTTGGCGAATCGGTTAGCAAACCGCTGGAATACTACGACAACAACGTGACCGGCACATTGCGTCTGATTTCCGCCATGCGCGCAGCCAATGTCACCAACTTCATCTTCAGTTCCTCCGCGACCGTTTATGGCGACCAGCCGCAAATCCCTTACGTGGAAAGCTTCCCAACCGGCACACCGGCAAGCCCTTATGGCCGCAGTAAGTTAATGGTTGAACAGATTCTGGCTGACCTGCAAAAAGCCCAGCCGAACTGGAGCGTGGCCCTGCTGCGTTACTTCAACCCGGTGGGTGCGCATCCATCAGGGGATATGGGTGAAGATCCGCAAGGCATTCCAAACAACCTGATGCCTTACATCGCGCAGGTTGCCGTTGGGCGTCGTGATTCACTGGCCGTCTTTGGTAACGATTATCCAACCGAAGACGGTACCGGCGTGCGCGACTATATTCACGTGATGGATCTCGCCGATGGCCACGTTGCAGCAATGCAAACGCTGCAAGGTAAACCGGGCGTGCATATTTACAACCTCGGCGCCGGTATCGGCAGCAGCGTGCTGGACGTGATCAACGCCTTCAGCACCGCTTGCGGTAAACCGGTGAATTATCACTTCGCGCCGCGTCGTGATGGTGACCTTCCCGCTTATTGGGCTGATGCCACCAAAGCCGATCAAGAACTTAACTGGCGTGTCAGCCGGACTCTGCAAGAAATGGCAGATGATACCTGGCGCTGGCAGTCTCGCCATCCTCAAGGTTATCCAGACTAAGGAAATGTGATGGAGCAGTTTAACCCGGTGGATCATCCACATCGCCGCTATAACCCACTGACCGGACAATGGATTCTGGTGTCCCCGCATCGCGCTAAGCGCCCATGGCAAGGGGCGCAGGAAACGCCATCAAATGAAACATTACCCGATCATGATCCGGATTGTTTCTTGTGTCCTGGCAATACGCGTGTCACCGGCGATAAAAATCCGCAATATACCGGCACATTTGTTTTTACTAATGATTTTGCTGCATTGATGACGGATACCCCCGATGCACCAGAAAGCAGCGATCCGCTATTACGTTGTGAAAGCGCACGCGGCACCAGCCGGGTTATCTGTTTCTCACCAGATCACAGTAAAACATTGCCACAGCTTTCAGTGACTGCGCTGGAAGAAGTGGTGAAAACCTGGCAAGAACAGACAGCGGATTTAGGGAAAACCTATCCGTGGGTTCAGGTTTTCGAGAATAAGGGTGCGGCTATGGGCTGCTCCAACCCGCATCCCCACGGCCAGGTTTGGGCAAATAGCTTCCTGCCAAATGAAGTGGCGCGTGAAGATGTGTTGCAACGCGAATACTTTGCCAAAAATGGCTCGCCGATACTGGTCGATTACGCACAGCGCGAGTTGAAAGACGGTAGCCGTACGGTGGTCGAAACGGAACACTGGATTGCCGTGGTGCCTTATTGGGCCGCCTGGCCGTTCGAAACCTTGCTGCTGCCAAAAACGCATATCCTGCGCATCACCGACTTAAGTGCCGAACAAAGCAGTGATTTAGCGCTCGCGCTGAAAAAACTGACCAGCCGTTACGACAACCTTTTCCAGTGCTCCTTCCCCTATTCCATGGGCTGGCACGGCGCTCCGTTTAACGGCGAGGAAAATGGCCACTGGCAGTTGCATGCTCACTTCTATCCACCGCTGCTGCGTAGCGCAACAGTGCGTAAATTTATGGTCGGCTACGAAATGCTGGCTGAAACCCAACGTGATTTAACCGCAGAGCAAGCCGCAGAACGCTTGCGTGCCGTTTCCGATATCCACTTTCGCCAATCCGGAGAATAAAAAATGAGTCTGAAAGATAATACCCAACACATCTTCGCCGAAAAATTTGGTTATCCGGCGACCCATGCGATTCAGGCTCCAGGCCGCGTTAACCTGATTGGCGAACACACCGATTATAACGACGGTTTTGTGCTGCCTTGTGCGATCGACTACCAAACCGTCATCAGTTGTGCAAAACGTGACGACCGCATGGTGCGCGTGATCGCAGCCGATTACGACAACCAAACCGATGAGTTTTCTCTCGATAAACCGATTCTGAGCCATGACACGCAACAGTGGTCCAACTATGTTCGCGGTGTGGTTAAACATCTACAAAAGCGTGATAAAAACTTTGGCGGCGCTGATTTGGTGATCAGCGGTAACGTGCCACAAGGCGCGGGACTTAGCTCATCGGCTTCACTTGAAGTGGCTGTAGGTACGGTGTTCCAGAAGCTTTATCACCTGTCACTTGATGGTTCACAAATTGCGTTAAATGGCCAGGAAGCAGAGAACCAGTTTGTTGGCTGTAACTGTGGGATCATGGATCAACTGATCTCCGCGTTAGGCAAAAAAGATCACGCGCTGCTGATCGATTGCCGCACGCTTGGCACCAAAGCGGTTTCAATGCCAAAAGGCGTGGCCGTTGTCATCATTAACAGTAATTTCAAACGCACGCTGGTGGGCAGCGAATACAACACCCGCCGCCAGCAATGCGAAACCGGCGCGCGCTTCTTTACTCAGAAAGCGCTGCGTGATGTGGAACTGTCCAAATTCAACGCCGTGGCTCATGAACTTGACCCTATCGTCGCTAAGCGTGTGCGCCACGTACTGACCGAGAATATCCGCACCGTTGAAGCCGCTGATGCACTGGCAAAAGGCGATCTTCACCGTATGGGCGAGCTAATGGCTGAATCTCACGCTTCTATGCGCGACGATTTCGAAATTACCGTACCGCAAATCGACACGTTAGTTGAAATCGTCAAAGCCACTATCGGCGATAAAGGCGGTGTGCGTATGACCGGCGGCGGTTTCGGTGGCTGTATTGTTGCGCTGATCCCGGAAGATTTGGTTCCAGCGGTGCAGCAAGCCGTCGCAAAACAGTACGAAGCGAAAACGGGCATCAAAGAAACCTTCTATGTCTGCAAAGCTTCGGAGGGCGCGGGTCAATGCTAAAAGAAACGCCACAGCTCGCTCCTGACGGGCAACCATTCCGCATCTCCACCCTGCGCAATAGTGCGGGATTAGTGGTCTCGGTCATGGACTGGGGCGCGACTTTGCTGTCGTGTCGTGTGCCGATGAAAGACGGTTCCGTGCGCGAAACGTTGCTCGGCTGTGAAACACCGGAAGATTATTTGAATCAGTCGGCTTATCTGGGAGCAACGGTTGGGCGCTATGCCAACAGGATTGCAAACAGCACGTTTAGCCGCGATGGCGTAACCGTTAGCGTGACGGCTAACCAGGGCGCACATCAGCTACATGGTGGGCCTGACGGCTTCGACAAACGTCGCTGGCGTATTGTGCGCCAGAACGAACACGAAGTGCTGTATACCCTGGATTCCCAGGATGGCGACCAGGGTTATCCCGGCGAGTTACGTGCAACGGCACGCTATGCGCTCACCGAAGATAACTGCATCACCGTTGAGTTTCGCGCCAAAACCAGCAAAGCGTGCCCGGTGAATCTGACCAACCATGCCTACTTCAACCTTGATGGTCAGCAAAACGATATTCGTCAGCATCGCCTGCAACTTCTGGCTGATAGCTATTTGCCCGTCGACAGCAATGGCATTCCGCAGGCTGGGCTTAAAGATGTGGAAGGCACCAGTTTTGATTTCCGCACGGTGAAAACCATCGCTGATGATTTCCTGAGTGATAACGATCAGGTGCTGGTGAAAGGTTACGATCATGCGTTCTTATTGCAGGCACAGGGCGATGCCAGCCAACCGGCAGCACACCTATGGTCGAGCGATAATAAACTGCAAATGACGGTCTACACGACTGCGCCTGCATTACAGTTTTACAGCGGTAATTATCTGGATGGGACGCCTGCTCGGGAGCAAGGGACTTACCACGCGTATCAAGGTCTGGCGCTGGAAAGCGAGTTCCTGCCTGACAGCCCAAATCATCCGGAATGGCCACAACCCGATTGTTGGTTACAGCCTAATGAAGAATATCTGAGTATTACGGAATACGAATTCATTCCGCTATAAGTTCCCCACCCTCCCCCTGGGAGGGTGATTCTTCTTCGAATCGCTGGATTTCCCGCCATTTAGCGACAAAAATATAACAACCGTTCACATCCAACTTACACTCCGCACTCTTTTTCGCTATGTTAAACGATTAGCATTGCCGCTCGCCCCTTTGCGGCAATATAATGATAATCGTTATCATTAATCGCAGGCTTATTAAGGAGTAAACTATGGCTGTTACTAAGCTGGTTCTGGTTCGTCACGGTGAAAGCCAGTGGAACAACGAAAACCGTTTCACCGGTTGGTATGACGTTGATCTGTCTGAGAAAGGTGAATCTGAAGCGAAAGCGGCAGGTAAATTACTGAAAGACGAAGGCTACTCCTTCGACTTTGCTTACACTTCTGTGCTGAAACGTGCCATCCATACACTGTGGAACATCCTCGATGAACTGGACCAGGCCTGGCTGCCGGTTGAAAAATCCTGGAAGCTCAATGAGCGTCACTACGGTGCATTGCAGGGTCTGAACAAAGCAGAAACCGCAGAAAAATACGGTGATGAGCAAGTTAAACAATGGCGTCGTGGCTTTGCGATCACGCCTCCAGAGCTGACTCGTGATGACGAACGTTTCCCAGGTCATGACCCACGTTATGCAAGCCTGACCGATAAAGAGTTGCCGGTAACTGAAAGCCTGGCACTGACTATCGATCGCGTTATTCCTTACTGGAACGAATCCATTCTGCCACGCATGAAAAGCGGCGAGCGCGTCATTGTTGCGGCTCACGGTAACTCCCTGCGTGCGCTGGTGAAATTCCTTGATAACCTGAGCGAAGAAGAAATTCTTGAGCTGAATATCCCAACTGGCGTGCCATTGGTGTATGAGTTCGACGAGAACTTCAAACCGCTGAAGCGCTACTATCTGGGTAATGCTGATGAAATCGCAGCAAAAGCCGCTGCGGTAGCAAACCAGGGTAAAGCGAAGTAATTCATAAGATGTGAAAAAGGCGTGGTAAAAACCACGCCTTTTTTTATGGCACCACGCGCAGATTACCCGCGACGAGCTTTAACCGCATCCGCCAACTGGCGCAACACAGTTTCAGTGTCTTCCCAACCGATACATGCATCGGTAACACTCTTGCCATAAACCAACGGCTCGCCGCTTTCCAGGCTCTGATTGCCTTCAACCAGGTGACTTTCAATCATCACGCCGGTAATGGCTTTATCGCCACCCGAGATTTGCTGGCAAACATCGGCACAGACTTCAATTTGCTTTTTGAACTGCTTGCTGCTGTTGGCATGGCTGAAGTCGATCATGACCTGTGCAGGCAGCCCCGCTTTTTGCAGATCGGTTTTAACCTGAGCAACGTGTGCTGCACTGTAGTTTGGCTCTTTACCGCCACGCAGAATGATATGGCAGTCGCCATTACCGCTGGTGTTAACGATGGCCGAGTGTCCCCATTTGGTCACAGACAGGAAGCAGTGTGGCGCACCCGCAGCGTTGATTGCGTCAATCGCCACTTTCATTGTGCCATCTGTGCCATTTTTGAAACCAACCGGACATGACAAACCTGATGCCAGTTCACGGTGAACCTGAGATTCTGTAGTACGTGCACCAATGGCACCCCAGCTCATCAAGTCCGCCAGATACTGCGGGGTAATCATATCTAAGAACTCGCCCGCAGCCGGAAGGCCGGAGTCGTTGATATCTAACAACAGCTTACGTGCAATGCGCAGGCCATCGTTAATTTGGAAGCTGTTATCCATTTGAGGATCGTTGATAAGGCCTTTCCAGCCCACCGTCGTGCGTGGTTTTTCGAAGTAAACACGCATAACAATTTCCAGCTCGTCTTGCAGTTCTTCACGCAGTGTCAGCAAGCGTGCGCCATACTCTTTCGCCGCTTTGACGTCGTGAATTGAGCAAGGGCCGATGACAACCAGCAGACGATCATCATTTCCTTTCAGAATTTTATGAATCGCTTTGCGAGCGCCAGCTACCGTTGCGGCTGCATTTTCAGTGGCAGGGAATTTTTCGAGCAGCGCTACTGGAGGCAGAAGTTCGTTGATTTCTTTGATGCGTAAGTCGTCGTTCTGATAATTCATGATATTTCCGGGAATGGCCTTTAGATTTAGCTTAGTTGCAATCCCTTCAATCTATCGCTTCAAGCCTGAAGTGTAAACGGGCTTTTACACTTCAGGCGGAATATTCCTGGAAATGACCTAAAAGCGGTCAATAAATGGTAAAAACTCGGTTTGCCACTACAATTTTTAATTGTAAACACTAGAAAGTTGCAATTTAGCAAAATTGTATTCTGATTAGATACTCACTGTCGGCAAGTATCGCCGATAGAAATAATTTAATCAGAATAAAACCCATGCACTGTTGGAAGAAGTTATCCAGCAATAACGACCATAACAGGGGCATCATAATGAACAAATTAACGACTTTATTCCTGACAGCAACACTCACCCTTGCCAGCGGTGCAGCTTTGTCTGCCGAGACAAGCGGCATGAATAACGGCCAGGCGAATGCAAGCGCTGAAGCAGGCCAGGTCGCGCCTGATGCGAATCAGAACATCGCGCCCAAAGGTGTTGATAACAGCAATATCAACGACGGCGGTACTATGCTCCATCCCAATGGCTCAACCAGCAATAGCGGTATGACCCACGATGGCATGACCAAAGATGAAATTCATAAAAATTCGATGTGTAAAGACGGTAAGTGTCCGGACACCAACCAAAAAGTTGAAACCGGTAGCGGCGATGACGTGAATACCAAAGTGGATGGAACGTCACAGTAAAATCATCCCGGTAAAAAACCAGGGGAGCTTAGGCTCTCCTTTTTTATGAGTTTTATTCAATAAGTTAAACAGCTTTAGTGGTTATAATTAGCACATTGTTGCTTATTAAAAACAGAGAAACCATGGCGCATTCACATCAACATTCCTCAGAGAATTCCAACTCCAAACGCCTGTTCCTGGCGTTTATTGTCACGGCGCTATTTATGGTGGCAGAAGTCATCGGAGGGGTGATTTCAGGGTCGCTTGCCTTACTTGCTGATGCCGGGCATATGTTGACTGATGCAGCAGCGTTGTTGGTCGCGTTAATGGCGGTGCAGTTTGCTCGTCGACCACCTAATGCCCGCCATACTTTCGGCTGGCTCCGGTTGACCACACTTGCAGCCTTCGTGAATGCCATTGCTCTGGTAGTGATTACGGTTTTGATTGTCTGGGAAGCGATCGTGCGTTTTTATCACCCGCAGCCTATCGCTGGTTGGACGATGCTGATCATTGCGTTTGCAGGGTTACTGGCAAATCTGTTTTCGTTCTGGATTTTGCATCGCGGAAATGAAGAAAAAAATATCAACGTGCGTGCTGCGGCTCTGCACGTGCTAGGGGATTTGCTAGGTTCAGTGGGTGCCATCGTCGCGGCGCTCATTATTTTGTGGACAGGCTGGACACCTATTGACCCTATTCTTTCAATTCTGGTTTCATGTCTGGTGTTACGCAGCGCGTGGAATTTACTCAAAGAGAGCGTGAATGAACTTCTCGAAGGCGCGCCTAACGCCATTGATATTGCCGTTTTGCAACGCAAACTGATTAGAACGATTCCTGAAGTCCGCAACGTACACCACGTGCATATCTGGCTGGTGGGCGAGAAACCACTAATGACACTGCATGTTCAGGTCGTGCCACCGCACGATCACGACGCTCTGCTAGAACGCATCCACCATTTTCTAAAAGATGAATATCAGATTGAACATGCCACAGTGCAAATGGAATATCAGCTTTGCCACGGCCAGGATTGTGATTTAAATGAGCATGACCACCACGATCATGCTCATCACCATCACTGATTAAGACAAGGCGCGTGAGCCACGCTCACGCGCACTGTTGATCCACATGCGACTACCGTTGAGCGCAATAAACGTGAGAATCAAATATTCGAGTGACATTGCGTAGACGCCCTGTAAGGCAAAAATCACCACGCTGATAACGTTAACGATAACCCACAGCAACCAGTTTTCGACGTATTTGCGAGTCATCAATATCATCGCCACAATCGACAACACCATCATGCAGGAGTCCCAGAACGGGAAGGCATCGGGTTGAAGCTCCGGCATCGTCACATTCAGGCCCAGTGCCTGCATCACGGAAACAGCTGCCCGGGTCAGAAACGCAAAGACGGGATCGATAAACACGGTCATCAACCCAATCGCACCCACGCAGATTGCAATCCAGGCAAATGCTTTGGGCAAAGGTAACCAACGAATATGGAGTGCGACCTGATTGTCGCTCGTCTGCCTTGACCATGCATACCAACCGTAAATATTGGCCACAAAGAAAAACAGCTGGAGCAATAGGCTCGCATAAAGCTGGATTTGGAAGAAAATAATCGCAAATAACGTAACGTTGATTAAACCAAACGCGTAATTACTGATTTTTTCTAAACTCGCCAACCAGATACACAGTAAACCCGCCAGGGTACCAATCGCTTCAATCCACGATAAATCATATCCACCAGTCCCGATGGGTATGTGTACCAAAATGTTCTGTGTGCTTAAAAAATCCATATTCGCTCCTGAACGTATACCCAACATAACGGGGATAAAATACTTACGCGTTACCCTTAATATTACGTCGCAACTCGGCTGCAAAATCGAGCATTCGATTTAAAGGCACCAGCGCGCCCTCACGCAGCGTAGCATCAACATGAATCTCATGCTCCTCTCCGCCCTGCTCCAGTCCCTCAGCGATAGCTTTAAGGCCGTTCATCGCCATCCACGGACAATGAGCACAGGTGCGGCAAGTGGCACCTTCGCCCGCCGTCGGTGCTTCAAACAATTCTTTATCCGGACACGCCTGCTGCATCTTGTAGAAAATGCCGCGATCGGTCGCCACAATCAGTTGTTTGTTCGGCAACGTTTGCGCCGCTGCAATCAGCTGGCTGGTTGAACCGACAGCATCTGCCAAATCTACTACGGCTTGCGGCGATTCAGGGTGTACCAGAACTGCGGCATCCGGATAGAGCGCTTTCATGCGCGTTAACGC